>DDQE01000062.1 GCA_002342545.1 Caryophanales bacterium UBA2450
TATTCAAAATCAAAGATTTTGCTAGATAAAAACATGCGCTAAAAGCAACTCAAAATTAGGGATTAAAAATATGAAAAATTATCAAAAATATTTCGTAAAAAGGGGGAACTCAAAGAATGTTTGGCTAAAATACCATGGTCAGAGTGTTTAAATCCCATACCTTTGCGTATTATGCTCAAACTTTTAACTTACAAAATCAGCTGGTTAGCAAAAGCGTGTGCATAATAGGAATTCTTATAAAACACCATTTTTCTTTATTTTTAAAAAACGAGACGATTTTAATGATATCGTCTCGAATCTAGTCTATGTTCTAATGCAACTGAATCACTGAAATTTCTCTCAAATGAAACTGAATTGATAAAATTGTAATTTCAGTTTCACACAATAACAAATTCCGAACTCAATTTACAACAACGACCTCCGATCGGTCTTTTTTATTATATAAAGAATTAATGTGCGTGTAAACCTAAGCTTCAGGGAATTTGTATGGGTGTTCTTTCATCTCTTTATACATTCTCTTAGCTATAGGATGTACTACCACTATGAACACGGATACCGAGAGCCGAATCTTAATATGCTTATAAAGATGGCTAACTTCTTCACTTGTTCTTTAGAAGTTTAATCCATTGGCTAGAATAAAACCCAACAACAAAAGCTAAGACGTAAGAAATAAGTACAAATACCAGAGATAAAATTTTCTTTTTCGTATTATTTTCGATCCGTAAAACGAATATTGAAGAAGATGATTGAAGCAATCATCAAAATGATACCCGCTATTAAGATAATCCAATAAAATTGGAAATCCATAAAACACATCACCATAAAAGCAACGAGTCCCACCAATGTGGTGCTAGCGATATTAATGATGATACGACGATACCAAATTGAAGCAAAAACAACGAATGTTATTCCTGCACTTACTGCAGCGGCAGGAAAAGCTTTCCAGGCACCTGGAATTTGACAGAAATATAAAACAGAGAAAATGATTGCCCCAATAAAAAATGAAAGCATCGTACTAGAAGCAGTAATAAGTACTCTATTTAATTTACGATGAGATTTTCTTACGAAATGCTTACTACAAATCAAATCATCTAATGAGATATTAAAAAAATCTGCGAGCATCTTTAATGTTGTTACATCTGGAAGAACGTCCGCATTTTCCCACTTGGATATGGCTTTTGAAGAATAATGAATCTTCTCACCGAATTGAACCTGGTTCATTTTCCTTGAGATTCTTAGTTCTTTGATATTCCTTGCAAAGTTATTTTTAATCTCTAATTCAGTCATAGAATTATATTAATTCTCTCGCTAGGCGAAGTCAATTTTTTTGAAGAGAATAACTTTTTTACCAAGGGAGTGACTTTATAGTTAAGCATTCCTACAATAGCAGTGACCAAAAAAGGAGGTTAGTCTTATGAATGATTTCGTAATCACAATTGATTCATCTTGCGATGGTAACTTACAAGAGTTATATAGCAAAGATGTCGACGTTATTTTTTATTACTATTCAAATGGCACTACCGAATATCTTGATGATATGGATATGGATAAAGGACTTTCTTTTTTCAACAATATGAGAAATGGCACATCATATTCCACTAGTCAACTTAATCAATATGTCTATTATGATTTCTTTAAAAAGAATTTAATAAGAAGCAAAAACATTATCCACATTTCATTAACCGAAGGATTATCTGGTTCGATCAATCAAGCAAGATTAGCAGCAAAAGAATTGATGAATGAAGATAAATCTATTCGCATCACTCCTATTGATTCCCTCATCGCGTGTAATGGCGAATTAGTTTTGTTAGATAAAGCAATTGAATTAAGAGATAACGGAACACCATACGAAGAGGCTCTTAAGATTCTTAATGAATTTGCTACAGAAATTAATACCTACTACACCACTAACACTCTCACATATTTTGTTAGAGGCGGAAGATTATCAAAAGCAGCAGGTTTTATCGGAAGTGTTTTAAGGATCAATCCCGTTCTTGTTTGTGCCCCTAATGGAAACTTAAAGGTAGACAAACAAGTGAGAGGAAAGAAATCCGCGGCTAACTATATTTTAGAAGAGTGCTTAGCTAGAGTAATCAATCCAGAAAAACAGTACGTTTATATATGCCACGCTGATAACTTAGAAGGTGCATATGAATATGAAAAACTATTAGTGGAAGGTGTTGGCTTCAAAGGTGCAAAAATCTATCAAATGGGTCCAATTATCGGTTCTCACACCGGACCAGGATTAATCGCAATATTCTTCCATGGAAAGAAAAGAGGTTTGAAAATAAAATGAGTCCAGATATCGCGTTATTACCAAAATATACAAGGGATGAAGAAATACAAAATTCTATCTCTCATTTTATTGGAGCGTTATTTGCTATAGGCACTCTTATTACGTTTATTGTTCTAGGGGCAATCCACCACTATAGCTTCACTCACATGTTGCCATTTTATACTTATTCATTATTTATGTTGGTAATGTTCTTTGTATCAGGCTTCTACCATTCTCGCCCTTTTAATTCTTATGCAAGGGCATATTCAAGAATTGTAGATCACTGCGACATATATTGTTTCGTTGCAGCAACATATCTTCCAATCTGCATATATGGCATCACCAATCAAACCCACACTATTGCCTTATTAGTCATTGAATTAGGATTAGGAGTATTAGGTGTAATTCTTAACCTACTACCTACAGAATCTAAATTAATCAAATTAGCAACATTTTTAATCTATATTATTCAAGGTTGGGCAATCGTATTCTTCTATCCATTTAATAGTGGTTTATCTCATGTTCTATTCTTATTCATCCTCATAGGAGGCATTACTTATAGTATCGGCGCGATAATGTACGCTATTGGTAAATATAAGAAATGGAGCCACACCATCTTCCACTATTTCGTGTTGATAGCCGCTGTGATTCAGTTTATTGGTATATTGTTCCTAATCTAAAATACATCAAACTTGCATTCTCTACAGCAGAACCTTTGATACTTCTTCATGGACTTAAATGGTTTCCCACAGTGTTCGCAGGTATGGAGATATTTCTTAGCCTTGACCTCATTATGTTATCTCCACCATTTGACACAGCAAGCATCGGAGCAAAACTTCTTTGGTCTATGACCTCTGGTATAAGTGATTTCTTTACCACAAACAGGGCAATGAGACACTATCACCTTATCTGCTTCTTGAAGCCATCTTTCCACTGTTGTTTTAGAAATACCTGTTTTCTTACTAATCTCACGGACAGATAAACCGCTTTTCTTTAAATCAATTACTGATTCTCTGTTAAAGTACATAATTCTTTCCTCCTGTACACTATACGGATAAAAAAGTGGCTTTTGTTCGGGTACAAAAATAAAAAACAGCACCGATTTCTCGATGCTGCAGCCTTTGATTGTATTGAATGTTGCGTTTTAATACAATTGCAACAATAAAACTTTTTAATTATTCAATTTGACTACTCATATAGTATCAGTCTTTCAAGTTATTTGAAATTTCCTCTATCTTTTTATTGATAGAAATATATTGCATTATTTCTTCATCAGTTAATTCTTTTATGATACTTTCTATAAATATAATTGCTCTTTTTCTTTTTTGGAGAATGTCTTTTTTTCCTTTTTCTGTAATTGTAATAATAGTCTTTCTTTTATCATTAAGATCTGTTCTCTTAATTACTAACATTTTATCTTGTAATGTATTTATTATTGCAGCTACTCTAGGCATTGTTATATTTACTTTCTCACTTAACTCACTTTGACTTACACTATCGTTATTAAGCAAATATAATAAAACTCCCGATTCTCCTTGTGAGATATTAGATGGCATTTTATCTGCAAATTTTTTTCTCTTAGTTAAACTATTAAATATTTCTTCTGCCTTTTCATTATAGTTCATTTCTAATTATCCCATTCAAAATTTCCTTTTCCTGCACCTAGTTCAAAATGATATTTTATCAAACCAACATTACTGCCTGTAAATATACCATTACTACATTCTATCTTTACTCTATTCCCATTTCCTATGAGCATAAAGTCTTGTTTGTTTAATGCTGTTGGAGCAAGTAAAGCTCCATCTACACCACTAATAAACCAAGGTGGAATAATAGTACCCTCATATTTAGAAACATCTTCTACATTTTTTGACTTATGTGGGACGCCTTGTGTTTGACCATATCCAATAGCAATTATTCCAGTTACCTTTTTATTGTCTACATATCTACTTACAGACCTATTAAATGTTCCACCAACCCACCAAGTATTTAATCCTAATGTTTGAGCATATAACATTATATCTGCTCCAGAATATCCTAATCTTTCATCTAAATTTCCACTTACATCTCCTGCAAGAATTATAAAGTTATTTACACCTCTAGCCATTATTAACTTCATAATACTACTTACACCTTTGCTATTATTAATCATAAGTTTCATATTAAGATTATAATTTTTATTATTCAGTTCAATTCTTTCATTTATTTTTGCGATAATCTCATCGGATAAAGGTTTATCTGTATATTTACGAACCATGTGTCTTTTTTGCATAGCTTCTTTAAAATCCATAGCAATCACTCCTTAATAATTACTTAATACTATTAACTAATTTATCATATTAATTGCACTAGTCAAGAGAAAGTAGACAGTTCAAAAAAGCATCAATACCCAATGTCAGATTTAAACTGATGTGGGGTTTTGTATTGTAAACAG
This sequence comes from Caryophanales bacterium UBA2450, assembly GCA_002342545.1. Classification (GTDB taxonomy): domain Bacteria; phylum Bacillota_I; class Bacilli_A; order RFN20; family CAG-826; genus UBA2450. The sequence goes on from DDQE01000062.1 coordinate 4,710, forward strand.
TGCATTGGACGTTCATAGTTATAGTAATAGATGCAATCCTTTATCAAAGATAAAACATTGTCACATTTCTTTAGGTTGAAATCTATGAATAATTCTTCTTTGAACCATCCGTTGATTGCTTCTATTTAAGATAAATAAAAACACGTACCATTAGGATACGTGCATTTTTGACTTTTGTACCGGTGGGACGAAGTGAACACTCATTTGCTTGTTTGCGACTGAGTGAATACATTACCTGCGACTGAGTGAACATACACTTTTTTACAGGTTTTTTACAGGTAACGACAACATTATTACAGAAATTTACTGATATTTACAGTTTTCGCTGAAAAATGTCGGTTTTTTGCATCTGGTTGTAATGGCCGGAAACGATACAATGGGCCACTTTGTCTAGTTGTGGGCCACCCACAGTTAATGTCTTCTTTTAAACAATATTAATTCTGGATTTGCGCCTTCAACACCATATGTGCAAATCAATATTATTTCAGCATTTGCCACTATTCCAAAGCATCTATTATTATCTACTTCAAGTTGATTTCCTAAATAAGTCATATTATCATCTAAAAATTTGGCTTTCATACCTGATGGTAAGTGATATTCCAGATTGACATATGCTCCAACAAGTGCGCTTAGACTTTCTAATTTTGGCATGCCTTCGATGTTTAAATTATTTATTTCTTCGATTAATTGTTTTTTAAAGGCATCGAATTTTCCGTGATCGCTTAGCTCTTTATGCCTTTTCCAATAGTCAAGATTTGGAAGCATGTTTCTCATATAGGTACGTGCTTGTTCTTCATTAAACCCTTCTTTTACCATATGAGGAATACAAACATTAATTAAATCATCCATATCGTTATATGTATAAGTGCCATCGGCATAACACCATTTGCAATACTCTTCATTCATTGAACCATCTTTATTTCTTCCGATGATTTCATCTTCAAGCGGCATCCCGCAGCATTGGCAAATAAGTTTGTTAGGAGAACCCAAAAGTGTGTTTATTGACACGTTATATAGCTTTGAAAGCAGTTTTAAAGTTTCTGTATTTGGCATTGTTTCACCCGCTTCCCAGCGTGACACTGCTTGTCTTGTAACAAAAACCTTTTCCGCTAATTCCTTTTGTGAATAACCATTTTTAATTCTAAGTTCCCGTAGCACTAATTTTGTTTCCATAAATAATTACCTCAGTTCACTAAAATAATACCATTTGCTTCAGGGAGTGCTAAGCAACACGTTGTTGCGCTAAAACAAATTCAAAGAAAAGTTAAAAAACAGTCCTGAATGCATCAGAACTGTAGTTTACATCTGGCTTTTTGGACTATTTTGATACATCCGGACACTTTTATGAAAATCCGAACAACCTTAAATAGTCAATAAGTTAACTATTTATTGAAAACTTTTATACCATAAAAGCAAAATAAACCCGTCAGATGATTGGCTCATTTTTATTTAATAATTTCTTGTAAAGTGAATCCATCAATATAGCCCCCAGTGGAGCGGTAATTAATATTGACACCACCGCGGCAGTGAGAACTAGTGTTCCGCAACTTAAACCTTCACTCAATGCAATCGCGCCAATTGAAGCCTGCACTGTTGCCTTGGGCAAATATGAAATGATAATAAATATCTTTTCTTCTGAGGTAAACTTCGTGGCTATCACGCAACATATCACACCTAAACTTCTGAATATTAGTGCGATAAAGATTAATCCTACGATGATTGCGCCTTCTTTAGAGAAAGCATAATGTACATCAGTAGCAATCCCCACTAAAGCAAAAAGAAGTATTTCGAAGCCTTGCCATAATCCGTTATACGATTTTTGGATGTCCTTGGCTTCTTCTTTCTTAAAGATATTGACCACTAAAGCCATTACTATAATCGCTAGTAAAGAAGAAACACTAAAATATGGTTTTAAGACGCTTTCCAATGTCAGCATGCCAAACGATAAACCAAGCATGAGAATAACATTGATAATTTTATTTAGTTTTAGATAGCGAATGATTAAAACCATTAAGAATCCAACACCAATGCCTAATGTAATGCCGGTTATTATCGATATTGGAATTTGTGATATGCCCCAAGCATCAAATGTCGAGGTAGCTACTAGATTCTTGAACGAATAGAAAAGAACAATAACAAAAATATCATCACAAGATGCTCCCGCCATGACTAGTTCAGGAACGCTATGTTCTTTGCCGTATCCTTCTTCCATAAGTTTAATCATTCTTGGAACAACTACCGCCGGAGAAACCGCAGCAAGAACAGAACCAAGAAGTAAAGCTTCAAAATAGGATATTCCTAAGAATAGAGGGGCAAATATAGTAATGCCAATAATTTCAAAACAAGCAGGGACGAAACACATTAAAATAGCGGGTCTGCCAATCTTCTTGAGATTGTTAATATCTAAAGACAAACCAGATCTTGTAAGAATAATCACCAAAGCGATTTGTCTTAAATATGAAGAGATTGATAATAATGTGTCATCAACAATGTTTAATAGTGATGGACCAATTAATATTCCGAGTATGATATACCAAACTAGTTTTGGGAGTTTGATTTTTTCAAAGATAAAACCACCAAGTATGCCGCCACCAAAGATAATAAATAAGGATAGAAATATATTCATATAATCTCCAATCTGCCATAGAAATTAAAAAGCTGATCCCTACAACAAAAAGTCATAGACGTCATCAGCTTTATTCTTGCGGTTTTCTATTTCTAGAAGGGAGACATCATTCCCTGTGGTGATTATATCACAAATAAATAAAAACAGTACCGAATTGTATCGATACTGTAGTTAACGAATGTCTTTCGGTATATCAAATGATACCAATTTTAAGAGTGAAAATTAACTCT
>DDQE01000045.1 GCA_002342545.1 Caryophanales bacterium UBA2450
ATAGTATACTTTAGTTTTCTATTTATAGAAAACTAATTTCATGCGTCTATGAAAAATTACTACAAATCTTTGACAATTGCTAACATAAGAAAACCGGTTCTCTTAATAGATTACCGGTCATTCTTATGATTGGGGGTCCGCTATTTCACACTTTCATGCGTTTCGCCTACTATAAAGAAAAAATAAGGTTTATTAATATAATTAACATTTCACTTAAATTGATATAATAAATGTAAGATGAGTGGCAGAAATAAAACCATTGATATATGTAAATGTTTTGCAATGACATTTATCATTTTGATCCATGTCTTACAAAGAACGACTCTAGGTTTTAATCAATCTTTTGTGGGCTCTTTCTTTGTGGTTTTAGGGGTACCGATTTTCTTCTTTTTAAGTGGGATATCTCTTTCTCATAGGAAACCTCTTAAACCTGCTGGATTCTTCTTTGACATTATTAGAAGAGGAGTTAACTACATGTGGCCAGTTGTCTTTTTCCTCATCTTAAGGGTGGCCTTATATAATCAATGGGTTGATGTTCCTAAAGCCTTTGAAGAATTTTGGGAGTTTCCAGTGATGGGTTTATGGTTTTTGTGGGTCTTATTATGGATTAATCTAGCCTCTAATATTGGTTTATTTATTGCTTCTATATTCCCTAAATATAAGAAATTATGTGTCTTCTTTGTAGTTTTAATCTCTTATGCCTTGATTGTGATTTTAAGACAACAAAATATAATCCATTCCAACACTTTTATTGGATATGACTATTTTATCGCTTATGTTCCAATATTTTTATTTGGCTATTTATTTGGAGATAAATTATTTAGATTTATCAATAAATGGGTGTCTTTAGCTAGTTTAATAATTGGATTAACTGTCACTATTTTGATTATTTATTATTCTAGAGGTTTGGTGGTTGTTGATTTACCTACTAATATTCCTTTATTTTATATCGCTTCAATATTTGCTTTCTTATCAATATATGGCCTAGCCACTTTAATTGAACAATATAAATTCTCTAAAGTTATCGCTTTTGCGGGTAGATTTACTTTAGAAGCTTATTTCTTACATCTAATGTTAATTAAGAATTGGTCGAATATGGGTTTAACTGATAATGGACTCGCTACTGGCTACACGATTGGTTTATTTCTACTATGTGTAGTAAATACCGTTGGAGTAGTAACAGTCACTTACTTCATTCCCTTTGGCCATTTATTAATGTTTGGTAAAAGTTATAGTTTTTATAAATTTGAAAAAGACTTCTTCAACAAGATAAAACAAATAATATATGCCCACTAAATAGTTATTTTTCTAAGTGGGACTTTAAGAAATCTAATGATTTCACTAAAGCGGGATATAATCTTTCTACAGAAGAAACAATTAAAGTATCGCCCACTTTTAATTTAGCAATTTCCTTTATAGCGTATTCACTATCTAAATAATCAAAGTGAATACAAGTTAGGTTTTCATAATCTTTCGCAACATAAGGGACTAATGCATTTCTAAATGAGTCTCCAATTAAGAGACATCGACTACCATCAGTTAATGATGATTTAGTTTCAATATATTTTCTATTTCCATCAGCAATAACCATATAAGTAACATCTTCTTTATATGTCACATTATAAGAAGTGTAAATTGAGCCACTACTAGAAAGCATTGAGGCTAAATCTCCACCTTGAACTGTAGTTTCTTTATATGTATATGTTGGAGCGCTTCTATTTAATCCTTTTAAAATATCACTATAACCTTGCATCGCCCCAAGTGGATTCCAGTGAGTGTCTTCTTTTAAATAGATATCTCCTAAGCTTCTAGAATCAATAATCTCATCAATTGGGTAAGAGAATGGTAAGCTACTATTTTTAGAGAAATAATGTTCTAATCTTTGAAGTTTCTTTGCTCTATTAGTGACTCTAATAGAAGGCATCTTATCCGCATAGACTTGTTCTTTGTTTGGAAAAATATTAAATATAACATCAATATTTCTATCGTTACAGAGATCATTTACTGCAATAAATTTCTCCATCTGTTTATTCATTTCATAATCTGAATAGATATCGCTTCCTTTATAGTTTTCTAGCGCTCCATCTCCGCTATAAAATAGCCAATCATCTCTACCATATATCACATAGCCATCATATCTAGGGGCATAATACGATTGTCCTTTATCTAAAAATGGGTCAGTAATATCTTCTATAGAACCACTACTAGGGTAATTAAAATCACTATCTCCAGAGATCATTAGTAAAAATTTAAACCAAGCATCTTCAATGGTGAGTTCAGAGTTTTTATAAAATTCAATAAAAGCGTCTCTAAATGGCACGTTATCATTAAACCATTCGTCAAAATTAGAGAAAAAGTCATTATCAAAAGAAGTTGGAAACGCGACTGGATCAGTCTTTTCTACTCTACTTCTTTTAAAAGCAAAAGAAATAGGAAGAGAAACCGCGAGTAGAGGCACAAAAGCAAAGACCACAACTTTCTTAAATTTCCCCAACATATTAAAAGGCTCCATAAATTGATGGTGAGAAGTTATTAGAGGTAATAAAGATTACCGCTACTACCACTAATGCTAAAGCGCTAATAGCCTTAATAACTTCCATAACTTTATTCTCCTTAGCTAAGAAGGAAATCTTTGGTTTGATAAGTGGGTAAATTAAAGAGAAGAATAATCCAAATAAAACGGCTAAAAATACTTTAAAGGTAAATATACCAATGAAGCTTAAATCTGATTCGTTGCCAATAATTCCGAACAGATTTTTAAAATAATTACCCATATCAGAGAAATTAGGGCAAATAAAGAATACCCAGCCTATCATCACTACAAAAATCGTATATAACCAATTAATAAACTTAAACTTATTCTTTTTAAGTAATTCTCCTAAAAATAGCTTTTCTAAAATTGAGAAGAGGGCAAAATATACACCCCAAATTAAGAAATTAAGAGTAGATCCATGCCATATCCCTGTTAAAAAGAAGACTACAAACAAATTTAAGCAGGTTCTAGGAGTGCCTTTTCTATTGCCTCCTAAAGGAATATAGATATAGCGTTTAAACCAATTGCCTAGTGACATATGCCATCTTCTCCAGAAATCACCAATTGATAAAGATAAATATGGAGCGTTAAAGTTTTCGGCAATGTCATAGCCAAACATCTTGCCAATACCAATAGCCATATCACTATATCCAGAGAAATCAAAATATAACTGTAAAGTAAAGGCTAATAAGCCAAACCAGGATAAGCCTGTACCAATTGTAGAGATATTCCCTAAAGTTAAAGAAACCACTAAGGCTAATGTATCAGCGATTAAAATCTTTTTAGCTAAACCAAATGCAAATCTAATAATGCCTTGATAAAACTTCTCTACACTTGGATTATCTTCTTTAATCTGATTATATTCAGTAATTGGACCTTGAGTGAGTTTCATGAATATAAATAGATAAAGGAAATAAGAAAGAATATTAACTTCTTTAGAGTCTATTTCTCTTTTATAAACGTTCACCATATAAGAAATACTTTGGAAGGTATAAAAAGATAATGCTAACGGGAAGATAATTGTAAAAGATGAACCCGCGATTAAATTTATATATTTAAAGAATAATAATGTTAAAGCGGATAAGGATATATCTATCCACATATAAGTGAGTTTAGATTTCTTCTTATCGCTTTTTGAAACTAAATAAGCAAATAAATAATGGATCAAGGACGCTCCAATTAGAACACCAAAATAGATAAATCCTGAAGCGTAGCAATAAAAGAATAAACTAAGAACTAACAAAGTGATCCTTTTAGCAATAACGTTCTTTTTAGAAAAATAACTCACTCCATAATAAATAAGTAGTGAGGCAGGAAGAAACACTAATAAAAAGAATAACGAATTATAATTCATACAATAAATATAACACAATCAACATATATAAAAAACATCCTATAAAAGGATATTTTTGTTATTTTGCAGAAAAAAGTTAATTCATTTTTTCTTGCATTTATTTGCTAGTTGCAGCTAAACCATATCTTATTGTTCGTAGATCTTATACTTTGCAATCTCTTCTTTTAAATATGAACACAAAATGCCAATCGCTATGTTTTCACACCCATATAATGGTGGATATCTTTTTGCTTGATATTGTACGTTTGCGGTTTGCAAAGAAAGCAAAATAGGGACCTTCTTTTTGTTTACTAAAAAATAGCATTTATTATCTTCTTCTAAACACCCAAGCTTTTGAACGATCCTTAGTCGACAGAGGTTGACACCAACCAAGACAACTATATCCGGATTAATAATTTCTATCTCTTTGTTAATAAACTCTTTATACAATTCAGTATAAGCAACAAGATGTTTTCCTTTGTCGATTGTAGATTTGCCACCTCTTTTATTGATATCCATAACTGCAAACTTGTTTGCGGCTTCATTTAGTTTTAAAGTTGGTTGACGAGTTAAGTATTTATACATTCCGCACACCCTTTCTCTCATCTTTCCGCCCCAGTTATCCTTGCCATCTTTAAAATATGAGAGGTAACATTGTCTATAATCTGTTTCAGATATGCCTCCTTTAGCGTTATATTCATCTGCGTTTGCTTCAGCGGAAATAAACAACACTTTTGTATTTTCGTTTTCGAAAGATTCTTCATCGATAATTCCGTCTTTTTCAAAGAAATATGACTTAATATTATTCCCGCTTATTGTTTTTTTGATATTGTCTTTAGATTCTTCAGTGTGAGCTTTTTTCCACTTTTCAAATAAATGATTTAATCTTTCTGTCTTATTCATATTTTTTAGCTATTCTTTCCGCTTCAGCTTTTATTCTATCAATCAGTGATTGTGGTTTGATAATTGTCATTGTTTCACTATATTGCATATACCAGTAGAAGAGCGCTGATTCATTGGACTTAATATCTGCATATAGTTTATCATCTTTTCTATATATCCTTGAGTTCTTGCCAAACCAGTCTTTTACAAACACCACTGAGTTTGGATCTTCAATCTCGATTGTCGCGTTGATGACATCTACTAGAACAGAAAAAATCCCGATTTCTCAGGACTCAATCACACTTGTGTTTATGGCAGAAAGACTACTTAATCTCTTTTTTCTTTATTGTTCTTAAAAACAAGTTTTTCAAGTGTCTCTCATCAACAAAGGTTGATTCTATTTTTGAAAGTTTTTTGTATTTATTTAGTTTGGTGCTAATCAAAACTATGGTTGAAATAAAATCAGCAACTTGAAAGAGTCTATAATTAGCAGGGACAACTCTCTCTTTAAATGAAACATTATATCCGACTCCACCAAAAGCAAATGCTAGTGCATTGCTAACTATTTGTTGACCACCATCATAATAAACAACTATTTCATCAAAAGACAAAAAATAGCTTTGGTTAGAAAGAAGAAAAGCATTAAGGTCTTTTGACATTTTTTGCATTAATTTGAGCCTATCACAATGAAAATCCTTTTTGTCGTAAACAAATGTTTTTTGCTTAATAGGAACAATGCTAGTAAAGATTAAGATTTTGTTAAGGAGTTTTTGTCTTTCTCTTGGCTCTATATTTGAAAACTCGTCTGTTCCACCAATTAGAGGACCGACATGAAAAACAGGTTCGTCCTTAATCTTTTTAAGCTGCTCACTAATATCGTCCTTTTGATCATGAAAAACCATACAAACAATATAAAAATTCGATGCGCCTTCAGAATTAAAGCCAACATTACCTGATTCATCAACAAAGATGCTTAACTGTTTTTTCATAGTTTAGATAA
>DDQE01000028.1 GCA_002342545.1 Caryophanales bacterium UBA2450
TAAAATATAATTAAATAAATAAAAAATAAAAAATGACTGAAACAGAAGTAGATGAATATAAATTAAATTCCACAGGTCGACAACAATCCCTAAAGATATCATTAATAAACAATCAACAGGTAGCAATGACATTAATAAATAAAAATACAAATCAACAATATTCATCTTATTTATCCCTTCAATCTCTCCAAAATCTTTCCCAAGCTTTTTCTGACGTTAAATCAATTCAAGAAGCCTTATCAATTTTAAAAAGTACAATAGAATCAGGTAATATATCTTTAATCGAAGACACAAAAGATTCATCTTATTCAATAGTTTACGAAATTACCACAGAATCAGGTAAATATCCCGAATTCGAAGTAAATTTGAATTTAGAACAATCCCAAGCTGATAATAGTCAACAAGAACTTCCTGTCACCTTCGATTATCAAGGAAACGCCGAAGCAGAAGCAAAATATGGTAAAAGTACAAAATCAACTACTGAAACCAATACTATAGTAGAATCACAAGTAAAACCACCTGTGGTTCAATTGGAATACATCGAACCAATTTTGCAAGTCCACTATCCCGATGGAACAACCAAAAGTAAAGCACTTCCTCCAAGAATTCAAGGCCCTGATGGCGAAAAGGCTAATATAAGTGAAGAACAATTTAAACAAATCCAGGAACAAATAAATAGAAATACGACAAGTTCTTTTAAAAAATTGTCACCTATTAAAGATAATTTAAATATAAATAGGTCAAATTCTGTAACTAAAAGTAGAAGTACATATTCTACTAAAACTGTCCAGTATAATTTAAATAGTAACTTGACAGAAAAAAACCCTTTTGGTAATGTGGTAAGGCCAGCAATGCAAAATAGTACAAATAACAATATGAATAACATTAACCAAGTAAGAAGTGCTTTTACTATTAACCCTAATACAAATATAGTAAACAATCTTAATATTCAAAACCAATATAAGGCCACCTCTAATTATTCTACAATGACCACTCCTTATAATCGAACTTATGCTGGATATGTGGCACAAACTCCAAACCAAAACAATTTTAATAACACTGGTTATTTGCAAAAACAATATTATAATCAATTTCAAACTTCAAGAAATGTCATTGAGGAAAGAAGACCAAGAATGACTAATATAAATCCTAATATGCAAAGAAATAATAATAGATCTTTATCAACTCCCATGAATGATAATTTTAATAAATTTAATCAAAATAATCAAATGAGATATACTAATAACATTACCACTTATCAGACAAATCAATATCAAACGGCAAATCAGGGATATCAAACAAACCCGGTAAACCAAGTAAATCAAGCAAATTATGGTTATCAAAATAATATTATAACATCAAATAATTATGGGCAAATCCAAAATAATTATAACTTTAACCTTAATAATAAGCCTCCTCAAGCAAGACAAGTTTATAATAAAAATGTTGCACCTAAGCCAACTATTCAAACACAAGGACAAGGAATATATTATTCCACTCCAAATCCTACTAATCAAAACATTTCAGGAGTTTATAACCAAAACCCTAATCAAAGTCAAAACCAAATAAACGCTGTAAGACAAATAAAACCTAATAATAATAATTTAGCAATGCAACAATCCCAAGAGTTAGTTCAATCTCACCAAAAAAGAATTCAAGAAATTCAAAGACAGTTAGCCTTAATTCAACAGCAGCATCAAAAACTACAAGAACAACAAAAGCAGTTAATACTTCAACAGCAATTACAAAGGCAAATAATTCAAAAACAAACAATGACGAATAATCCCCAATCCCAAGTTATTTCAACACCACAAAATAAATATCAAGGCTTCGCCCAAGTAAGCCAATTTGATCGTAGATTCCAATCCCAGGAATATGGCAATCCTCAAATTAAGCAATCGCAAACTTTAACAAATAAACAACCATTTGTCCATCAAACTTCTCAAGAAATAAAACAAACAAAAACAACTTTCGCCCAAAACCCCAATCCCCCATTCAAAACTCAAATTTCTACACCAATGTCTCTCCAAACTCCAAAATTGCAACAATATAATAATAGCTCAAATAATGACGATGAAATTTCAGAACAACAAATAGCCTTGGCTCAAATGGCCTCAATGCAAAATCAGGAAAACCCTGAATATGAAAATTTAAAAGCTATTACTTTACAACAAAAAGAAGAAGAAGTTGGCGAAGTTCAAGAAGAAGCAGCGACTCAATATCAACAAGAACAAGTCCAGGAACAGGCAACCCAAGGGGAAGAACAGGAAGAAATCGATATAGAAGCACTTTTCATGACAGAAGAAGGAAGAATAATTTTCAGAAATGGATTATTAAGAGGAATAATTCACAAATATGCTGAAATTGATGATGTTATTAGTAAAATTCAAGACATATTATTAAAAGGAGTTAAATTTACTTTAGTTTATAAAGCTTTCGATGCGGGTGATAAAGCTGAGACTTTCCATGAAAAATGTGATAAATGTAAAATGTCCTTAGTATTAATTGAAACTGATAAAGATGTTAGATTTGGAGGATTCACAACGAAAAGCTGGGAAGGAAATAATATTAAAAAAAAGGATAATAATGCTTTTGTTTTTAGTTTGGATACAAATTCTGTTTTTGATATAATAAAAAATGAACCAGCTATTGGTTGCTATCCTAAATTTGGGCCTGTGTTTTTCGGGTGTCAAATAAGGATATATGATGAGTTCTTTACTAAAGGAGGAACCACTTGTCATAAAGGATTAAACTATAAAACGAAAAAAGATTATGAATTGAATAA
>DDQE01000044.1 GCA_002342545.1 Caryophanales bacterium UBA2450
GATAAGCAAACTGCTCCATCTTCAGTAATTAAAACATCGTCTTCAATACGAACACCGATTTTATCTTCAACAAAATATAAACCAGGTTCTACAGTAATAACATTACCTGGAACTAATTTACGACTTCTATCTCCAACATCATGAGTGTCTAACCCTAAGAAGTGAGAGACATTATGAATATAATATTTAAGAATGTCATCATCTTTAGAAATTAGTTTTCTTTTAATACATTCACCTTTAAGGAAATTAATCGCAAATTCTTGAAGGTCTTTAATAGTTAATCCTGGTTTAGCATAGCTAATAACAGCCTTATTACATTCTAAAACTGCTTCATAGATTTCTCTTTGTTTACTAGAAAAAGTTCCAGATACTGGATAAGTTCTAGAGATATCCGCACAATATCCATGATGTTTATAGCCAAGATCAAATAAAACCACATCATCAAAATCAATGAGTTTATCTTGTTGAACAATTGGATGATGTAATGTTGTGGAATTAACTCCACTACCGACGATTGTTTCAAATGCTAATGGATGACGTCCATGTGTCTTACCAAAAAATTCAAAGCGATCGCTTAATTCATGTTCGCTTACACCGATATGTAAATTATTTAAAAGTTCATTGATTCCCAAACTAGTGCAGTTAATTGCCTCCACCATTTCCGCAATTTCACTTTCGGATTTCACTAACCTTAATTCAACGATTAATGGATAGATATTACTAATAGTAAGATGAGGGTATTTTTCTTCTAATTCTTTCTTATAAATTTGAGTAGATACCCCATTTTTAATTTTTAATTCGTCACTTAAATCTAAATAGAGGTGCGAAATATTTCCATAAACATTATTTTCTTGAGATAATCCCATCTGAAGCATAGCTTCAAAGTTATTATTAGAATAAACATTAGTGATTTGAGAAATTTCTGAGGCTGCTTCAAAAGATAATCTTTTTCCAGTCCATCTTTCTTTTAATTCATTATGTTCATCTAAGAACAAATATTCTTTTCTCTCTCCTGGGCATTTCACTAGCATGAGAACACTATTTTCTTGTTCAATTCCAGTTAGATAAAAGAAATTACGGTTAGCAAAAAACGGGAAGCATTCATCTTCACTTCGAATTTTGGCTGCTCCGGCAAAAACTAAGGCTAAAGAATTATCAGGTAAGACATCAAATAGTTTAGCTCTACGAACATCAAACTCTTTCATTATTTGCCCTCCTTAATGACTGCTTCAGTGATACATTCAAATTCAGGGAATTCAATAAATTCCACTTCTCCTTTATCAACTTTAGTCGCGTTTTCACTCACTAGAGGTAATTTACCTAATACTTTAAAATCTAGCTTCTTAGCAAATTCATCTAAATGAGATTCTCCAAATAGAGGAATCTTTTCTTCACATTTTGGACATTTGAGGTAAGACATATTTTCTACAACACCAAGAACTTTAATGTTCATCATTCTCGCCATCTTAATTGCTTTAGTGACAACTAATGAGACTAAATCTTGAGGTGATGTAACAATAATTAAGTCATCAATTGGAATCATTTGGAATGTGGTTAAAGCAATATCACCAGTTCCTGGTGGCATATCGATTAATAAATAGTCCAAGTCTTCCCATAAAACATCCTCATAGAACTGTTTAACTAAGTTACCTAATAAGACACCTCTCCAAATAATTGGTTCAGAGTCATCTTCTAATAAACAGTTAGCGGAAATAATTTGAATACCGGTTTTGCTATCTAAAGGATAAATGATTCCATCTTCTCCAACAGCCTTCTCTTTAATCCCAAAAGCTTTTGGAATACTAGGACCAGTAACGTCAGCGTCTAAAATGCCAACTTTATATCCTTTCTTATGTAAAGACACCGCTAAATAAGAAGTGATAAATGATTTACCAACTCCACCTTTACCGGATAAAACAGCGATTACTTTTTTCACGCTTGATCTATCGTTTAGCTTTGCTTTTTTAATTTCACTTTCGCAATTGCCACTGCTTGGGCAACCTTCGCATTGATGATTACAATCTGCCATGATGATACCTTCCTTATTTTTCAACAATCGTTGAGTGATTAATAGCGTCAACTCCACTAGCTAAATAGGTTCTAAGTAATCTAGAAGCCCCTAATTCACTTCCTCCGAAATAACGAACCACAATAATCGCGGCATCCACTAAATTCTTTTTTGTGAGTAATTCAAGTAGAGGTCTACCCGCTGTTCCTTTCGGTTCTTTATCATCGGTGGATTTAGAATTAACTCCAATTCGATAAGCATAAACAACATGTTTAGCCTTAGGATTAGCCTTTCTAATTTCTTCTAGTCGAGCTTTAAAAATTTCAACATCGCTAACAGGAAACGCAAATGAATAAAACTTACTTTTAAGTAATTCAACAAATCCTGTTCCTTCTTTTTGGATGATGAAATTAGCCATATTTTACTAGTAAAATCTACCTTTCAACGTGCTTTTAGTGTATTATTTTTCTTAAGGAAAATAAAGATAATGTTTTCAAAAGATGAAAATTTCTCTAATAAAAGCGAACAAAGAGGCGACTTATTATCTGACAAATACGCGCCTTTTAATAACGCGAAGTTGGACATTTGGAAAGAAGCACTTCTTTTCGCTATCGGTAATGTTTTCACCTTATCGCTAATCACAACTATTGTTTCCGCGATCTTATTTTCAATGAATGAAATCGATAAAGCAGGAGCCACTTCATTAATTTCCTATTCGATTTTATTTGCTTTGTTAGCAGTTGTTGTTGGATTAGATTATAAAAAAATACTTCCAAAATTTAAGTCTTGGATTCCATATGTTGTTGGGCTTGGATTTGGAATTGCAATACTATTTTTTGATGAATTATACTTGAGATTTGTTAACCTATTTTATAATACCGGCATCGGAGGAAATGAAACTGGTATTAGACAAATAATTGCCCGTTATCCAATTGCCTCAATATTAATTTTTGGATTAGTTGGGCCAATGTGTGAAGAACTCACATATCGCGTAGGTATGTTTAATCTAGTTAAAAGATGGTCTAGAGTAGCAGCTTATATCTTCACTGGTTTAATCTTTGGTTTAATTCATATGGACTTTACTGGAAATATCGCTACTGAATTTATCATCTTACCAACTTATATCGCTCCTGGAGTATTATTATCACTAGCGTATGATTTATATGATTTACCATGTTCATATGTCGCTCATATTACTAACAATTTATTTGTTATTATTAGTCAGGTCATTATATTAAAATCATGAAAAAAGTCGCATTTTTATCTTCTTTTTGGATTAAAATCTTCGCTATTGTCTTTATGACTTTAGATCATTTAGGTATGTATTTTGTGATGCAATATCCTTTGAATCAGACAATGATTGATCTTTCTAATATCTTTAGAATCTTTGGTAGATTATCTTTACCGTTATTTATCTTTTTAATCGCCGAAGGAGTGAGACATACAAGAAGCATTGGCAAATATCTTTTAAAACTTGGAATAGTTGGTTCTGT
>DDQE01000012.1 GCA_002342545.1 Caryophanales bacterium UBA2450
AACTTTTTTCTTTACTGCTAGAATTCTTATAAATAAAATATTGAAATAAAAAATATACTTCGTTAGAATAAAGCGGTTTAGTTGCCGACTTAGCTCAATCTGGCAGAGCAACTGAATCGTAATCAGTAGGTTGTTGGTTCAATTCCGATAGTCGGCACCAGCAAGTAAATTTAAATGGCTATTGCCATTTTTATTTTTCTAAAAATAGTATTTACTTTTTATTTATATTAAAGATATAATATGTATCGCTGTTAGATAACAGTGGGTTGGGTATTTAGCTCAGCTGGGAGAGCATCTGTTTGACGTACAGAAGGTCGGCGGTTCGATCCCGTCAGTACCCACCAAACTCAAATATTAATCCCCTATCAAAGGGGATTTTTCATTGCTATAATACATATATGACTTATAAAGAATTATTAGATTATTTATATTCTATTAGAGATAACAAACACGCTGAATTTGCTGGACATCTCTCTAATAGTGGTTATATCACTATTGGAGTGAAAAACCCTATTTTAAGAAGCATTATTATAGAGCATGTTCTAGATAATGAACTAAAGTTAGATGAATTCGTCTTATCAAAACACTTAGAAATTGATTTTATCTATTTTGGAATTGGTCTTAAAAGGTGTAAGACTATTGAAGAACAATTAGATTTTTTAGATAAAAATATTAAATACGCTCAGTCATGGGCAATAACAGATACGATCAATAATAGCCTTAAAAAATGTAGTTTTGATTTATATTGGGATTTCTTTTTATCTCACTATAACAACAAGCATTTATATACAAGAAGATTTTCTTATATCTTTGGATTAAAGTTTTATAATGATCCAAAAATATTAAATGTATTTAAATATTTAAGAGAGAATGATGAATATATGGTGATGATGTCAGAAGCATGGTTACTTCAAAGCATTGCGATTAATTATCCAGAAGAGACATTTAATCTATTAACTACTTTAGACGACAAAAAATTAAAACTAAAAACCATTTCTAAAATATGCGATTCTTTTAGATTTAGTGTAGAGATAAAAGAAAAGTTTAAATCTTTACGTTTGAATTCGTAATCTATTTATTATATAAATATTAAGCATGCATCTGTGGTTCAATGGTAGAACGTTAGCTTCCCAAGCTGAATACGCGGGTCCGATTCCCGTCAGGTGCTCCAGAATAAAAAAACACGATAAATGACTACTCAAAATATGCCGTTTATCGTTTTTTTATGGAAGTTTATTAGAAGAATATCGAAATAAATTCATTGTTGGAAATAAAATTTTTAAAAATACATTGGTATTAGACTTATTTGAATTGTATTCAAAATATACAACCTAAGTAACCACCTAAGTAACCACCTAAGTAACTTGATAATATCAAAATCAGGTTACCATTTTTCCATGAAATATATTAGGGAATATATTGCTGATATAGAATTTGAAGGAAAAGAAATAGAATCCAAACTTAGATTTTCTGATAGAGATGTTGAAGCCTTCTGTAATAAAATTAGAGGTATGATTAATTCAAATGAGTTTAATTGGGAAAATATAGCTATTGGTGCAGCCAAGTATGACTTTATAATGGCTAAGTTTACTAAGACTAATGTTTCAAAGGATGAAGAATTCCAAAAGAGATTCACTGGTTTCTATAGAATTAGAAGAAGCAAAGAATTATTTCTTAAGAAATATTACGCTTACATGGAATCATTGAAAGGCAAGACAGTGTCTTTTGAGGACATTATTAAAAAGGTCTATACATTTAAAGGAACTATTGAGCCATCCTTTTCATCTAAAATGCTTGCGACTTTGAATCCTGATATGCCGGTTTGGGATCAGTATGTTTTAGCTAATGCAAAAATAGACGCTCCAAGGCCATATAATGTCACAATCGATAAATGTGTTGAGACTTACAGAAAAGTCGTTAATTTTTACGCTAATTTTTTAAAAACCGATGCCGCAGAAGAAATGGTGCGACTCTTTGATAGCAAGCTTCCTAAATATAAACATTTCACCAGGATCAAGAAAATTGACTTGATGTTCTGGCAAAAGAGGTAAAGCATGTGGCCATTTACTAGAATAACTAATTAAGGTCCAAAATTCCTTTTTGAATATAGTCATATTTACATTTGTACCCATATGTAATATTCTATTATCAAGGAACCGCAAATGTTTAATCAACAAAAATATATAAATACATTCGTTAAGAATAACTACAAGGACATTAAAGTTCGAATTAGAAAAGATGATAGACTGTTGATGCATAAGATTAGCGAAGTCGATAATGTTAATAAATATATTTCTAATCTGATTCTTGAAGACATTTATAGAAATCGTAAATATCACTTTATCAATAATGATATTAAGATTGATTTCGAAGTGTCAAAAACTATGCAAGATTTAATAGATCAAGCAGAAATTGCCGATATTTTAGATGATTATGGACTTTATATGAATCTAGCAGACGCAATTGATTCGCAAGGAAAAAAAGAAACCACACATCACATCATTCGCGAGAGTGAGTGGAAAAAACTTACTAGGAGATATTGCTTGTGATAAAAATGATTGATTTTAGTGATGCTAAATTAAGTTCTCACAATCTTGAATATGATGGCAGAGCGGGAGAAAAGAAGGGAATTATATTTAACAATGAATTTTGGTTTCTTAAATTCCCTAAAAACACTATGGGTATGTATTATGTCAAGGGCTTATCATATGCCACATCACCTTTAAGTGAATATATAGTAAGTAATATTTATAGGATTCTTGGCTAGTGAGCGATGATGAAAATTAAAGAAACTGTCTTAGCCTATATAGAAAAAAATAACTCTTATCTTATGCTTTTAAGAAACAAAAAGAAGCATGATATTAATGCTAATAAATGGATCGGGGTTGGAGGTCATTTAGAAAAAGATGAAACTCCAGAAGACGCGTTAATTAGAGAAATCAAAGAAGAAACAGGACTAGATGTAATTTCTTATAGTAAAAAAGGGCTAATTCATTTTAATTATGATGATATATCCGAACTAATGCATTTATATGTTGTTAATGACTATAAAGGAGAGCTCATTGAATGTGATGAAGGGACATTAAAATGGATTAAAAAGAGTGATTTATTCTCTTTAGAATTATGGGAAGGAGATAAGATCTTTCTTAAAAAATTATTAAATAATGAACCATATTTTGAATTAGAATTAAATTATCTTAAAGATAAATTAATATCATATAGATTTATATAGAAAAAAGTGGACAATCAGAAAAATATGAATGATTGTTCATTTTTATTGTTGCAAATATGAATAGATGTTCATATAATATACACGAGGTAAGCAATTATGTATATCAATGAACACGTAATAAATAAGATGCAAGATACCTTAAAGTTAGCAGGGGATGCGACTAGACTGAAAATTTTATTTTGTCTATTAGATGAATTAGATACTTCTAGTAGTGATCCTCATCATTTAATTGAAAAATGCGTTAATGATATTGCCTTACAAATTGGTTGTAGTCAGTCTTTAGTTTCGCACCAATTAAAAGATTTAAAAGATGGAGACTTTGTGAAAGCAAGGAAAGAAGGCACAAAGATTTATTATTCTTTAAAAGATGAACATGTAAAGCAAATCATGCAAATTACGTATGAACATGTTTTAGAAGGAGAACACCATGATTAAGAAAAGTTATCATATTACTGGATTTGATTGCGCACACTGCGCACTTAAAAGTGAAAAGCATTTAAATAAACATCCTGCTATTAATAATGCAGTAATCGATTTTGCTAAAGATAAATTATTTATTGAATATAAAGATAAAGAATTAACTATCGATGAAATTTTGAAATCAATTGCTGAAGTGGAATCTGATCCAATTGAAATTGTAGATGCGACCAAAGAAAAGAAAAGATATAAGATCTTTAATAAAGACTTCTGGTATACCTTAGCTAGAGTATTAATAGGTGTCACTATTATCTTAGTGTGCTCTATTGCGTTAACTCATGAGCAATTCTATATTCAACTTGGCTTATACGCTTTTGGCATTGTTTTATTAACTTATGATGTTACTTGGAAAGTAATTCTTCATATTGCTCATAAAGAAAATCCAATTGATGAATCTTTATTAATTACGTTATGTACTGTAGGGGCGTTTATTGTGGCGATTATCGCCCATGAACCTCACTTCTTTATGGAAGCTTTAATGGTTGTGACCTTATATCAAGTTGGTAAAATTATTGAAGGCATTGCCACTAATAAATCTAAAGAGGCTGTTGCTAGAGCGGTCAATTTAAGAATTGAGCACGCTGCTAAATTAGTTAATGGAGAAATTCAGGAAGTTTCTCCAGAAATGCTTGACGTCAATGATATGATCGTGGTCACCGCTGGAGAATATATTCCAGTAGATGCGGTAGTTATTTCTGGAGACGGACAAGTTGATACTTCGAGTTTAACTGGTGAATTTGTTCCTGTAAGTGCAAAAGAAGGAATGGAATTATATTCTGGCTATTTATTAAAAGAAGGCACTTTAAATTTAAAAGTTATTAGAACTTATCAAAATTCTGCAGTTAGCAAGATTATTGATTTAATTTCTAATAGTGGGGCGAAAAAATCTAAAGCCGATGAATTTGTTTCTAGATTCGCTAAATGGTATACCCCAATTGTCTTTATTGTTTCTTTACTTGTTGCTATTATTGGAGGAGCAATTACTAATAACTGGAAAGACTGGGTTATTTTAGGACTTAAGATGATGGTGGTAGCTTGCCCTTGCGCGATTGTTATTTCTGTTCCACTTGCCTATTTTGCAGCATTAGGATTAGCTAGTAAAAATGGTATTGTCTTTAAAGGCACTAACTATATTGATGAACTTAATCGTATGGAAAAATTAGTGACTGACAAGACTGGAACTTTAACTAAAGGCGTCTTTGAAATTAGTAAAATTGTTCCTATTGGAGTGAAGCAAGATTTCTTACTTGATGTGATGTCTAGCGTTGAATCTTTAAGTAATCATCCGATTGGAAAAACTATTGCAAAACTTAAAAAAAGCAGTGTTTTGAGCGAAAATTTCGAAGAATTAGCAGGTTTAGGCGTATGTGCTGAATATAAAGGCGATATGGTCTTAATTGGTAATTCTAAGCTATTGAATGAATATGAAATCGAGTTTGAAGAAGTCGATGAAAATGGTGTGGTTGTCTATTGTGTGTATGATGGTAAATACATCGGATATTTAGTCATCTCAGATGAAGTTAGAGAAAGTAGTAAAGAGTTAGTTTCTTCACTTCAAAATAGTGGCGTTGATGTTGTTCTTCTTACTGGAGATAAAGAACATAACACTCAAAAATTATGTAGCGAATTAGGAATTAAAAAATATTATTCATCTTTACTCCCTGATCAAAAGATTGAATGCTTAGAAAAAGAGTTATCTAATAAATACGCGACTGGCTTTATTGGAGATGGAATTAACGATGCTGCTTCAATTAAAAGAGCGGATATTGGCTTTGCAATGGGTGCAATTGGAAGTGACGCAGCGATTGAAAGCGCAGATGTCGTGATTATGAATGATGAGCCAATGAAGGTCTATGATTCAATTAGAATCGCTAAGATCGCTAGACACACCTCTATCTTTAATATCATCTTTGCTTTAAGTGTGAAAATTGGAGTGGAGTTAGCCGCTATTATTACTAGCCTATTAGGAAAGGGCGAACTTATTCCAATGTGGCTAGCTGTATTAGCAGATACTGGACTAACTGTATTAATGGTCATTAATTCTTTATTAATCTTATATAGAAAAATTAAACGTAAAAGTGTTTAATATAGTGGTATGCGCCATTAACTCAACTGGATAGAGTGTCAGACTTCGAATCTGGAAGTTGAGGGTTCGAGTCCTTCATGGCGCGCCATAATCGTATACATACTTTGATACAAAGTGGAATATGCGAAAAACCGCAAAAATGCTCAGAAATGGGCATTTTTAATTTTCTTATATTTCTAATAAATGATGAATAATTAGTCAGCTCTTTTGATAGAATCGTATGCCTAAAAGATATCCATCTTGACAATGTTCGAATATTCACACAGGTGTTCGAAAATTCGTACAGGTTATTTTATATACTGTTTTATAGATAGTTCCTTAGGAAGTTTCTCTGACCACGGCAAGAGATCATCAATAGGAACTTTATTTATATTTTCAAGCGCGTATTCCAAATATTTATCAACAACTAAAGCATTCGCCTTAGCGGTTTGAACAATTGTAAATATTCTTCCAGATATAGAAGCTCCATTTTCTGTTTTAGCGAACAAGACATTTCTTCTCATAATAGCGAAAGGCTTGATAGCTCTTTCACATATGTTATTAGATATTGGAATGTGTCCATCTAAAAGGAAGGTTTTACTTTCACTTTCTATATTTAAGAAATATTTAACAGCAGCGTCTAATGTGGTACCTTCCTCAGGATGAATGTTGTGAAGATAGTTATAAATATCATCAACTATTTTCTTATATTCATCACTTTGACGAATCTTATATATTTCTAGTGGCGATTTCTTATTAGCTTTTAATTCAGCCTCTTTAGCAAATAGGCGATCAATTCTTATCACCATCTCGTTAGCGGCACTTATTTTCTTTTGCTCATCATTAAGTATCTTAACGATGTCATAGAACTTTCTTCTTATATGAGCGAAGCACCTTTGAATATTTATTCCTTTATTAGCTAAATCATCATATCCAGCATATCCATCGGTAACAATATATCCTTTATATCCATCAAGAAGCGATTTTGTTTTATCCGTTTCTCTAG
>DDQE01000009.1 GCA_002342545.1 Caryophanales bacterium UBA2450
AATAAATTTCCTTAATCTTGTTGATAAAGGAGAATAAAAGATGGCCTTCATGTAATTTATTTAGTGACTATTAGGAGGGAAAAACATGGTCACTAAATTTGAATCATTTTCTTCGCTGTGGATAGAAGAAAAACGAAATGTAATTAAATATTCCACTTATTGTGCTTATTTGAATATTCTTAAAAGCAAGATAAATCCTTTCTTTTCAAAGGAAGGCTTAAGTCAATCGGCGCTAAAACAATTTATAAAGAAAATTAAAGAAACCAGCTTAAGTCAAAAGAGTATAAAGGACATTTTCACTGTTTTGAAAATGATTATCAAATTTTTGGCGAAAGAAAACTTGTGCGATTCTAAACTCGTATGTATCGACTGTTCTGTTAAAGAAGAGAAAACGACTATTGAAATCATGCCAAATAGTGATTTTAAAAAACTATATAGACACATCCTAGAAAACTTTACATTTTCGAATCTAGGAATTTTTATAACTATGAATACAGGTTTAAGAATTGGGGAGGTATGTGCTTTGAAGTGGGAAAATATTGATATAGACAATTGTGAAATCGTCATCAACAAAACCTTACAACGAGTTTATAACAAAGATACGCGTAGAACAGAGATTATCATTGATAGGCCTAAAACTTTCGAATCAAATAGAAGGGTTCCAATTACAAGTCAGATGATGAAATTGCTTAAACCATTAATGAGGATAGTTAACAAAGATTATTTTATTATTTCTAATGCCGCAAAGCCGATAGAACCTAGAACCTATAGAACATATTTTCATAAATTATTAAACCAATTAGATATCGAAAAGATTAAATTTCATTGTTTAAGACATACTTTCGCAACAAAATGTGTGGACTCAAATTGCGACTACAAGACAATTAGTTCAATTCTTGGTCATTCAAATATCTCAACAACCATGAACTTATATGTTCATCCCACAAATGCCCAAAAGAAGAAGTGCGTTGAAAAAATGATAAAACACATCTAATGTGTTAGAATGTTTAAAACATTTGCATGAAAAGAACATTGAATAACAAACAAAAACGCAAATACATGAATGACTTATTGATTTATCAATCAATGCCGTTTTTGTATGAATTTAATACGAGAGGCGATTTTTTAAAACAAACGCCAACAATGCTCTACAAATATCGCTCGTTTGATAAATATGCTTTTCTGATGATTAAGGATGATTACGCATACTTGGCTCCTGTAGCCGGTCTAGATGATCCTTTTGATTGTTTGAATGATTTTGGTTATAAAGATTATTATGATGATAAAACACATAAAATCACTCCAAAAGCAGTTGAAACTATTATTAAACAGGCATGCCCTAACGGCATACAAGGTTATTCATTTGAAGAAACTAAGAAGCTTGCCTTAGAATGTGTAGAAAAAGATGGTCTTGATTATGATAGGATTCCCAAGATTGTTAAGTCTTCTGGTTCAACAATCAAAATAGAGACAGAACCATTGTTTACTATTTTAAGTTCGATAAATGAAAATTTTGAAAGAATAATTGAAAACACTAATCTGACTAATTTTGCAGAAAGAGCAAAGAATCCTGGAGAAAATGTTGGAGTTTTATCTTTATCTGAAGTTCGAGATAATAAAGTGATGTGGTCTTTATATGGAAAAAAATACACTGGATACTGCATAGAGTATGAGATACCAAAAATAAAAGATGTCGTATTTAATTTATGCCCAGTTATTTACACAAAAAGAAGCAACAACAATTTCATGGTTAAAATGTTGGAATACTTTATGGGCGCAATGATGCGTGCTGTTACAAATGGTCATGCTAATGGCAATATTGGTGCAGCAACAGAATTATTTCGCACAAAAGACACTGATTGGAAATATCAACAAGAATGGCGCATTATTGGCAAGGCAGAGAATCATTTAAAAGGCTTAAAAATCAAAGCGATTTACCTTGGATTTAAAGTTTGCAAAACAAATGAAGAAAAAATGAGAAGATATGCAAAAAAATATGGTTTTGCTCTCTATAAAATGAATCCCCCTGATGGGAAGAAAATAATTAAATATAAGAAGGTTATTAATGAGCCTGTTAAGAAAAGTAATTAGACAAGCAACCAAACCATTAAGAGCGAAACGCCATGGGGCGCAAGGTGAAAGGAAAGTAGATTCTAAATTAAATCCACTTATTTTTGGTAAGGTTGAACATAGACAAATTAATAATCTGATTCTGGTTGATGAAAATGGTAAGAGTCATCAAATAGACCATATAGAGATTAGAGAGAATGGTATATTCTGTATTGAAACCAAAAACTATATTGGTTGGATATTTGGAGATGACAATTCTCAAAAGTGGACTCAAACACTTTATAATGGTGAGAAACATTCTTTTTACAACCCAATAAAACAAAACAAGTCACATTGTTATCAAATTAGTAGAATTATAGGAAAGAAATATAGAGTTAATTCAGTAGTGGTTATGGCGAATAACAATGCGGACAAGATTAACTCTAATAATGTTTGTAACCTAAATGAATTGAAATTTTATCTTTCTCATAACGATGATGGTACACATTTATCTATTGATGAGATGGATATGATATATAACAAGTTACTAACTGCGGGTAGTGATATGACTAACAAAGAACATGTTCAGAATATTAAACAAACCCAAAGAGAAATCGATAACAAGATTTGTCCTAGATGTGGTGGAGCATTAGTGTTACGAAAAGGACAAAGTGGAAAGTTCTATGGATGTAGCAATTATCCAAAGTGTAAATTTACAAAAAAGGCATAATTAATGAAACAATTATCTCTTCCTAAAATAATTAAAAAGAAATTTGGAATTGATGTTCACTTTAGCGAATTAGAAACACTAAAGAAGAGAGCTGTTTTAGACTACATACAAAAGCATAATTTAAATATAAAAGTCTTCGAAAAGAAATGGTTTGATATTCTCTCAAACAAATTTTATGTAGTTGAGTATAAACCATGGGAAGATAGTGAATTTGGTGTACAAAAAATAGATTTATCATTTGATTGCTTCGACGATTTCTTTTGCTACGTTAATGGTGATATTTATGAGAATACATGTTTATATGGCTATGTATTTAATGATGAGATTATTAAAAAGTATTCAATTGATATTAAAAAAATTAATTTTGACTCTTTCACAACAGAGGAAATTAGTTCTTATACTTATGAAAAGATTGTTACATCTAAGCGTTCTGATTCAACTGATAATGCAAAAAGAGCACAAAAGATTATTGAATGGATAAAAAACTGTAAGCCCATTCGTACTTTGGATGAATTAGAAAGTGCTCTTAGCAAATTTAATAATTCCTTTAATTTTTGGGAAGCAAAAAAAGTATTCTTCTCAATGATCATTAGAAAAGATCCTATAACTATAAAAAACGCTATTATTAAATACGTTTGCAAATACGATATATATGATGGCGTTACTTTTGACAATGTATTAAAAATCTACGGAAAAGAAGATGCTCTTTCAGTTATTAATAATTTTAATGGGATGTGTAGCTATAGTACCAAGCTGAAGAGAATAGGAAGTTTTAAAAGCAAACTTGAAGGATACGAAAGTGGCCTATATGACAATGAACGAAGATTTGGATTTAACTATGAGCTGCAATTATATTTTGTAGAGGATATATTTTTCAATGCCCAGTATTCCCCAATTCGCATAACTGAATATTTTGGTTCGTTTGATGAATTTGTTTTATATGTTAATGGCGACTTATGTGGAGCTGATTTATCAGATGCTCCATTAACTTCTGAGGAGATTTCAAAGTATAAAATAGACACGAAAACAAAACTTCCTCCTCTAAATAAATATGAATATTATGACGTTATAAAAAAATACTCTAGAAACGAATTTGTCGTAAAACAAAGATGGTATGACAAGAATGATATAGTTATTCTCGGCAAAGAACATTGTTTTGAAACGTTTTTTGATTTCGTTCATTTTCTAAAAGGTGATCTCTCTAATGCCGATTTGCTCCTTTGTGACGGACTTGAAAATATCAAGCATATTAAAGGGCTGAACTTAGATGGTGTTAAAGTAAGGAGCGAAGTAGCAGAAAAACTTGGGCTACCAGTTAATATTCTTCCTGAAGGATTACTTCAAACAAAATGTTTTGATCAATCTGACAAGTACGAAATAGAAACTGTCGATACATTACTAGGTGAGCATGTTATAGATGATGATTATTCAGGAAAAATATCATATATAACCGATATCCATTTGCTTCATAGATTTGATGCTTATAAATGTAAAACTCAAGAAGATGTTAATTATGTTATTAGAACAATCGCAAAAACTATTGGCGAGCAAGCAACTCGTATTACATTAATAGGCGGTGACACATCAAGTGATTTTGATGTTTTTAAGTCGTTTGTTGGTCATCTTTATTCAGTTAACCCAACTATAGATTATTTTTTCACCCTAGGAAACCATGAGTTATGGGGAAAGAATGGTGATCAACTACCAGAGATTATTGATGAATATAGAGAAGTCTTGAACAACAAAGGAAAAGGGAATATGCATCTTGTTCAGAATAATCTTTTCTATGCTGATATGGGATGGAATGAAATAACTGAATTAGAGCTATCTAAAATGTCTCTTGAACAACTAAGAGAAAAAACAAGAGGAGCATACGTTATTATTTTTGGTGGCATCGGATTTGCAGGAATGAGTGATGAGTTTAATGCTGATAATGGTATATACATGGATGTTTTAGATAGGGAAGGCGAAACTAAAGAAAGTACAAAATTTTTGATGTTATATGAAAAAGTAACAACGGCTTTAAAAGACAAAAACCTCGTTGTTTTAACTCATATGCCCATGAAGGATTGGGGCGGAGGCGATATGCATGCTAAAGAAGGCATAGTATATGTAAATGGCCACAGTCATCGAAATTACTTTTATGATGATGGGAAAAAGAGAATATATGCCGATAATCAAGTGGGGTACCGAGGAAGAAGATTGTCATTAAAGCAAGTATCAATCAATTTTAATTATGATTGGTTTGCAGATTATAAAGATGGAATATATGAGATAACCAAGGAAGATTATGAAAAGTTTTATCGTGGAGTAGGAGAAGGACTAACATTCAATAGAGAATTCGATAAGTTATTTATGATAAAGCGTGAAGGGACATATATGTTTTTAATGCGAACTCCTAAAGGGAGCATGCTTATTCTAAATGGTGGAGCTATAAAAAAAGCAGGAAATCATCCTTTGGATTATTTCTATGACAATATGGTCAAATATTCGAAATCAGTAAGACTGTTTTTATCAAAATACGATGAATATCAAAAGAAGATTTCCGCTGAGGTCAAGAAAATTGGTGGTGATGGGCGTATACATGGCAGTATTATTGACATTGATTTTTATAATCACCTTTACTTAAATCCTTTAGATGGAACAATAACACCATATTTTGCTTATTCAATGGTGGATAAATATGTATTTGATAATGTGCCTAGTTTGCTTAAATATCATTGTCCAGAACTATATGAGAATTATGAAGCCTTGGTAAATAAAAAAACTGATGAAAATACCTTAGTGCTAGTCAATAAATCACTGCAAATCACTAAGAATGAATATTACGTCGATAGTACAGAAATGTATAAGGTTTCTAGAATACTTAAGGGGTTACAATTTACAACTAAATACAACATTGTTAGATTATGGAATGACAGAATCATTGCTGATGCTTCCGAAGAAAACGGCAGATTGATTGTATCTGGAATTATTAACCCTGATTCTATGCCTAGCCCTGTAGTCGAACCAAAGCCTCGTATAATTCGCGAACCAAAGCCCAAAGTTAAAAAACATGTTTTAACCAAAGAAGAAAAACAAGCTATTAAGTTTGAGAAGTATAGAAATGATGTTCTAGAAAAATCAAACGACAAAATTGATGTAGAAGTTTATAGAGGGTCTAAAGATAAGTCAGATTATGTTTGTTTAGTATGTGGGTATAAATGGTCTATGAGATCAGATCACCTAAAAAGACGTAATTTTACATGTCCAAATTGTGTTAATTCAAAACAAGACAAAGTAAAAGAAGGCGTCTATGGTATACATTATTCAAGAGAAGGCCTATATGAAGATAATGAAAAAGAAGAGCTTGTCATTGAAAAGAAACATAAAGAGTCAGGAATAAAAACAGAAAGAAAAAATATTAGAAATAACGCAATGGATATATTGCTTTTAAGTACTATTATTTCGAATAACGGTACACTAACAAAGAAGCAACTCATTGATGCTATTTCTTCTAACAATTCTTTAATATCAAAAAACGCTATTATAAACTCTTTTTCCAGAATTGAAGAAAATGAAGAAATAATATTTACTGACGATAAAATATCAATTTCCGAAAAAGGAATGAACAGACTTAAAATCTAATTTCGCTAGTTATATATAAAACTGAGGAAATTAACATGATTACTAAAGCCGATAATATAACCAAGAACAAATATTATATTTTTGTGAAAGCGAATCTTTTCTTCGCAACTATCATGAAGGATGAACCACAATATAGTGGAAAAGAAGGGGTTGTTGAATATATTGATGATATTGGGCAAATTCATGTAGTTGGGGGAGGATGTGCTCTCATCCCTGAAATTGATGAGTTTGCAATTATTAGTGATAGATGAAGAAGACGTGGTAATAAAACCACTTTTCTTTTTTACGGAATATGAATTGCTGTCGTATAATACTTACAGTATGGGATTATTTGCCAAGCTTTTTAGGAAGAAAAAAACCGAAAAAGAGCCAAAGCAGCCAAAATCATATTCGAACGATATCGTTGCTAAGGCTATTTTCGATATAGATAGCGTAATCAGACGTTCTCCCTTTTTATCTAGAAAAGAGTATTTAGACATTCTTGAAAACTACTCTGGACTAAGTAAAGAGCTTAGAACAATGAAAGAAAGTGGCATGCTTTCAGAATATTGTGATAAGAAATCCATCAATCCAGCCGATGTTGAAAAGTTGTTAGCCTTTTATGCAGACGATAGTATTAGAAATTCCCATAATGATGCATACACAATTAAAGAAATAAATGACAACAAAGAGTATTTCGCCCATATCCTAGAAGCATTTGATCCAAATGTTAAATTAGATAACGACCAATTAAAAGTAGTTGTTAGAGAAGAAGATAATACTCTGGTTGTCGCTGGTGCAGGTGCCGGCAAAACAACAACTGTTGCAGCTAAAGTTAAGTATTTAGTAGATAAAAGAAAAATCTCTCCAGATGAGATACTTGTTATTTCATTTACAAACAAAGCTGTCGATGAATTAAAGGAAAGAATCAACAAAAAACTTAAGATAGCCTGCGATATCTCCACATTCCACTCTATAGGTTCATCAATTATTTATAAGAACGAAGAAAGAAAAACTATTAAAGAAGAACAATTTCTCTTTTCAAGTATACGTGATTATCTAAGAGGCAAAATCCTTGTAGACAAAACGATGACCAATAAAATATTGCTGTTCTTTGCTAGTTACTTAGATCTTCCGCCAAGATTCGATATGCCACTTGATGAATTCTTTGCCTATGTGAGCAAAAAGGACTTCATCACTATGAGAAGTGAGCTTCAAGACAGAGCTAAAACTATTGCTGAAAAACGTGATGAAAAGAATAAGACGATTTGTGACGAGACTGTAGCTTCTTATCAAGAAATGCAAATAGCAAACTTCTTATATATCAACGGAATTGATTATGTTTATGAAGATCCGTACACATTCCCAATCGAAGGCTCCCATAAGATTTACACACCTGATTTCCATTTAATTCAAGGAAACAGAAATGCTTATCTTGAACATTTTGGTATGGTTTCCGATAAAGGAACCAACGATTCTCGTTCTCAAACTGAAATAGATAGATATATCAAAGCCATTAGAGATAAAGTGGCTCTTCATAAAGAACATGATACCAAGCTATTAAAGACATTTGGTGCATATAGTGATGGAAGGGACATTATCTACCATTTAGAAAAAGAATTGATTAAATACGGATTTGAGCTTCATAAAAAATCGGAAGAAGAAATATTCCAGACCATTTTAACTAGTGAATCTAATAAATATATTAACCGTATGGTTTTCTTTATTAAGGATTTCATCAGTGCATATAAAACAAACGGATATGGTCCTGGCTATTTTAAAACTCTAAGAAGTAAAACCAAGAATGAAAGAGATAAAGTATTCTTAGATATTTGTGAAGGCGCATATAACAATTATCAAAACGATTTGCGTATTAATCACGCCATTGATTTCTCAGATATGATTAACGATTCTGTTCAAATTATCAGAGAAATGCAGGAAAATCACGAATCCTTGAAATACAAATACATCATTGTTGATGAATATCAGGATATATCGCATCAACGTTATAATTTAACGAAAGAGCTATCTAAAATTTGTGATGCAAAGATAGTAGCTGTTGGCGATGACTGGCAATCAATTTATGCCTTTAGCGGTTCTGATATCACTCTTTTCACCGAATTCAAAAAGAACGTTAAAAATGACAGACTTGGTTGTGAGCAACTATATATAAATAACACATATAGAAATGCTCAAGAACTTATTAATATAGCAGGTAGATTCATTCTGAAAAATAATACCCAGTACGTTAAGCAATTGAAGTCGCCAAAAAATCTTGAAGATCCTGTGATTATTTATTCTTATTGCGACGATAAGAAAAAGATAAAAGACCAAGACTTAAAGAATGCGACATATCAAAAAGCAAACGCTCTTCAAATAATCCTTGATAGATTAGTTTATGAGAATCCAGAAATCTTAAATAGAGAAAAAGGCAAAGAACCAATTCTTTTGATTGGCCGTTATAACTTTGATGCTGAACGTTTGTCTGTTGGAAGAGATAAAACGCCAGATTATGACAATATGACAGAAGAAGAACGCGAGGCCTATAACTTATTTGATTATAACGAAACCGAGAAGAGACTAATTTGCAAAAAGTATCCGACATTGAGGCTTGCTTTTATGACAGCTCATAGTTCAAAAGGTTTAACATATGACAACGTCATCATTATTAATGGTATGAATGACTTATGGGGCTTCCCTTCCAAGAAGGAAGATGACCCAATTATGGATTTAGTTATTAAACGTGACAATAGTGTTGAATATGCTGAAGAAAGAAGACTTTTCTATGTTGCTCTGACAAGAACCAGTAATAGAGTCTTTATTCTCGCTCCTGAAACCAAACCATCTGAGTTTGTATCCGAGTTAATATTGGATAAGGGATACAAAAATGTAGTGGTTAAAGGTGTTTTTAACGAAACACTAAAGAAAGACCATGTGTATTACTGTCCAGATTGTGGATTCCCTCTTAAAAGAATTAACGGCAACAGCATAGGTATCCCTCTTTATGTTTGCACTAATGAGCACGAATTATGTGGCTTTATGACAAACGACATCAAGGGTGGAAGATTAAGAGTTTTAAAATGTTCGTGTCTAGATGGTTACTTAATTGTTAAAAAGAAAACAGAAGAGAATTCATTCTTCTTAGGATGTACAAATTACAAGAGTGATGGTACTGGCTGCAACGAAACAATGTCTATACAACAATTCAATCAACTTTATCCAGCCGGTGAGATTAAAAAAAGAACACTGGAAGAAGTTAATAACAGGACTGGCTTGAAATATAAAGGTGAGGAAAAAGAAATAATAGATACCTCAAAAGCTATTGAGAAAGCCAAGATTCTAAAGGAAGAAGAAAAAGTTGCTGAAGAAAACGCTAAGGTTAAGCAGGCTGAAAACAATCTTTCTTTAATTTCTGATATTTGTAAATACTGTGAAAAGTATAGTGACTATATACGTCTATTTAATGGCGATGATAAAAAAGCTTTTATCAAAAACGGAAAATCATGGCACTGGTTCTGGATTGACTGTAAAAAGATTGCTTTCTACTACCACTTTGTTCACAAAGATGAATTGAAGATTATTCCTTTAAACAGTGATACTGTTAAACGCATTTATGAAGTTATTGATGATTTAATTGCAAATTACTATTGTGCAACTCCTAAATCTTTGAAAAAGGATATTGGGAATCCTTCAGAATCGGGAGAGAAAAAACCAGAAAAATTAAAAAAACAAATCATTGTAGACAGTAGTGTCAGCTCGTTCATTGGAAAGAGAATTGAAGACACTCAGCTATTCCAAGATTTAAAAGAATGGAGAATGGCCAAAGCCAATGAATTAAATGTATCTGCTTTTGTTGTATTGACTGATAATGCAATTGCTCAATTAGTTATTAATTTGCCTAAGACTATGGATGAGTTGATGAAACTTCGTGGTTTTGGAAAAAATAACTGTGCTCAATACGGTGAGCAGATACTAGAAATAGTGAAAAAATACCTTTAGTAAGCTGGCGAGAAAATAGTTATATTATGGATTCAAGATTTGATAGAGTGTACTTCATTTATCTTAAATATAAAGATTCAGATAATAACCTCGAGAGAATGAAGAAGTTTTGTGAGGAATATAACATTAAAGATAATGGGGCATTTAAAGGCGCTACTTGTTGGCATTTTGCTTATGGGATTGGCCCGGATGGATTAATATATATTTCTCCAACGACATTTCTATATAAGACACCAGACTTTTATTCTATAGAAGAGATAGAAGTATTCTTAGATAAGTTCACTACCGTTAATTAGTGAGAAACCGCGGCAACATATCTCAGTATTTAGTGAAGTATTTAAAACTTTGATATATGTTGCTTTTATTTTTATGGTGATGGATATGCTATCATAAGATAGGTATGTTTAAGAAATATTATATTGATAAGAATAGTGAATTTAATAAATCGTTAATCCTTTCTTTAATTGAACCTGGAGAAAGAGGTTTTAAGATATCGGGATTAAAAGAAGAAGAATATAAAGACTTATTTTCTACTAGAAATATTAGATTTATTAATAATGAAGTAGATTTTAAAAGTATTACTACTAAAGTAGAAGTTATCTATCTAGATGACAATTTACATCTAAAAGCCTTAGTTCTATCCTCTAGTAGTGGGCTCTATTATCTATTCAAAATAGATCATCAAGATGAACATAAACTTAACATTAATCAAAAATATATTTCTAATCATCTAGATGATTTACTTTTAGACTTTGAATCTCACTCTAAAAGTAAGGGAAAGATTAATTATTATGGAGAAGGTGATTCTTCTTTAATAGAGAATATTAATTATTTTGAAAATCTATATAGTCATGATATTAAAAATAATATCGATTTAGATTCTGATATCTATCAACTATTATTTGAATCCAATAACTTATTCACTGTTGATTTTATCTATTTATGTAATAACCACTCGATAAGGATAATTAATAATAATGAATTGTCTAATAAAGTATTAAATTTAGAGATGATGAGAAAGAATAATTCTCATCGTAAAGACTGCTTATTTATAAATTCCGCTAGTAAAGATATTGAATACTTTATATTTACTTATAAAGAATGCTTTATTAATCATTATTATCTATGTGACATACTCCCACCACTTATAGAAGTGGGGGCTTCTTGCTCGATGACTCTAATGAGCCAAGCATAAACAAGCTGCTATGATGTGACCTGTTGTCAATGTTTTTTTATTAAGTAACCCTTAAATGATGCTTAGTTGAAGCCTTGAAGATTCGATCAGCTTATTGCCACTCTGCTATTCGTGAATTCACTGTTTCCAGCTTATCTACAGGTCAATGGTTCTGCTGAATAGTCCCACTCTCTATCCTCAACTATTTCGTTATAGCCCGTTACGTGGATGACTGAACCTTTCAAATCAAAGCCTCAATTAACCACCATTTAAAGGCTTTTTGGTAATTATTAGTTTGCTGTTCCTACCTTCCTTTCTGAAATATTGTTGGTCATCATGCCCCAAACGAAACATGCTAATTCTCTAGCTATAGCTATAACAGCTTTATTGCAATGCACACCTCTAGAGATCAAGGAATGATATTTATCAAATAATCTTTTAGATGCTTTATCTGCATAAGAAATTATGTCCAAAGGCATTCCTTTTTGTCGCTGTTTAAGCCGCTTTGATTTAATCCATTTGATGCCTAATGTTATTGATTTCGCACTTTCTACAAGTTGATTCCTAACAACCGTATTCCCTAATTTGGTTATTCCTAAAGATGGACCTTTGCCATCACTACTATGTTCGCCAGGAACCAACCCTAAATAAGAACACAATTCGTTTGTTGTATTAAATCTAGAAAAATCACCAATTTCAGATATTATCGTCAAAGCACCTTGTCTAGTTAAACCTTTTAAGCAAGAAACTTTATCAACAGATTCCTTATATCGCTCCGATAATGATATTTCTTCAATTTTACCTTCAATTCTATCTAATTTAGTCATTAAGATATCGTATGTATCGACATATTCAACTAATATCGATTTTAGAAAGTCATTAAGTTCAAGATGTTTCAACCATGATATATGTTTATCGGTCCAATAATTCCCTTCGTATTTATGCCCATTTCTAAGACAAAATGAATTAATCATATTTTTGATTCTTTTAATTTCTCTTTTATGGGCCATCCTCATTCTAATATATTCTCTAGTTTCTTGGTCTATTTCATCAGGAATATGAACGAAAGAACATGTTCCATACGCTAAATTTCGAGCTAACATCTTAGCATCTTTTCTATCGTTCTTTTTAACATTTGAATCCGCTGATTTATGTAAGGTAGTAGGCGCAACAATTTTGCAATTAATACCTAGCTTTACTAATTCTTTATACAATGAGAATCCCAAGCATCCCGCTTCATAACAAGTAATGAATTCTATTTCTTCATATCCCTTATCTTCGAGAAGCTTTTCCATCTCGTTGAGGTATTGCTTTATTAACGATGGTTTAGCATCCATTTTTGTTTCACCAATAAACTCTCCAGACAAAATTAAATAAGTGCAAAGACTGTAGCTTTCTTTATGGACATCCATGCCCACGTAAATTAAACTTTTCATGTGATCCTCCTATTTCGCAATGTGCTAACTGTAAAAGTTTTATTAACACATTAACTCTACACGAATTCACGATACTTGCGAATACGTGAGGGTCACTTCATATTGTCTATCCGGATGTGTCCCATCCTTAGTAAGTATTTCAATTCCCTTACGTAGAATATTTTTAGCTGCGTTTATATCTCGATCATGGACTATTCCACATTGCGGGCATGTCCATTTTCTTACTCTTAAATCTTTAGTGAGAGGATTTTGATAATTGCAGTAACTACATAATTGACTACTTGGATAATTAGTAGGAACCTTAACAATAACGTTCCCATACCA
>DDQE01000035.1 GCA_002342545.1 Caryophanales bacterium UBA2450
ATAGAGTGCTTTTTCATCGTTTTTTTGCAAAAATATTTTAATAATTATCTATAATTAAAAACTTTTCAATTTTATTAGGTAAAAAGTAATTAATAGTCTATAATACCCCGGTATGGAAGAAAAAGTCTCCTTCTGGAAAAAGTATTTTACAGTTAAAAATATCGCTCTTAATGGGATAATCGCCGGCTTATATGTTGCCTTAACTATTGCCTGTGGACCGTTAAGTTATGAGTTCATGCAATTTAGATTTTCTGAACTCTTTAACTTGTTTGTGTTTTTTAACCCAACCACTACTGTTGGTTTAACTTTAGGATGCCTATTATCTAATTTAGCTTCTACTGTTGGACCTTGGGATATCTTACTTGGAACAGCAACAACTTTCTTTGCCTGTATCTTAATGATCTTTTATTCAAAGCTCACAAAGAACTTATTCACTACCGGATTTATCCCAGTGATCGCTAACGCTGCTGTTGTTCCATTTACCATCTATTTATCATGTATGGGAACAGATGCTGCATTTACCTTAGAACCAGCCATTTTCTTTACAATGTTTGGCTGGGTGGCTCTTGGTGAATTCGTTTGTATAGTTGGAGTTGGTTATCCAATCTTCATGGCGTTAAGCAAAACTAATCCAAGTTTCTATCGCCTTATTGGAACGACAAGAAATATGGACTTTAAATGGTAAAAAACGCCTAATTTGTCGTAATTTTTGCAAAAATTCCACAAAAAAGGCCACATCGCTGTGGTCGTTTTTTATGTAGAACATTTATTATAAATTAGCAAGATAATCTTTTAATAAGGCATGTCCAACTTCTGGATAATGAACCATGAATGAACGCACTAAATTAGCGCCTAAATCACTCTCACTACCCATTAAATACATAGCCACTGAAAGCACTAACAAAATATCTGTTCCGACTAATCTAGTAAGTACAGTGCAATCAGCAACTAATTGGCTTGCGTCATATGGGATTTCAGAATTATATAAATATGGGGTAAGGAAAATCGCTAAAGATACTGGATCATTAATTAGACTTATTGCCCCTATTCCAAGTTTTTTAACATCTTCAATTAATTGTTGTTTAACTTCTGGTGTTAACGAAAACGCCATCGAAAGAACAAATTGAACTGTTGATTGAACTTTAGCAACAAAGTCTTCTCTGGTAGAAATGTAGAGGTCTTTATCTTCAACATCCTCTCCTTCTCTAGCTAAATAACTAAAAAAGTATTTACAAACATCTAATTCGCTATTTAAATCACCGCCAGTGAGATCTTTACAAGCCTTAAAAGCAGGGATAGAGATATCTTCATCAAAATCAAACAACACTTCATCCGTGTGAGTAGAGCTTTGATATAATTCTATATCAATACCACATCTAGCAAAGCCGTATTCGCTAGGAGCCATATAGGTCACAGTATCTCCAGAATATACAATGTTAAAAACATTCTCATATTTAGGAGCGTCATCCTCATCTAAGCCTTTAGGACATTCAAAGGTATAAACAAACATATCTTTTTTGGCAATAGATAATTCACCCTCAGATAAGATATAGTGAGATAAAACATTACTAATTGCTCCACCTCTAGAATACCCACTTAACCAGAGTTTATAGTTTGTGTATTTGTTCTCACTTAAATAAGCTTTTAAAGCTGTATAAACATCATTAGCGCGAGCCGCAAATCCTTCATGATTTCCTTCTAATCCTAATAAAGCGTTATTCTTCCATTCTAAGCCATAATTATGACCATTAATGGCAACGGAGACTAAATTATATTCACCAATCTTTTTATGGGCGATCGCATATTGAATTGTGTCTTCTGTATGTTCTGGATAATTAATTGATAGATTGTCAAATTCCATCGCCGAATAGAAAGACCTAATTGTGGCTTCAGTTTCCGCCATTAAGGATTTGCCATTAGATAATAATGCGATATCTTTATTAAATTTAGTCGCATCGCTATCAAAATAACTATCTTCCATTTTAAATGTTAGATTATAGCCTCCAGTTTTAGTAGAATCGGCTTTTCTTAAAGAAGGTGCTAATGTATAATTCACAGTCATCCTTTCCTCTTTAGAAGAGCCACAACTAGAAAGTAGTAAAGCAGGTAAAATTAATAATAACGCTGATTTTTTCATAACTTTTTTTCCTTTATATATTTTTTATATTAACATAATTATTCTTCATTATTTCTTTAAAAATTTCATAATCTGTTTTCTGGCGGCCTATTTTTTCATTAACTATTTCTTCTAGTCTAGTAACACAATAATCTATTCCGAAGGTATGAAATGAATCATATAACGAGTACATTTCTTCTCCTTTAAGATGTTTGTATATTTCTGATGAGCTCTTCTTTTTAATAATTGACCAGGCTCTATAAATATAACCAATCCATCTCAATACATTTTGTGTGTACTTTTGGCCTTGATACTCTTTTAAACTAGGATATGTACTTTCTAAGCCATCTAATACACAATTTGGACTATAGAAATTATATGGGTCATCTGTATTGTCTAATTCTTTAGCATATTTACTATTCATAAATCTCGCTATAAAAAATGATGAAGAACAATTAAATCTTCTAATTGAATTCTCAAATATATCAGCCTGTAGTTCACACATTCTTTGTTCTATAATGGTCATTTCAATATTTCCTCGATATAATTTCCAATTCTTCTATAACTTTCAATAGCTTTATTTGCACTATCCAAAGATATATCAGCAGCTTCTTTTCTTTCTTTTTCGATATCCATGCGTTCTTTTTTTGATAAATATAAGCGATCAATCATCTTCACTGATTTGCAGGCTTTAATAGTCTTTAAAACATGCTGTTTTCCAAGATGTGACGCAGATAAAGCGTGTATTGCTTGTTCATCAGTAATATCTCCACTAGCAAATCTAGTCATTATGTCGTACATATTGTTGTCTGCAATTGGAGCAATGATAACATCATACTTCTCTATTTCATCTATAAGATTTTTAAGGACTTTACTATCTTTATATTTCCCTAGCTGTCCTCTATAAAAAGAGACCATCAACATCCACTCTAACGAAACATCTATTTCTTTCAATTTTAAATTGTTAAGTTTTTGAGTTTCAAAAAGATATATAGAAGATCTTTTATTAGCAAATATATATGAAGAAGCTTGCTCGTAACTTTCTCCTAAATAAAAGCCAATCCCAACATCAATATCTTTTCGTGAGTGATCTAAATCAATATCTCCTTCAATTGATACTTTTGCCCCGTGGAATAAAACATTATCCTTATATACTTCTTTAGCGTAATTCATTTTAAATTTATTCAAAGAAATTGGGTGCCTCGAATTTTCATAAACATAGGAATAAAAGGTTTCTAAAAAGATTTCAGATGGATACACTTCATTATTCGCAATACGTGCAATTGTACTTCTTGCTACATTTAATTCAGCAGCTAATTTTGAATATGAAAAATCAAGAATCTTGCA
Source organism: Caryophanales bacterium UBA2450 (assembly GCA_002342545.1). GTDB lineage: Bacteria > Bacillota_I > Bacilli_A > RFN20 > CAG-826 > UBA2450. Next base: position 3,464 of record DDQE01000035.1, read on the forward strand.
AACTACTTTAATATCGTTACTAACATTATATTTCATGTCAATATTGTAGCATATGCAACAAAGTTGTTTCAACGCTTCTTTATATATGTTTTTTACTATTTATAGTAATTATAAAATCTTCTGTTGCATGGAATATAAAAGGACCACTAAAAAGTGGCCCATATATTGTTAGAGGTATCAATTATTTTTTAACGTCAATATCTTTAGATAATTCTTTTTGTTCTTCGGTGAATTCTTCAGCCTTTTGAATTGTCTTTTTAGTGACAGTTTGCTTAACATCATCTTCACCTTTATGAACAACGACTTGAGGGAATGGGATACCGATATTGTTGTCATCAAAGAGAATCTTAAGCTCTCTATTTAAATCACGTTGAACTTGATAAATATCGTTTTCTTTACATTTAGCGACAAATAATAAATCCACAGAGCTAGCGCCTAATTCGGCAACACCTTTATAGAAAGGACCTTCCACAATTGCAGGAATTTTCTTTCCGATAGCTTCAATATTATCAGCGATCACAGCCTCGATATTTTCAATACGATCTTCATATTTAGTAGAGACATAACATTTCGCAATAGAGAGTTCTTTAGTTTGGTTAATAATAGAACGAATATCACTGTTATTAACAATCTTAATATTTCCACCAGCGTCGATTAATTTTGTGGTTCTCACTCCGATTGCTTGAATTTCACCTCTCCAACCATCAAGGATAACAATATCGCCAACTTGATAATCACCTTCAAAAACAATGAATATGCCCGCTAAAATGTCAGCGACAAGAGATTGTGAACCAAGGCCTATGATAAGAGCAACGATACCAGCACCAGCCGCGGAGAATTCGCTTCTTAATCCACAAGCTGAGAGAATCATAAAGATCGCTCCAATCACTACTACCCATTTTAAGAAGTTAACAATTAAAATGAAGATGGTTGTGGTTTTTTGATTGCCAATCTTTCTAACTTTACCAAGGTAATGTAAGGCAATACCAATAGTAATAGCAATGCCAAGAATGACGATACATTTTAAGAATCCAGGTACGCCTTGTTCAAATAAAGTCTTAGCAACTCCATTATCAGTAGATTTTAAGATGAAGAATGGCTCATATGCCCACTTAATTTCTCCATCTGGTAATGTTGTTCTAATAACACCATAGATGTCTTTCCAGAATACAAAGATAGTAATGACTCCTCCAATCAATATGGCGTAGAGAACCCATGGGATAATCTTACCTGCTGTAATTTTTCCTTTTTCTTTTTTCATAATTTATTACCTCCAAATTATGTATTAAATATTTTTATGCAAAGGTGAAGGATACACCTGTTTGAATAGTTTTTGTTGTTTGTGATGTGCCGTCATAATAACTAATTACGACATCAAATGTTTTACCTTCAAAAGCAGCCTTTAAAGAGTTATAGTCACTAATGGTAGATCCAGTACTCATTGCTGGATTGGTCATATCAACAGAAGGATAGTTCTGAAAGTTAAAATCATAACTATAAACTAAAGATGAATCACTAGTGTCAACAAACTTTATTTGTGGATTTGTTGGAGCTTGTACTGGTGCCACATAAGAAATACCAAATTGCACACTAGTGGAATCTTGGCTTAATTCTGTACTTAACAAACTGCCACCATAAACAATATTGGTATCAGCAACTTTAATATTAACAGTTTCACTAGATTCCCAAATTGGATGTTGTTGGTCATCAAAATGATAAACCTTAACGTTGAATTCTGCCCCACTAGTTCCTCCATTTTGAATATAAGTAACAACACTAGTAGCATCATTACCGGTATAAGTTAAGTTTTGATAATTTTCTTCTTTACTTGCCCCGGCAGAAATAGAAGGTGTAACTCCATCAGTTGGGCAAAGTTGAACGTAGAAGCTTTTAAACTTATCGTATACATCAGTATAGAGAAGCTTGACTGGTAAAATGAAGTCACCACTAGAGGCATCAACAGAAATTAAATAGTCACTTTCTAACCCATTAAATACACCCGGATCATCAGTATCTGTAAAGGTGATATCATCATGATAAATCTCAACTTGTGCGGCTAAAATCTCAAATGAGCCAATAGCGTCAAAATCAAAATCATAATACATTTCTCCACCATCTACCGTATATGGAAGGCTGAAGGTTTGTTCAGTGGTGACTGATGCTAACGAGATTGGTGCTGTACCTAAAGCATATTTATCAGCAGATGTATAAACATCATCATAGAATTGGATTGATAAATTATCATATTGAGGATTACTTGGATCATCCACAAAATCTAAAGTGATTTTAAATTGATGTGAATAGAAGCTCACTTCAGTAGGAATAGTAGCGCCATTAAACGCTACTTTTTTTGTTTCAATTGTGGTTGAACTACCAACAACTTGGGAATTTCTAACTAAAGTAAGAGTATAAGTTGTTTCTGGGGTTAAATTACTCGCAGTAGCAGTACCAATTAAATTATCACTATTTTCTGATTCTGGATTAAGCGAGGCTATTGTTAAAGTATCAACAAGCGAGTCATCTTTTTTGACCTGAATTGATAAACTTCTAGATGCCGCAGTTGGATCTGTATCGTAATCTAAATATGTTTTACTAATGTTAAAGCTAATAGACGCTGTACTTGGAGTGGATTCAATTGCTCCCCATGAGAATCCAGGATTTACACCTGAAGTAGTAAATTCTTCAGTTCCTAATAATTCAGGATCTTCATTATCCGGTAGATAATAGACAGACACAGTATATGTGGTGCCAGGAGTTAAATTACCAATTTCGCCTGAAGGGGCAATAACATACTCGGCATATGTTGATAAGTTAGCAAATCTATGTGTGGTTGGAGTTCCACCATCTTTTTCGACAACACTTATAGATAATTTACTAATTACATCTGGAGTTTCTTCATCAGAAATATAGCCAATGTAAGATGCTCTCATTGAGATGGTAAAATTAGTGGATGTATCTGACACATCAGCGGATGGTTTCTTTTGGAATTTAAATTCATGATATGTGTCAAATGATTTTTTGCCTAGCTCAATTACTCCAGTTTCTGTAGATAAGCTAACGACTAATACGTAGGCAATATTAGCGGTTAAACCACTAAATGAACCAGTACCTTTAACTGTGTTATCATCTACTTCTACAAATCTTTCAGCCCATGAATCATCATAATAAGTTTCATCAGTAGACCTTACTTCATAGTGAACTGCAGGTACACTAGTTGGGTCATAATCAATATCCGATTTTTCAACAGTAAATGAGAATTCAACATAATCTCTACCTGAACTAACGCCTTCAAATTCCACTGAACGTATTTTTTCAGCAGTGGTAAATGTTGCAGAACCTAATAAGTTAGATTCGTCATCTAAATACACATCGATTGTATATGTAGTTTCTGGAACTAATTCAGTGAAATCTCCATAAACCGTAATATGTTCATTATCAATCGGTTCATATTGAGTTAAAGTTAAACTCTTATAGAATTGATCAGCGTCCTTGATAGTTGCAAAGACGTTTGGTATTTCTTGGGAAGTTGGGTCATATCCAATGTCCGCTAAAGCAACTTCAAAAGAGAAGCTTATGCTCTCATCAGAAGGATTAAGCGGATTAAAGGTAATTTTTTGAACAAATTCTGTGGTTGAGAATGTTACGGAACCTATGACATTTGTTTGTTCATTTAGATAAATCTTAATTGTGTAAGCAGTGCTTCCTGATAAGTTTGCAAATGTTCCTTCGCCTTTTAATTTGCCGGTGACATTTGATTCAACAAAGTTAACTACGTTCAATGTATCGACAAGAGAATCAGATAAATAGATTTCTGCATAAACATTAGATGTAGTGATAGGTGCTGTTTCATCAAACACCACTTGATCTTCGTTAATCTCGAAAACAAATTTTATGGAATTATTAGTTGCTTCAAATTCTTCACTTAAGAATTCAAAACCAATTTCGATTTCTGGGGTTGTGAATGTGGTTGATCCAAGAGATTTGAATTCTTGGTCAATAGAAACACTGATAGTTAAATTATAAGTTGTGTTATCGCTTAATCCGGTAAATTCTCCATAACCAATCATATGGGAATCATCATATTGATCTAAGTTTTCTATTATTTTCTCTTGTGGAGTGATACCAGTGCTAGAAACAGAGGCTTGAATCTCCGGAAGTCTAGATTCTCCAGGAGTATAACCTATAGTTCCATTATCAACAATAAATGAGAAAGAGACACTGTTATAGGTAGGAATAACACTTTCAAATTTTAAGGCCTCGCCTTTAGCGTCTGTTCTAAAAGTACGATACGCAAGTTGAGTGTCATTATATGTTTTAGAAACAGAATTTTCTTCTCTAACTTTTAAAGTTAAGGCATAGGCTGTATCTGGAGTTAATCCAGAAAATCCATGATAAAAAATAAATGTATTTTCATCGTATTCTTCATATTCAAATAAATACTCTTCGTCTTTGAAGCTTAAGCCATCAGAAATTGTGGCAACAACAGTCTTTTGACCAACCGGCACATCTCCACTTCCTTCGTTATAATGAAGTAGTTGAGAAGACATCGAGAAAGAATAATCAATACTATTAGCGGTAATTTCACTAGTTAAGAAAGTTACTAAATCTGTTGGTTGGGCACCAAAAACATTAATTCCAACAATGGTACCAATGGCCACGACTGAAACAGTAGCGGCGGCAACAATTCCTCCTAAAGCACCAGATGCACCTGTACTAGATGCTGCGGCGGTACTACTAGCAGTAGAGCTACTTGCAGAACCACTAGAAGATGAACTACTTTCTAAGGCTTCAGATTCTTGTTTCTCTTTCTTCTTTTCTTTTTCCCTAGTGGATTTTAAAAGATTATCCTCTACTTTATCATTTATTGTAGAGTTGTCGTTTAATTCATCTTTAATTGGATTTTTATTTTCAGGTTGAAAAGAATATTCAACTTTTTGAGCATTAGTATATTCACCACTAAAGTTGTTCTTTTCATTAGTGATATTTACAATGTTATATTCGTTATTTTTCATCTAAGTTTTTATTTTACTATAAAATATTCATTTACTTAATATTTTCTTGTTTAACCTATAAAAACTGATAGATATTAGTATCCAAATTGTTCGGCCATCAAAACATATTCTTTAAATCTAGGCAATGTGAACGTTAATTTTCCATATCCACTAGCGGATATAATTTCTTTTCTAATTAGTCTTGCACGATAATTATTAAAATTGCTGAGCTTCATTCCGGATTTTTTTTGGATTTCATCTACTTGTCCATCTGTTGAACTTGCAATCGCTATACATAACTGCTTTTCATTTGTGGTTAATTCTTTCCAGAAAGTGTTATATCCACTTTCCGCAAGTTTATCATCGTATTCTTTGAATAATTCTTGATTAATCGAAATTTTTGCTTTGCCAAATAGGATATATCCTAATACTTGAAACGCAAAAGCATAACCAGAAGTTAATTTAGCTAAATCTAAAGACATTTTTTCATCAACATTTAATGTTTCTTGATATTTGCGTGCGATGGCTGGCATGCTAAGTGGACCGAGTTCAATTTTTGGTGTTCTACTTAAAAAAGTCATCGCAGAATCAGAGATCAATTGATCGATATTATCGCGTATGCCTGTCATTAATAAGAACACAGGATATCCTTTATCTACTATTGCCTGATAGAAATTAACAAAAACTTTAAAACTTTTAGTTTTTGCTACTTCATCAATCGAGATAAGTATTTTTTTATTTTTCTTCTTTGCTTCTTCGATTAATTTTTCCGCTACTATTTCTTGATCAGTTATAACTTCTTTACTTTTAGATATAGATAAAGAAACATAAGGAATGTTAAAAGAAAGCGACCAATCTAAAACTAATTTACTTCTATGTTCCGCTTCAAATAATTTTGCAGAAAAAGAGGAAAGAATTTCCGTTTGAGGATTGACATCAATAACAAACCAATCATCTAAATTTTCAAAAAATCTATTCAAGCTTCTTAAAAGAACTGTTTTCCCAGTTCCCCTTAAACCAGTGATGATATAACTCATATTTGGAGATTCATCCATAGTAAAATCATTAATAACACTACTAGCGTCAGATAATCTTTCTACTATTGATTTTGGAGTTTTGCCATAAGTAAGAGAAAATGGATTATTTAATAATGTCATATACTTTACCTCCGAATGTATCTACATTATAAATTATTGTGTATATTTATGCAAGTTTGTGTATATTTGTGTATATTTAAAAAATTTGTGTATATTTGTGTATATTTGTCTCAAAGAAAAAAGCGTTATTTCTAACGCCTTATTCTCCTTTATATTTCTCTGGTTTATATTTCCATAGAGGTAAATATTTACTTACATGAGCGAGATATAACTCGTACTCAGGATATTTAGAACTAGATACACCTTCTTGGAAAATTGAGCTTCCCAAGAATAACAAGACTAAAACAAAGCTGCCAATCATTGACCAGTGGAAGATACCTTTTGAAGCTAATCCTGCTCCTATAACAAATAAATATAAAGATAACCAAATACCTTGTTCACCTAAATAGTTAGGATGTCTACTTCTAAGCCATAAACCAGTAGTATTAAATCCTTTATTATATGGGGCTGGTAATTCTTCTAAAGTTTTACCTTCGTTAAGCATTTTTCTTTTATTAGTGTGGAACGCCATTTGTTGCTCATCCGCAATAGTTTCAATAAATAAGAACACTAAAGCAAAGCTAATAGCAAGATAATCAGCCCAGTTTAGAGCGACCATACCGCTTTCCATTACCGCTAATGATGGTAAACAGATTGCTAACACTAAAGCGTTTTGATAGATAGAGATGAAGAATAAATCAAACATCATCCATGCTGGTCTTTTACCTAAAATCTTATTTCTTCTTAAAACTTGCCATCTATAATCTTCTTCACCAGTCCAAAATTTCCAACTATATGCACCTTTACGGGCAAAGTTATAAGTTAATCTAAGTCCCCATAAGGTAACAATGATAGCGAAGATCGTAGTTCTAGGAGAAAAGTCTGCCTTAGTGGCGATTACCCAAGTATAGGCAATTGGAAGAATGCTCCATAATTTATCCATTTGTGAATTATTCATAGTGATTTCACCAACCACAAAACAATAAAGAGCACTACCACCACAAATAATTCCAAGAATCATTAAGGTATCTAGTTGTAATTGAGTTAAACCAAATTGAGATGCTGGTGGTAAAACAATTGCAAGTACACACACCGCAATAACCACTAATACTGTTAATACCGTTCCAAAATACTTTTTCATGTTTTTGTCCTCTTAAAACACAAAAATCATAATCTATTTATGTTCATAAACAAATAATAAAAAAATATATTAAGATGCAATCGATATTTTTATATGTTTGTTCATTGAATTTGTCAGTTTTGTGGTGAAACATAGCAAAATACATGTCAGTTTTGTGGTAAGTATGCAATTTTTATTGTCAGTTTTGTGGTGAAATGGTATATTTTAGTTGTCAGTTTTGTGGGAGATTACAAATATGAGAGAGCTAGATGAGTATGAAATTGCTTTGCAATATGGCACATATATCGAAAGAGATATATATTCCAAACTAGTAGATTGGAAAAATGAAGACGCTAGAGAACATAAAAGCTTATTTTTAAGAGGAGCAAGAAGAGTTGGTAAATCATGCCTTGCTCTTGAATTTGCCCATAAAGAGTACAAATCCTTTATTAAAATCTCCTTTGATAAAGCATCTACCGACGTAAAAAATCTTTTTGTAAATTCTTTAGATGATTTGAATTATTTTTATGATCAATTATCAGTCGCTTATGATACTAAATTATATAGCGGTCAATCTTTAATTATTCTTGATGAAATACAATTGTTTAAACCTGCTAGACAAGCAATCAAAGCTCTTTTGCTAGATGGTAGATATGACATTTTAGAAACAGGGTCTTTAGCTTCTATAGTAAAAAAGAATAAAGATGAAGATAAATACTTACTTCCTAGTGAAGAAGTTAAAATAGATGTCTATCCAATTACTTTTAAAGAATATTTAAAGGCTAAAGGCAAAGAAGAAATGGCTGATTTTCTAGAAAAAAATTGTAAAGCCAATAAACCTTATGGAGCAGCATATAGAAACATATATAAAGAATTTAGAGAATATCTTTTTATAGGCGGTATGCCAAAATGTATAGCCACTTATTTAAAAACTGGTAGCCTATCAAAAGTAGAGAAAGAGAAAAAAGGCATTGTTGAATTATATCGAGATGACTTTAAATTCCAAGAAAATGTAAATTCAATATACTTAACATCTATTTTCAATCTTATTCCAAGCGAATTATCTAACCATGATAAGAGATTCAAGTTATCACATATCAATAGCAACGCCAGAATAAGAGAATATGGATCTGCGTTTCAATGGTTAAGTGATGCCTATATCGTAAATATTGCGTATAATTCTACAGACCCATCAGTTGTTCCAATTTTAAACGCTAATGGAGATGACATAAAAGCTTATTTCATTGATACTGGTTTATTATATACACTTTCAATATCAAAAGAAGAAGATGAGCAGTTCTATAAATCAATAATTTTGGACAAGCTTCACATCAATGAAGGAATGTATATGGAAAACTATGTAGCCCAAGTTTTAAAAACAAAAGGTTATATAGATTTATTCTTTTACGAAAAAAGAGATGAAAAAACATTTAAACCATTAATGGAAATTGATTTCTTAACCATTAACAAAAAAAGAGTATTGCCTATTGAAGTAAAATCAACAGACAATTATTCTTTAACCTCACTAAATAGATTTAAAACAAAATTTGACAGCAAAGTTTTGCCCGGAATTGTTATTCACGATGGTGATTTTAAAATTGAAAATAACATCATATATATTCCAATTTTTGCAATTGACTGGTATTTAAAATAGCAGTTAAAAATGTTTCAATGATTGCTAAATAAAACGTATTAAAAAACAGGAATTTTGCGTAATTTTATGTTAAATTCCTGTTTATTTTCTAATATCTCTTAGTAAATTTATTAATATCTTTATAAACGTTTTTAAGCTTAGGGAAGATCTTCAAATAGACCTTTTTATATAACTCTTTATATTGAGACGCAGCGTTAGGATTTGGATAGAATGTTACAGTTTTATGAGACATTGCTTCCATTGCCTCATTTACACTACTAAATTCTTTTATAGCGACAAATGTTGATATCGCCGCTCCTAAGGAAGTTGTCTCAAAAGTTTGGACTCTAGATACAGGTAAATTAAAGATATCTGCAGTGATTTGACAGATCGCATCACTTTGAGATCCACCACCAGAAATTCTGATTTCTTTGACTTTGTGTCTTTGACTTTTTTCTATTCCGTCTAGTCCTTCTTTTAAGGCATAAGCGATACCTTCGATAATCGCTCTATATAAGTGTTCTCTTGTATGAACATCACTAAATCCGATAATGCCGCCTTTGGCTAATGGTCTTCTTAGTCCTGGTCCCCAATATGGTTGAAGGACTAAACCATCACTTCCAGGAGGAATCTTAGATAAATCTTTATTTAATATTTCCTCAACTGCCATGTTTTGGATTTTAGATTCATCAATTAATTCGCTAGCAAAGTTTTTAGTGAACCATGAAAGCATCCAATATCCTCTATAAACTTGAACTTCCATATTATACCAGTTAGGCACTGCAGCAGGATAGGCAGGTAAAAATGGTTCTGGTTCATGATATTTTTTATTGCTAACTTCTACTGAAGAAGCAGTTCCATAAGATACTGCAGCAATATCTTTACTTAACGCTCCTAAACCGATAGTCTCACAAGCTTTATCGCTACCAGAAGCATATAATTTAATTCCTTTTGGTAAACCAGTCACTTTACAAATCTCTTCTGAAATATCTCCAATTATTTCTCCTGGTTGCTTAAGAGGGAATAACATTCTACTAGGAATGCCAAAAATCACTCCTTTAAGAGCTCTTTCTCCCCACCATTTTCTTTTTCTAAAATTAATTGGATAGTGTCCAGTTAAGTTTGCACAGCTATCAGTTAATTCTCCAGTTAATTTATAAGTTAAATAAGTAGAGATATTAACGTATTTCACTGTTTTAGACCAAATGTCTGGTTCGTTTTCTTTAATCCAATGCGCCATAGTGCGGCTTCTATTTAACTTAATAGTGTCTTGCATACCCACCAAAGAGAATAGAGTGCTATAACCAAATGGTAATTTCTCTTTTGCTTTAGCGAGTCTTTGATCTAACCAAAGAATAGATTTTCTTACTGGTTTATTGTCTTTATCTAATTGCACTGAAGAATCTCTAAAGGTTGCAATCGTGCTACCTTTGATTCTATCTAATTTATCTTTTGATGATTTAACAAGTTCTTTTAAGCATTCAATAAGAATGTTGTAGTAATAGTCAGGGTCTTGTTCTGCATATCCTTTTTCTAGAGAAACATAAGCAGGAGAATATTTTCTTTTAACTATTGATTCAATTTCTCCAGACTTATTAATAAGAGCGACTCTAACTGATTGAGTTCCAAAATCTATTGTTAATACTAATGGTGATTTACTTTCCATAATAATGTCATCCGTTCGATTAATTATTTTATATCTATTTTATTTATTGATAAATAGGTATTGATTATCAAATTAATGCTACTATAATAGGAATAAAGAATATACCGAAAGGAATATAATGGTATGAAGTATTTATCCGTAAATGAAGTAGCAAAGAAATGGAATCTTAATGAAAGAAGAGTTCGTGTTTTAATTCAAGAAAAGCGTATTGAAGGGGTGAAATTAGTAGGCCATAAATATCTAATTCCTGAAAATGCAGTTAAACCACTAGATAGAAGATATAAAGGACAGAGATGTTTTGAAGATTCTCCTTTAGACAAAATTGATTTTGATTTTAAAAACTATCGTAAATTATTTCCAAATTCCGAAGGCTATTTTGGTCGATTTGGCGGAAGATTTTTACCTCCAAATTTATCTAAGGCAATGGATGAAGTTTATAACGGCTATCTAACAATTGCGAAATCTGCTAAATTCATCGCTGAACTTAGAGAAATTAGAAAGAATTATCATGGTCGACCAACTCCGGTATATCACTGCCAGAATTTGAGTAATTATTTTGGTAAAGTACAAATTTATTTAAAAAGAGAAGATCTCAATCACGGAGGCGCTCATAAATTAAATAATGCGATGGGACAAGCTTTACTTGCTAAATATTTAGGCAAGAAAAAATTAATTGCTGAAACAGGAGCTGGTAGCCACGGCTCTGCTGTAGCTATGGCGGCAGCCTATTTCGGACTTAAGTGTGATATCTATATGGGCGAAGTTGATATGGAAAAACAAGCCCCTAATGTAAATAGAATTAAAGTGTTAGGGGCTAACGTAATTCCAGTTAAAGAAGGAACTAAAACATTAAAAGAAGCAGTAGACGCTGCCTTTGAAGCCTACGCTAAAGAATATAAAGATGCATTCTATTGCTTAGGAAGTGCGGTTGGACCTCATCCATATCCTTTAATAGTAAGAGACTTCCAGGAAATTATTGGTCGCGAAGCAAAACAACAATTTTTAGATATGACTGGAGAACTTCCAGATATCGTATGCGCTTGTGTTGGTGGAGGCTCAAACGCCATTGGAATGTTTGAAGCATTTTTAGAAGAGCCAGTCCATATTGTGGGAGTTGAACCAATGGGACAAGGAAGAGAAATTGGTAAAAACGCTGCCACAATTACTCTTGGAAAAGAAAAAGTTCTCCACGGCTTTAATTCTTTAGTTTTAACTAAAGAAAACGGAGAACCTGCTGATGCTTATTCTATTGCTAGTGGGTTAGATTATCCAGGTGTAGGACCAGAACACGCTTTCCTACATGAAATCGGTAGAGTGAAATATGAATCAGTCACTGATGAAGAAGCTGCAGAAGCTTTCTTCTTACTTTCTAGATTAGAAGGCATTATTCCTGCGATTGAATCCGCACATGCAGTGGCATACGCTATTAAATGTGCTCGCACTATGCAAAGTGGATCAATCTTAGTCTGCTTAAGTGGACGTGGGGATAAAGACATGGAATTCATGTGTAAGAAATACCCACACATGTTCCACTAATTACATTGATAAAGGTTTGATGTTTAGAATACTATCGCTATATGTACTCTGAGCTTCTCTAATATCTATATCGATTTGAAGATTTAAAAAATATTTATCACTTAATCCAAAATATCTACCAAGTCTAATAGATGTCTCGGCAGTAATTTTTCTTCTATCATGAAGAATATCTTGTATACGAGAAACAGGAACATCAATATCTTTAGCTAAACGATACGCTGAAATATGAAGAGGTATCATAAACTCTTCTTTTAGAATTTCGCTAATTTTTGGTAATCCAACTTTCTTCATATGAATCCCTCACTTATTAAAATTATACCTGCTTCACGTGTATATTCAACCTATATATGCATGCATATAGAATGTCCACAAATGAATAGGGCAAACGCACGAAATAAATTTTGTGTGTTAACGATTGGGGGTCGAATTTAATCCCCCTTTTTTGTTTGCATGTTTTTGTAAATTATAACTTTATTAATAAAGTTATAAAGTGTATCATTTAGCTATAGGAGAAGTAGTTAAATGATTAGTGTGAAAAGACTGATTAAGTCTCATCGTTTTAGGCATTTCTATCACGAGTTAGAAAACATCTATGATTATCGAATGAGAGGAAAGATAAAGCATCGATTAAGTGACTGCCTGATAATCATCATGTTGGCGATGCTGTCTGGCTGTAATATCTTTAGAGAATATGTGGCGTTTGCTAAAAGATATGAAAGCAAATTAAACAAAATATTATCGTTGAAAAACGGCATTCCATCTCATGACACATTGGAAAGAATAATGCATCGTACAAAACATTCTGATTTAGAAAGACTGTTAGTGAAATTGATTGCTAGATTATTGGACTATCCAACCATAGTATCATTGGATGGCAAATACATTAGAGCAACAAGAGACTCATCCAAAGAAAGTACTTCTGCAGTTAATGTTGTCACTTTATATGATGATATTGCCAAAGTGCCCATATTCTCTCATAAGGTAGCCAAAGATCAAAACAAGAAGGGCGGAGAGCAAGGAGCAATTGAATTTTTGTTAAGAAGATTTCATCGTCGACATCCTAAAAAGAAGCTCATCATTAGTATTGATGGGGTGGGAGCAAATAGAAACATAACTAAGTTATGCAAGAAGTTGAATTACGATTTTATTATCAATATAAAGCTAGAAGAATTTGATGGTCTAGGCGGAATAATAAAGGATGACTTTTTAACGGAACTCAACGATGAAAAACATTCAAATAGATTAACTAAAAAGGTAGTTCAAAATCCAAAAATTGACCACGGGAGGCTGGAGAAAAGGACATTCTATATGATTAATGATTTATCTTATGTAAAAGATAGATATGGCAAATTATGGAATGGTGTTAAAGCCATAGGAATGATGAGAAGTGAAGTGCTTATTGTAAAGAAAAACAAAACAATAACTCAAGATAGATTTTTCATCACAAGCGAGATTGATATAAATACATTCCACATCGTTAGAAGAAAGCATTGGAATATCGAGTCGTTTCATTACATATTAGACAATTCATTCAAAGAAGACCGGTGCACATTAAGAAAAGGTCTAGGTGCTGAAAACCTAAACCTTGTTCGTAAGTTCATCTATATGATCGTCCAACTGTCCAGGAAAGATAAATCATTTGATGAATCAAGGAGCGAGAATAGATATCTTACCCCTCAGCAACTATTGTACAAGATTCTTTACATTAATAGTATAAAAACTGTCCAATAAAAGGTGGTGATTATTGAAGAAGAAGTTGTTTTTATCTTGCCATTTTACAGCGAAAAACCATCCGAAAATATTTTAATTTGGCCAAAATCTCAGAATTATGATTAGCAAAGTTAAATTCCATGGGTTTGGGTACTTATAAAATGAATTTCGTGCGTTTGCCTTAACAAATGAAATTTTTGTGGAAATTCTTTCCTATACGGGCACATATGTAATAGAATATTAGCGCTGGTGAGCGAATACATATACGCTCTCTACGTGCCTTATAGGAGGAAAAATATGGCTGAAAAGAAATATGTTTACCCCTTTGATGAAGCCTATGGATTAGGCAAAGAACTCTTAGGTGGTAAAGGTGCTGGTTTAGCAGAAATGACCCATATCGGCGTTCCTGTTCCAGAAGGATTTACAATCACAACTGAAGCTTGCACCCTTTATTATGACAGTGGAAAGAAAATCCCAGAATTTGTTAAAGAACAAATCTTCGCGGCAATTAAAGATGTCGAAAAGAAAACCGGAAAAACATTCGGTGGAGAACATAATCCACTTTTAGTTTCTGTCAGATCTGGTGCTCGTGTCAGTATGCCAGGTATGATGGACACAATCTTAAACTTAGGTTTAAATGATGTTACTGCTGCTGCTCTTGCAAGAGAAACAGGCAACGAAAGATTTGCATTAGACAGCTTCAGAAGATTCATCCTCATGTTCACAAACATCGCTAAAGGTCATCCAAGAACCGAAATGGATAAGATGCTTGATGATTTAAAAGAATCAAGAGGATACAAATTAGACACAGAAGTCACTACAGAAGAATTAAAAGTCTTAGTGGCTAAATACAAAGAATACTACAAGAAAACATTCGGTGAAGAATTCCCAACTGATCCAAAAGATCAATTAATGGAAGCTGTTGCCGCGGTCTTTAGAAGCTGGGACAACCCAAGAGCGAATATTTACCGTATGCAATATTCCATTCCATATTCATGGGGAACCGCCGTTAACGTGCAATCCATGGCCTTTGGTAACAAAGGTGAGACCTCTGGTACAGGTGTTGCTTTCTCTAGAAACGCCGCTACTGGTGAAAAAGAAATCTCCGCTGAATATTTACCAAACGCTCAAGGTGAAGACGTTGTTGCTGGTATCCGTACCCCACTTCACATTGATGAATTAAAAAGAAGAATGCCTGAAGTCTATGAACAATTCGTCAAGACTATCAAAAACATGGAACTCCACTACCGCGATATGCAAGATATGGAATTCACTGTTGAAGAAGGCAAATTATACTTCTTACAAACTAGATCCGGAAAAAGAACACCTGCTGCAGCCTTAAAGATGGCCTGTGACATGGTTGATGAAGGATTAATTACCAAAGAAGAAGCTGTCTTAAGAATTGATCCTGTTTCATTTGATAAATTATTATTACCTAACTTTGATAAAGATGATTTAGCTAAAGCTAAAGACAGATTAGTCGCTAAAGGTAACCCAGCTGGCCCAGGAGCAGGAACCGGCGCTATCGCCTTCACTGCTGAAGAAGCTGAAAGAAGACACGCTGCTGGAGAAAAAGTTGTTCTAGTTAGAGCAGAAACTTCCCCAGAAGATCTTGCTGGTATGATTGCTTGCGAAGGTATTCTCACTATGAGAGGTGGTATGACTTCTCACGCTGCCGTTGTTGCTCGTGGTATGGGTAAATGCTGTATCACTGGTTGTGCTGCTGCCATCATTGATGAAGAAGCAAGAACCTTAAAGATTGGTGATAAAGTCTATACTGATAAAGATGTCTTATCCTTAGACGGAAGCACAGGTTGTGTTTACGAAGGCGACATCAAGAAAGTTGCACCAGATCTATCCTCTGGTAACTTTGGTAGATTAATGGGTTGGGTTGATGAAGCCCGTGACTTAGCAGTTAGAGCTAACGCCGATACTCCAAGAGATGCACATCAAGCTAAAGTCTTTGGTGCTCAAGGTATTGGATTATGTAGAACAGAACATATGTTCTTCGATAAAGACAAGATCTTCTCCTTCAGAAAGATGATTCTTGCTGAAAGTAAAGAAGAAAGAGTTGCCGCTTTAGCGGAAATCGAACCATTACAACAAAAAGACTTCGAAGGTTTATACGAAGAAATGGGCAACCTCAACGTTAATGTCCGTTTACTTGATCCACCTCTACACGAATTCTTACCACAAGAAGAAGACAAGATCCAAGAACTCGCAAAAGCGACTGGACATTCTGTTGAATATATTCACAAGAGAATTGATGAATTACATGAATTCAACCCAATGATGGGTCACAGAGGCTGCCGTTTAGACGTCTCCTATCCAGAAATTGGTGAAATGCAAACCCGCGCTATTATTAAGGCTGCTATCGCCGTTAATAAGAGATGTGGATTACATGTTGAACCAGAAATCATGGTCCCTCTTACCTTAGACTTAAGAGAAATGAAATTCGTTAAGGCTATCGTTTGTAAGACTGCTGATGAAGTCATCAAAGCTGCTGGTGTCAATCTCAAATACCATGTTGGTACTATGATTGAAATTCCACGTGCTGCATTACTCTCTGATGAAATTGCTCAAGAAGCAGAATTCTTCTCATTTGGTACAAATGACTTAACCCAAATGACATTCGGATTCTCTCGTGATGATGCTTCTAAATTCTTACCAGATTACTACAGCAATAAGATCTTAGAAGAAGATCCATTCAAGACCTTAGATCAACACGGTGTTGGTAAGTTAGTTGAACTCTCTGTCAAACAAGGTAGAGCTACTAGACCTGACTTACACATTGGTGTCTGTGGTGAAACTGGTGGTGAAGCAAACTCCATTGAGTTCTATCACAAAGTTGGATTAGATTACGTCTCTTGTTCTCCATTTAGAGTCCCAGTTGCTAGACTCGCTGCTGCACAAGCCGCAATCAAATTCCCAAGAAAGAAATAGTTCTTTCTCAGCCAAGTGACATACCCACCACTTATAGAAGTGGGGGCTTCTTGCTCGATGACTCTAATGAGCCAAGCATAAACAAGCTATCCGGATGTGTCCCACCCTTAGTAAGCATTTCAATTCCCTTACGTAGAATATTTTTAGCTGCGTTTATATCTCGATCATGGACTGAGCCACATTGAGGGCAAGTCCATTTTCTTACTTTCAAATCTTTAGTGAGAGGATTTTGATAATTGCAGTAACTACATAATTGACTACTTGGATAATTAGTAGGAACTTTAACAATAACGTTCCCATACCA
>DDQE01000017.1:0-19274 GCA_002342545.1 Caryophanales bacterium UBA2450
GGTGATTTCTTGCGATTTCACCTCTTTTTCATAATAAAAGGAGCCGTCATTTACCTTTTAGGTTTTTCAACAGCTCCTTATTTTTTGATTAATAATCAATTAGTTGAATTGAGAGTTATAAATCTCAGAATATAATCCGCCTAATTTCATTAATGAATCATGGTTACCGGTTTCCACGATGTTACCATCTTTCATCACGAAGATTAAATCTGCGTTTTTAATGGTGGATAATCTATGAGCGATAACAAAGCTTGTTCTTCCTTTAGTTAAGGAGTCCATAGCTTTTTGAATAAGAATTTCGGTTCTAGTATCAACGTTACTAGTTGCTTCATCTAGAATGAGCATTGGAGCGTTTTCAGTCATCGCTCTAGCAATAGTAATAAGTTGTTTTTGTCCAGCGGAAAGTGCGCTTTCTTTTTGAATAACTGTGTCAATTCCTTGTGGAAGAGTGCTCACATAGTGGGCTAAGTTAGTTTCTTCTAAGATTTCATTAAGTCTATTTTCATCAACATTCTTGAGATTATAGACAATATTTTCTCTTAAAGTTCCATTAATAACCCAAGTTTCTTGTAAGATCATTCCAAAGATATCGCGGAGCTCGGCTCTAGTCATATCTTTAATAGATACGCCATCAACTAAGATGTCACCACTAGTGAGTTCATAGAATCTCATTAATAAGTTGACTAAGGTAGTTTTACCAGCACCAGTAGGACCGATAATAGCAACTTTCATACCTGGCTTAATCTTGCCAGAGAAGTGTTTAATGGTGAGTTTACTTGGATCATAACCAAAGCACACATCTTTGAATTCCACTTCTCCTCTAATTTTGGAGTGATCGAGTAAGAATTCTTTTTGTTCTTCAACAGGTAATTCTTCTTTTTCAAGGAAGTCAAAGACACGATTACAAGCAGCAGTACCAAGTTGAATAGTAGAGCTGGCTTGACCGATTTGAGCGAGTGGTTCTTGGAATAAAGAAACATAAACGATAAAGCCAGTGATAATACCCATATCGAATTTGGCTGGATCGCTAGCGATTAATAAGCCCGCTGTAATTAAGACTGCTGCGTAAGTTAAGTAAGAAACAAATTGCATTGCAGGTTCAATTAATCCACCCCAAGCTTGGGACTTATATAAGATTGAACCAAGTAAATCGTTTTTCTTCTTAAATTCAGAAATCTTAAGTTTTTCAGCATTAAAGGCTTTAATAACGAGTTGACCAGAATAGTTTTCTTCAACAGTCGCGTTAACTTCACCAAGAACTTTTTGGTTCTCATTAAATAATGGTAATGCTTTCTTAAATGTTAATAAGATAATAATTAACATAATTGGTAATGAGCATAAGACAACAATCGCCATTTGCCAGCTAGCGATAAACATCGCAATAATTACACCGACTAACATTACTACTGAGTTAACAAGTAATGAAATAGAGTTTTGTAATGAGGTTGATAAAGTATCAACATCGTTAGTGATAACAGATAAGATATCACCGAATTGAGTGGTATCGAAATAATTTAAAGGCATCTTGTTGATTTTAGCGGAGATGTCTCTTCTTAAATCTTTTGAGAATTTTTGAATAATGGTGTTAAGAATAAATCCAGAGGCAAAGCCAGTGATAAAGGAAACACCAATGAAAACCACTAATTTAATAGCGAGCTTAAGTATAAGTGCTAAATCAAGTACAACAACCCCATCAACAACCTTACCCATTGGGTTAATGGCGTTAGTTAATTCTCTAATTGTTCCTGGAGTAAGAATTGTAAGAACAACAGAGGCAACAAGTAAGGCAATAGAAATAGCAAAAGGAATATAGTATTTGCGGAAGGCTTTAACTAGGCTACCTAATTTATTAGAGCTCATTGTTTTCTTCATTTTACTCATAATCCTAATTCCTCCTTACTTAATTGAGATAAGGCAATTTCTTGATAGACTGGACAATTTCTCACTAAGTCTTTGTGTTTGCCTAAACCGACAATCTTACCATGGTCTAACACCACGATTTGATCAGCATCCATAATGGTGCCAACACGTTGAGCAATAATAACTCTAGTGGCTTCTGGAAGTTTTTCGGCAATTCTTCCTCTAACAACTTTATCTGTACGATAGTCTAGAGCAGAGAAAGAGTCATCAAAGATTAAGATTTCTGGTTTAGGAGCAATAGCTCTAGCGATACAAAGTCTTTGTTTTTGTCCGCCTGAGAAGTTAGTGCCGCCTTGAGCAACTTCAGAATCGTAACCATTGCTCTTATTCATCACAAAGCCATCAGCATCAGCGATTTCCGCTGCCCATCTGATATCTTTTAATGTCATATTTGGATTTTTTAAGGCGATATTTTCTTTAATATTGCCTTTAAATAAGAAGCCTCTTTGAGGAGCATAGCCAATACGGTCTCTTAAATCGGATTGTAAAACGTCTTTTACATTTACTCCATCCACTAAAACTTCTCCGCTTGTGCAGTCCGCCATACGAGGAATTAAGTTAATAATTGTGGTTTTTCCACTACCAGTAGCGCCAATAAAGGCAATGGTTTCACCTTTATTCACTTTGAAGGAAATATTAGAAACAGCTTCTTTATCACTACCAGGATAAGCAAAGCCAACATTTTTAAATTCGATTGTGCCTTTTTCTTTGAATTCTACTGGATGATCAGTATCTAAAACAGAAACTGAGTGAGTAATAACTTCATGAATACGTTTCGCACTGACAGAGGCTCTTGGCCAAATAACAATTAAGGTAATCACTAAAATGAATGACATAACGATTTGGCTAGCAAGCATGACGAATGAGTTAGTAGAGTTAAAGGCATTAGTAGCATCAGTAGCGCTTAATCCATTAATAATATAAGCACTAACCCATAAAATAGATAAAGATAAGCCCATCATAACCATCATCACAAATGGGGTGAAGAAGGCTAATACACGACCAATAAAGATTTGAGTCTTTGTATATGGAACATTAACTTTGTCGAATTTTTCTTCTTGATAAGATTCGGCATTGAATGCTCTAACTACTCTAACACCAGTAAGATTTTCTCTACTTGAAACGTTAAGAGCATCGGTTAATTTTTGTACAATTCTAAATTTAGGGGTTACCATAAATAATAAAACTGCAACAGCGGCAACTAATAAGACCACCCAAATAACAGTAACAACTGTAAGTTTTGCGTTAGCTTGAGTTGCGAGTAAAATAACTGACCAAACCATTGTAACAGGGGCCACGAATGCGGTTTTTAAGAATGTCAACCAAGCAAGGTGAACATTTTGAATGTCGTTTGTGGTTCTTGTAATTAAAGATTCGGTTGAGAATGAGGCAAAATCAGCAATTGCAAATTCATTAACTCTTTCATATAACTTTTGTCTTAATTGAGTCACTGTACTACTAGCAGTCGCACTAGCGATGAATTTAATGATGATATCAACAACCACCATTGCTACAGCACATACAATCATTCCTAATCCGTTTAACCACACGTTAGCAGTGCCATCAGTAGCAGCATTACCAACAGCAGCGGTTAACAAACCAATATAGGAGACAATTGTCATCATGAAATAGACTTGAGCTAAGGTGAGTAAGAAAATAAATACTACTGCAACCCAATGTCTTGCCTTCATGTTTTTGAAAAGTAATTTAAACATAGCTTCTCCCTTTCTAAAAAATAACAGTAGTCTTAGAAGTCTAGATTACTAATAATCATTTATCCAATAAGCCCACTTTAAAAAATAATAACATAGGTTTAATTTTATTAAAATAATGTATTTATATTTTTTGAGTTGTCTATTGTTTCTAGTCTAATATTTTGAAAAAACAACAATAATAAAAAGTATTTTTGGACTATTTTATAGAAAAAGAAAAAAAGAGCAACATCGTATGACATTGCTCTATAATTAATATTAATCCAAACTAACAGCAGGCTTGTTATTTTCTTGTCTAATCTTATTTAGTTCAATAAGCGCCTCTTTATCACTTTCGATTTGTTTAGCTTCTGCTTTTGCTTTCTTAGCTTCTAAAGCATCTTTCTTTTCAGGAGGTAAAGCATCATATTTAGCTTTCTTATCAGCTTCTTTTTGAGCCTTCTTTTCTTTAGCGGCTTTTTCTTTTTCCGCCTTAGAGGTGAGATATTTATTATTCTCAACTTCAAAGTCTAAGCCTTTCTTCTCACAAGTAGCTTTAAGTGTTTTAAGTCTAGCTTCTTCAGCTTCCGCTTCGGCTTCTTCTTCCTCCTTTTTCATTCTTTCTTTTGGATCGACCCAAGTTCCACCATTAGAGAGGACTGCCTCTTTTTGATCATGTACAATAGCGACATTATCCACTTTTATGAATTTCTCAACCTTCATAAAGATAAACATAATAGCAATAACTAAATAACATACACCCTCTAAACCATATGCTAAAGAGGTTTGTAAGACTGCTTGTCCGCTTGCAGGAACTGCGGATTTAAGTCCAACGATAATACCATTACAAATTCCAGGAATAGCAACGATTAAAGAACCATAAACTGCCATGGTGAAACCATCAGTTCTAACACCATGAATCGCTTCTTGGTGATCTAAGACGTTACCCATTAAGGCTAATGAGACGTACATCGCAGGAGCGGTACCTAAGGCTTTAATACAGAAGCTAGCTACAGAGATACCAGTGACTGCTGGAGTATTACCAATAAATCCTAAAGCGGTAAAGGCTGCTGAAGCAGATAAAGCTGCGACCACACCACCTAAAGAAATAGCCTTTGATTTTGATAATTTATTTGCTAGTGGCCAGGCAACAAGCATACCAAGAGCAGTAGGAATTGCACCAGCAATATTAATGATAGAGCTAACTGTATTACCACCAGTTAAGGCTTGAGAGTAGAAGCTCATCGCATTGTTCTTCATCTGTCCACCGAACTGATATAGGAGCCAGAAAATCATAATCATCCACCAATATTTGTCTTTAACACAAATCTTAACTTGCTTGCCCATGGAGACTTTTTTTACTTTGGTTTCTTTATTTTCAGCATTAGCGCTAGCGCTTTCAGCGTTCTTAATATTTTCTTCAGTGATTCTTTCACGAGTGAAATAATATTCAAGTAAGCAGCCAATAATAAGAGCCACAATCATCACAATCATTAAGATGACCCATTTTTCATTAGCCTGAGCTCTAGAAATTGTTATATCGTAATCCTGCCCTCTAACTAAGTTAGCAACCTCACTATAATCATTAGTAAACTTCACATCACCAAGTCCATGAGCAGCAATATATTCATTAGAATAAGAGTAAACAGGTAATAAGCCTAAAGCATCAACTAAAATACCACCAAACATACCAGAAACACCCGCAGCGCCAAGCATAGCGGCCATCACCGCGGTAGATAATAATCCACGTTTTTTACTATCACGAGTAGATAAGTTAACTAGCGCTGAGTGGGAATTAAAATATAAAGGCCAAGCAAAGGCAAAATATAAGTTATAGCCAATAGCGATAAAGATAGAGGCTAATAATCCACCGTTCGTACTCACTTCTTCTCCAGGTAAGAATTCATTAGCAGCGCCAGGAAATGGTACTAAGAATAAGATTAATAAAGCAGCCGCAATAACAGGCATACCAAGTAAAATAAGAGGTCTAGCTTTGCCTGCTAAAGAAGGCTTTCTTTCCATTAATCGACCAACGAATAAACTACCAATAACAATTACTACTGATGAGATAATTGGTAAAAGTGTCTCAAATAACGGATTCCATGTTGCAAGTCCTAAAACCTTATCCCAGTATTGAATGAGCCAAATATTGACAACACCATTACTGATAAGAGCAAGGAACGGACCTATAAAATAACCTAGTGCTGTTTCTGGAAATAATGAAACAGTTTGGGTTTTAATTTTTGAGCGCATTAACTTTGATTCAAATAATGATTTTCTGCCCATAAGTTCAAACTCCTTTTTTTATTCTTTATTTTTTAATGACTTTTTAATGAGCTTACGCTCTTTTTTGATGGCTCTTCCTTCTTTTAAGAATTTGTGTAACCCTTTAAAGAAGTGACCGTTAAACATTAAGATTAATCCGTCTAATTGATACCAGTGAATCGCTCCACCTGTCATACGTGATAAATTTCTTAGCGGAATATAATACACTCCCATTACAATCATGTTTGCCGCTTTAGGATTAAATTTTCTTAAGAAGGCAATCGCCACTCTAATGCACCATGCAAAGAATCTTCCTGCCCAACCTTTAGCATATCTTAATTGATCAACGGTCGTGTAGTAATTAGCGACAATTCTTTTCTTTTTAGGGAACACCAAATGACCATTAGGGATATCTCTACCTAATAAATATTTAAATTCATCATTAGGGACATCACTGACATCAGCCTTATAGTAAGAAGGAATCTTTTTCTCATCATAAGGGATAACACTAGTTGTGCCTGCTTTATGAATTGTGCCCATTAGGCGCATATCTTTACTAGATGAGCCAATATAGATTTGATAATCTCCTTCTTCGACTTCCCACTTATTAGTTTTCACATTGAAATAACGGAATGTATATTCATCAAAAGGAATTGAGATAACCTTTTCTTCATTAGACTCTAATTCAACTTTAACAAAGCCTTTTAAGCCTTTTCTTTCTCTAAAGATTTTGCTGTTTTTTAAACCAACATAAAGTTGGGCAACTTCTTTTCCTTTAACTTCACCAGTATTTTTAAGTTTGAAGGAAACACCTTCAGAATCAACTTTTAAATCTTTATATTCAAAAGTTGTATAACTTAAGCCATATCCAAACGGATATAACACCGATATTCCTTTTGTGTCGTAATAACGGTAACCAACATAAATTGTTTCACGATATTCTGCGGTCATTGGTTTATCGTGGAAATATTTATATCCGGAATAATTTTTATAAAAGAATGGATAAGATTCTGAAAGTTTTCCACTTGGATTAACTTTACCAGTTAAAACATTTAATATCGCTCTAGCACCAGCTTGACCTGTTAAATTCATATGAACTAAAGCGTCAACTTTTTTAGCAAATGGAAGCTCAACAGCTGAACCACAAGATAAACAAACCACAACACGTTTATCAAGTTTAGAAATCTCTTCAAATAAATCTAATTGGTTTTGAGGAATTCTCATATTTACACGGTCAATACCTTCAGCCTCAGTTAAGTCATCTAAACCTAAGAAAAGAACTACAATATCTGCAGATTTTGCTAATTTTAAGGCCCTATTGACGCGGTTTTTGCTCTTTTTACCACTTAAATGGAATCCTGGTTCAAAACCGATATAGTTGATATCATAGTCTCCAATCACATCAATGACACGATCAACTTTATAAGAGTTAACTAAGCTAGATCCCGCTCCTTGATAACGTGGTTCTTCAACAAATTTGCCAATAATAGCGACACGCTTATCTTTATTTAAAGGAAGTACACCATTATTCTCTAAAAGAACAATACTTTCTTCCGCAGCTTTTTGAGCTAATAAGTGATGAGCTTCTAAATCAACTTCTCCATCTTTTTCTTGAATAGTTTTATCGGTTCTAAATGCTAAATCTAAAAGTCGATCAACACAATCATCTAAAACTGCCTCAGAGATTTTATTATTCTTAACCGCATTAACGATATCCTTAATGGTGTCTCCATCATTAAACGGCATCTCTAATTCATTACCTGCTAATAAGCCTTCGACACGGTCATCTTCTCCACCCCAGTCAGATACTTGGCAGCCGTTATAGCCCCATTCTCCTCTTAAGATGTCATTATTTAAGTGTTTACTTTGGCAGGTATAATCTCCATTAACTAAGTTATATGAAGACATAATCATCCAAGGTTTAGCTTCTTTAACAGCGATTTCAAAGTTTGTTAAATAGATTTCTCTTAAAGTTCTTTCATCAACAATAGAGTCTACGGTAGTTCTTCTTAATTCTTGGGAGTTACAGGCAAAATGTTTTAAGCAACCTGACACTCCTTCTTCTTGTATACCCTTAATATAAGAGCTAGCCATTTTACCTGCTAGATAAGGATCTTCTGAGAAGTATTCAAAATTACGTCCACAAAGTGGATTTCTTTTTATATTCATTCCTGGTCCTAATAAAACATGAACTTTTTGATGAACAGCTTCCTTTCCTAAAGCGTGTCCAATTTCTTCACCTAACTCTAAATTCCAGCTAGAGGCAACACTTACTGCAGTAGGAAAGCAAGTTGCTTTATAAGATTCATTAAAGCCAAGGTTATCTGCTGCGGCTTGTTGCTTTCTTAAACCATGCGGGCCGTCAGAAAGAAACATGGAAGGTATTCCAAGTCTAGCAATATCTTGAGTTTGCCAGAAGTCTTTGCCACTCATCAAAGAAGCTTTTTCTTCTAGTGTAAGTTTATCGATAATGTCTTGATGTTTTCTTGCCATAGGTATTACCTCCATCCTAATTTCTTTCCTGCAATTTTATACGCTGATTCAGTTAACGCTTGTCTTAGTCTTGGAATTGGTATGTTCATCCAGAACAAGAGAGAGTGATAATAAACTCGTTTATATAATTTTGGCTCTTTCTTTTTGAAAGATTTTCTAATTTCTTTATAATGCACACCTTTTTCTTTTCGATAATGCAAATAAATATAGAAATACAAAAGATAGAATACGGTATTCAATTCATGCATCACGAATCGCTTGTGATATTTTTCCATAGACATGATTTTATTAGTAGATATGGCTTTAATTGTCTCGTGAGCAACTTTAACCATGTTCATATAATTTTTATCCATCTTCTCTATGGAGATAGATTGACCAATTCTTCCCACTGTATATAAATAAAGCGGTTTATCAAGATAATAAAATGTTTGGGAGTTAATAAAACAATCCAAAACATATTTAGTGTCTTCGTAAAAAACCTTTTCTACGAGTCTAATGTTATTTTCTTGTAACACTGTTGTTTTAACCACTAATTCATGGACCATAAAATATTTGGCTTCAGGAACTTTTTTAAAGTTAGAGAAATCACTGACAATATTTAATCTTTTCACCCATTTTTTATGAGAAGTGGTAATTTTATCTTCGGTACCTTCCGCTACACTTATGTAGTCAGCAAAATATAAATCAGGTAAAGTGTTATCATTTAAATGCTTTTCAATTGTTTCTATTAATGATAATAGACCTTCTTTATCAATATGATCATCGCTATCAAGCAATTTAAAATATAAACCGGTAGCGATATTAATACCAACATTCACACCACTACCATGACCGCCATTTTCTTTATCCACAACCTTAATAAATTGATATTTTTTCGCGTATTCATGAGCGATCTCACTAGTTCTATCAGTGCTTCCATCATTAATAACAATCGCCTCGATTTTATCATCTACTCCAATAAGTAAAGAATCTAAGCATGACGCTAAAAACTTCTCAGAATTATATGAAGGGATAGCAAAGGTTATTAGTTTCATATCTGTTTTGTAACAATTTCGCATAAAAGGGGGTACGGTTTTCTTTATTTATCAAAAAAGGTTTTATTAAATTAGAAAATATTAATTAGTAACATTACATGTTGACGACGTAAATATCGTAGAAATAGGAGAGGAGTTACCGCTATAAATATTAGTACAATTCACAATACTTACTTTGGCACATCCTGTAGATTCATAATCATAATCAACTGTCCAGTTTCTATCCACCCAGCATCCAATCGCATTAGAACAATTCTTAATGGTCATGTTCGTGGCAAAGACTCTGAAATATGCATTTTTTCCACTACTTCCTCCTAGATGAATAGCGGTTCTAGCTTTATCACCTGTTTTTTCAATCAAGACTTCTCCAGTGGTATCAAAAGTGAAATATGTCGCTCCTGATCTACCTTGAATTGGGTTACCATCAGGGGTTCTACCTGAAGAATCAACCTTGGTTCCACTGCCTTTATTTCCACCTGCGTGGATTTTAAGTGAGGCGGAATTCTTAGAATAATCATTTAAAGTGCCATTATTAACATTTAAGGAACTAAAACCGTATAATCCACTAGATCCTGCATTAATTTCTAAAGAGGAATTATCTCTAAGATTAATGGATCCTTGACCTTTACCTTCACTAGAACAGATAAAAATACCAGAACCAGTAGAAATGTTCATGCTAACATGCGCGTCTCCGTTTAATGAAATGGAAGTTTCTGCGCTTTCAATTGAGACATTGATACCCGATTTAGGGGAAATAAATGTCGCTTCTGCGCCGTTATTAAAATTAATTGGGAGTATACAAGCAAGTTCAATACAATCTTGGCTTACATTGAAATTAGCTTCGCCAGCAATATTAATGTAAGAGCCGCTAGGCGCATTCCAAGCATGTATTCCATCTTTACAATCAGTGACATTTAAAGTGCCATATGGACCAACATTTGTAATAACACTAGGAGATTCAGAATAATCAATCGCAATCGCATTTCCATAATGATCGACATTAAGCGTGCCATCAATTTGTAAAGTGCCGTGGACTTTAACCCCAGATTGTTCCGTAGCGCTATAGCCAGAAAGAGATAATATTGATCCTTGTTCAATAGTTAAATTATTAGCCACAATGCCATCAATTGCCTCATCATAATCAACAATCAATTCACCATTTCCATCAATATATACTTGATCATAATATGTTAAATCTAATGAGCCCGCTAAGGCGAATGTCGTAGAAGAATTATCTGCTAACGATAAAGTTAAGACACTTTGAGTATTAACCATACAAATGGTTGGTTCAATATTGGGATATCGATCTTTAAATTCTCTTAAAGTTAATTCTTCTGCTCCTAAATAAATTTTATATTTAGAAAGTTCATCGATTTGGACAGGTTCGATATCTAAATTAGAGAAGATATCTAGCGACAATTGATATGGAGCGTTATCATTTAACGAAGAAATAGTTAATGTGTTTTCTCCTTCGAGAATATCAACGCCTCTTAATACGAGATTTTCCCATTCATACATCGTTGATCGAATATCGCTACATCTTAAATTAAGTCCACTAACATCAATATCACTGCCATTTAAAGATACACTAATGTAATTTGATAAATCTTTTGTTCCAGTTGCAGCTTTAATCTTATTCGCTAGTGCAATAGAAAGATCTCCAGTTCCACTACTTGCGGAATTAAAGACATAGTCAAGCGTTTCGCCACTCGTGAAATTAGTAATACATTGATAATTAGTGTTGTTTCCGCCTAAATCTCCCTCAAATTCAGTTAAATAGGCGTAAGCAGTATCAACATTATTATATTGAGATTCGTGGTTCACTAAATCATGGTGATGGTCATACATCGCAAAACCATCATCAATCTCTACTTCTTTATGAATTTCACTACGGTCAAAAGGAATTAAAGGTTCATATGGAGTTGATTCAGTATAGACTGCGTAGTGGTCACTAGTTAATTGCGGTCTAGTGTCCGCCGGTCCTTGATATTTGGTCGCATCAACTAAATATTTATCAAAATATATTCCGTTATTGGCTAAGAGAATAAAGTCAATAATTTCTTGAGGGTCTACATTTGGCTTATACCCCACTTGGCTATAAGTGAATTGTTCTTTATTATTATCAAGAGCTTGATATTTAGAATCGACATAATCTAATTCATTCATGAAAATGTCATAGGCCCATCCGATATCTTCTTGATGGCAGTTGAAGTCGCCAGAAACAATGATGGGCATTTTCCTTTTATATGGGGAGATTAATTCATCCAGTTTTCTCGCATTCTTCGCATTTGGGGATTGCTGTAAATCCATATGAGCAGAAACATGCATATAGATATATCCATCGCTATTGCGTTTGAATATACCATATGACATAATTCGGTTATATCCACCATAATCAGGGAAATGACTACCAGAAACATCAGGTGTATCACTAAACCATTTAGTGGCACTTTCTAAAAGTGTAACCGTATCTCTTCTATAGAAAATTCCACTACTTTCATTTTTATAATTCGCATCTCTACCATATCCAAGATAGCCATATTCCGGTCCTAATTCTTCTTTTAGACCACTAATCCAATTGTCAGTGGCTTCTTGAACGGCGACTGTATCAGGCATAAATGTTCTAATATTCACTGCCACTCTAGGCAAACGATTAACAACATCTCCAGAATCACCATTTCCTAAAGTACCATCATCCGCGTTTCTAACGTTATAGGTCATGGTTTTGATTTGTTCTTTTTTGCTATATCCTTCTTTGATAGGCTCAGGATAATAGGTAATAACTTCATCACTACTTTCTGCTTTTTCTAAGATATCTTTTGCTCCTTCAATTAGACCAATGGTTGTATCACTAGTCAATATTAAAGCATTATTATTAATTTTTAGTTCATATTCATCCTCAAAAGTAGAATCACTTTTTAGATGAATTAAATATGATTCATCAACATAACTATTAACCGCTTGTAAGCCAAGTACTCTATCACCAAATGCATCATTAAGTTCTTTAGCAGCGGCTTTAGCGATCTCATCATCTTCATAATAACTAATTTTATAAAAAGATAATGGAATGTTATCATCCTCTAGTTCGGGAATAATTTCTTGTTGTTCATATCCGCAATCTTCACAAGTTCTAATTTTAATTCCTTCGCTCGTGGAGGTTGGATATAAACTAATTGCCCAAGCGCTATAAGAATGTTTTTCTTTATTACCAACAACATTATGGCCACATGTGCCTTCATGCCAGTGATATTCATCATTATGGGACCAGCTTTCCGAATATGTATGGGTGTGAACTTGACTGCCTTTTTCAATAATTACTTCATTATGATATCCACAGACTGTACATTCTTGATATTTAAGTCCATCGGTAGTCGTAGTACATTCTTTTTCAATAATCCATTCATTACCATATGTATGCGTGGCTTTGTCACTAATCGATTCGTGAACGCATGTCGCCGTATGCCAGTGATTAGATTCATCATAGCTCCAAACGGTAGAATAAGTATGTTCATGAGAAGGGTTAACTGGTTCTGTACTACTACACGCCGCTAAAGATAAGACGGCGAAGGTAAGAGGAAATATTTTAATAAATTTATTTTTCATCATTCTCCCCCCTATTTAACAGACAATTTGAAATAATCAAATCTAGGAATGGATCTTTCATTCCATTTATTCTTACTCGCGTTTTTATTGCAATTAATTTCAATGAGGTTTTCCCCATTTGCCAAATATACATCCGCTAAATCAAGCTCAAAGAATGTTACCCAAGGTAGAGAATCATTATCAGGAGAATCAACACCTGGAATATCGACGTTGAAGTCGATTTTGGTCCCGTTAATATATATATCAACAAGTTCGCTGATATTTTTATTCGCGGTATGAGGACCAACTCCATCATCCCAATAATAGGTATTCGCAGCTCTAACAGAAAGAGAATATTCTCCTTCAATAACATTTGTCTTAAAGGTGAGAGAAGTGTCTCCATTATATTTCGCGCTGGTTTTAGTTTTTCCAGAAGTAGAAGCATCTAGACCAATAACATATGTAGCGTTTCCTGCTGGAACAAAACTTCCTGTCAAAGAATCATAAGAATAGGTCATTCCAGTTTCATTTTCCACCCTGTTACTACCTTCTTTAAAAGCATTTTCTGCTTCTAGATAAATAGCTTTATCAACATCAAAGGTTTGAGTGATGGTAATTTCACTATTTTCTAATAATGTTGCAGAAATAGTAACAGTGTCATCTCTAACAATTCCTTCAGTCATTTCTATATCTAATAAGGAATTAGCTATTACTTCAGAAGTTTCATCTTCATAATGAGCCAACACTGGAACAAAATCCTTAGTTAAATATTGACCAGACATAATAGAGAATGAATCTAAGAATTCAATAGAAACGATATTTCCTCTATGCTTGTTAGTTTTTCCTGCACTAACAACTTCAAAGCTTTCAATATTTAAGGTTGATGGAGATTCATGCCAATAAGTCTCATCTCCAACAGTGGAAGTCTTAAATTGTAGTGAGATTGTGTTTTGTCCCGCTTTTAAAGCGATATTAGGAATTACAAAATCACTATATACATTATATAAAGGAGCATAAGCATTATGTGGTCCACATCCTGCTAAGACAACATCATCAGGCATTTCTATTATTTCATTATTGACGTATAAATCAGCGATGGTATTGATTTGAAGAGGATTCATATAATAATCAGAACCTACTCTTCTTAAGAAAGAATTTGCGCATCTAAGATTAATAGAAGCCTCATTATGAGTGTAGCTAGTGACATTGAAGGAAATTTTTGCGTCTTTACCGGCTTTTACTGCATCTCCAAATCCACCGACAAAATACGCTTTTCCAACTTCTTTTAATTCGTTTCCGACAAATTCATATTTAGTTTCTTTAGCGAATTTTCCTCCAGTTAGTGTCATTTTTATAATTGGAATCGGAGAAACAACATTAAGATCAAGTTTAGAGGTAATCGCATTATTGATATTTGAAGTCACATCAAAGGAATAGATTTTCCCTAATCTTGCCACTGTGGCATTTCCGCTAATGGTATATTCAGAGAATGGTAAGATTTTCTTATTTCCACTTGTATATTTTGCAAGGAATTTATAATCTTTAAAATTAATTCGTTCTCCATCAGTTACATAGAAAGTTTCTAATGGTTCAATGGAGGTAAGTCTACTATTATCTAAATTTTCATAAACATTAATTCTTTGAACGACAGAATAATTATGTGCGTTTTTCGTATAAGTGATATTAATTTCTCTATCTTCTAAAGTTAAAGGATTGGCATTTGAAATGCTATATTGATCATTTGCGATAACTTTGGTGGAACCATCGTTATATAATTCACTAACAACCATTCCTTGTTTATCAAATGTTTCGCCAACGATATAAGAAACTTTATAAGGGGCTTCACTAATCTTGATGCCTTGGAAGGCCACATCAATTAATTGAACATCTTCAATGGTTAAAACAAAGTCCTTATAAGTAATGGTAATATCTCCTCCTTCAAGGAAGAATAAAGCATCAGTTGAAACTTTATATGGCCTTTTTGCAGGGTCAATCACTTGTGTAAACACTGAGTGATCAGAATTAGAAACATATGTGCCAACAAGTAAGATATCTTCCGCTTTTGGACGAGCAAGATTATTCTTATAATAATGGACTCCAGATTTTAAAGAGGCTTCGACACTTTGAAGTTTCGCATAATCTGCCGGATCAATATCAGGATAATTTTCTTTGAAATAAGTTTTCCAATCTAAATAAGAAGAAAGCACAATGCCTCCGGCGATACCTAAAGTGGTTAATCCAATTACAGGAAGAACGATAAGGTTAATTAACTTATTTAGTTTCATTGCCTTTTTCCTCCTTCTTTTTGAAGAGTTTACCGAAATCTGGTTTT
The DNA here is from genome assembly GCA_002342545.1 of Caryophanales bacterium UBA2450. Lineage (GTDB taxonomy): Bacteria > Bacillota_I > Bacilli_A > RFN20 > CAG-826 > UBA2450. Next base: position 15,318 of record DDQE01000017.1, read on the forward strand.
AGGACGAGATATAGTACAAAGACTATTCCTCCTGCGAGCACCACCTCTATCGCGGTGACCGCTGGTCTCCACCATGACCAGCTTTGTAAAGATGGTAATGAGATGATTTGATCTTCACTAGTTTCGTTATAAATCTTGTTTTGATATTGGACATGTAAAGTCATGTATAGAATTTGTTTAACTGCATGTCTCATACGATGTTGAAGTCTTGGGGAACTACTCATAGAAGGCGAAGCAATACCTCCAGCGGTAGTTTTAGTGTGCATGCCTAAATTACTACCCGCTCTAAGAGACTGTCCACCATTCATATATATTGGGTTATCCGCATAGTCAGTAACAATTCCCCCTTTGAAGTTCCATTCGTATCTTAATACGCCATCAATGAGGTGTTCACTTCCTCCTGACCAGATTCCTCCAACGCGGTTATAACTTGACATAATGCCAACACATCCTTCATTTTCAATCACCATATGGAATGGTCTTAAATATATTTCTCTAAGAGTTTGTTCGGTTAACCAAGTATACATCGCATCTCTTTCGTTTTCGCTTTCCGCGCAGACAAGATGCTTTAAGAAAGAATATTTACCAGTGTTATATAATCCTCTAACTTCTCCACAAAGCATTAAACCAGTTAAAAAGCCATCTTCACTTAAATATTCATAATTTCTTCCTTGAAATGGGGAACGATGGATATTACAACCAAATGCATAAGCGCCATCAATCCCTTTCTCGGTCATTTCTTTTCCATATTGAAGACCGAATTTATAGGATAAATCAGTATTAAATGTTTGTGCAAATACGGTCGCACATGGGAATCCGGTACCAACATCGCTACCAGCATTAAATCCTCTCACTTGACTTGGGCCGTCATAATCATAATTTCTAGGTTTTCCAACGCTTGGCATCGCGGCGCTACCAAAGTCACCGCTATTTACAAGAGCGAGGGCTTCACTAAATGGGACACCATCAAGGACATCTTCCCATCTTTCATCATTGAAGTCATTGCCTAATTCTAGACCAAGTTCATTGGCACTACCTTTATTAAATAAAAGTGTCGGACTTCCTCCCCAAGTTGGAGCAGTTGTTGGTACAGCTCTACCAACTGAATCAACAGTTTGTGCGTCCCACGCATTTGCAAGAGCCTGAGTGTAGGTGTTATATACTCTTACATTTGAAGTAATTTCGCGATCATCTGGAGCCACAAAGTTTGATAAATCAATTGCACTAAATTCATTACGGTGAATGAAAGGAATAATCGCATTAGAATCGCTGCCATCAATGGAAATACCACCTTCTGCAGCTTCACCAGTAAATCTATTTTCTACCGTATTTAAAGTCACTTCATCTTTATCGACTAAGATATCTTCTGCGACAGTGTAATTTAATACACCTTCAACATCTTCTTCACCTAAAACAGTCATGGTTTTCACACGGTGTGAATCAGTCATTAATTTGACTTTATATGTTCCCGCTTCAAGTTCGTATCCTTTGAAACCATTATTATTTGCATCATAACAGTCATAACTTTCAAAATCTTTAACATTGATATCGATGGTGACAGTGGCGCTTTCTCCTGGTTCAATATATGGAGTTTTCGCTGCGCCCACTAATGAAACAGAGGATTTTTCAATTCCGCCTGGAGTATATGGAGCTTCAACATATATTTCAACTACATCTTTTCCTTTAACTGTTCCAGTATTGGTCACTTGAACTTTTAAAGAAATTTTATCAGTGTTAACAATAGGTTTATCTAAAGGAATGGAAGTTTCAATTAACTCCCAATCAAATGTGGTATAGCTTAAGCCATATCCAAATGGGAATTGAACCACTCCTTCATAGCCAGAACCATATGGAGAAGAGAATGTATTCCAATATCCTTCAGCATCCGCGGTTTCAAACCATTTATAGCCAACATAAATATTTTCGGCATAATCCATATATGATGGGGAATCGGTATAATATCCCATTCCAGCATTTCTTTTTACACCATGAGGATATAAATCAGTGCCATTAGAATAATGTTTAATTCCTTCCCAACCGCTATAGCCATCATTGACATTAAAGCTGAAATCGTATGGGTAGGTATCTACAGTTCTACCACTCGGATTACTTTCTCCGTATAAAATATAAGGAATTTCTGCGGCCCCTCTATTGCCAGTTCCACCGACAATTAAACAAGCGTCTAGGCCAGGGATAGTGTCTAAGAAGTCAAGTTCCATCGCGTTCGTGGAATTAATTAAGACAATAGTTTTATCAAAATTTGCGCCCGCAAAAGTCAATAATTCTTCTTCTTCAGTAGAAATTTCTAAATAATGACGAGAATTATCAGTAACATGTTGAATAAATTTATTTTGATGTTTTGGAGGATCAACTGTCTCTCCTGCTCTACGAGAAAGAACAATTATTGCCGTATCAGAATAGCTTTTCGCACTATTTAATATCGTTTGATAATCGCTTACGCTAGGTTCATAAAGCCAGAAATAATCATCAACAAATGTATCTTGTAAAGAATATACAATTCCCCCCTCATCTCCATATCTAATTGGAGTGGTTGGAAGAGTTTGGTAATAATCAGTCACCTTAGAATCGTAATTAACTCCATAGTCTCTTAGCGCTTTTAAAAGCATGATTCGATCTTTGCCATTTTCTAATCTAACTTGGCCAGAGCCTGAACCTCCCACAACCCAATCAACCGCGCCATGACCTAAAACAGCAACATTTTTGTTTGAGCGTGCTAATGGCAAAACACCATCATTTTTAACAAGGACACTTCCTTCTCTAACAACTTCTTTAGAGAGTTCTAATCCTTCATCAACTCCCTCATCGTCGTTGGCGATTAAACCAATTGCAATTGGTGGACACAAATATGCATCGATTGTGTCTTCATATTCGTAAAGAATCCCCTTGCCAATAGAGAGTCCGATTTCTAGTCCAACCATCAAAGGAATAGTGATAGCAGCGGCAATAATCCTTTTTACTGAAAAGTACTTCTTGAAACTCATTTATGTAATCTCCAAACTTAATTTATAATTTAAAATCACTATAGATACAAATACCTAACGTAGTTAGAGAAATTACATTCACTAACGCGACTAGCAATATATCACTTAATGATTTTAAAAGCACATCTGTAGATAGGGCAAACAAGAGTACGCCTAAGCTACTCATTACCATGAAAATCCCTATCAAGGTTGAAATATGAGCGAGTATGACTCTATAGTCATGTCTTTTTCTATATTTAAGAATGAAGAAGATGTTGACTCCTATGAAGGCTAAAATTCCAACATACACTACAACATTCATCAATACTGAGAATCCAAAATTAGTAAACGCCGCTCCGATATCGGTGAATACACCAGTAAAGAAATTTGTGAAGAAGCTCTTAGAAATAGAGGATCTTGCTATTAAAGATATCAGTAACGATATGAATGCTAGAGCAAATGGAGAATAAGTTCTAATTTCTTTTCTAACTTTTTCTTCTCTATCAGTCATATATAATTTGCCATCTACTTTTACAACAGGTCTAACAAATCCAAACAAAGAGGCAAAGGCAAATATAATCCCGACAACAATCGTAAATATTGTAAGTCTATGGGCGATATTTGTGGACATCGCCTTTTGCCCACTGATATTTAATTTAACTTCATAGATAGGATTTTTGGCGTCATGATTAATCGCATATGAATAAGTAGAAACATAAGTATAAAGAATGTTTTTTGCTGATTTTCTAGCCACATGCAAATCATTGACATTACTTAAATCAAGTCTTCTTCCACTCGCATAACTATTAAGAGGATTTAATATCGCATCATTTCCCGCGTATGCGCATTTTCTCGCATTCATAGAGGCATCCGCGCCAGTATAATAATCGGTGAGAACCGTGCCTTTAAAACCCCACTCTTCTCTTAACATCGTGGTACATAAAGCATAATTATGACCAGTATATATATTCCCTAA
>DDQE01000017.1:19323-31941 GCA_002342545.1 Caryophanales bacterium UBA2450
CCATGTGGTTGTATTTCTTGGGTTATAGCCTTGTTCATCGCATATGAAATGTTTCATATACATATAAACCCCATTATTTTTGGCTCCTTCAATTTCTTCCGCGGCGAGTTTACCACTTAAAACTCTATCTTCAGAGAAATATTCATAATTTCTAGAACCAAATGGAGAACGATGCAAATTGATACCTGGTCCATATAAAGCGTTGACGCCAATCTCTCCTTGTCCTTCAGCCCCAATACAAAGACCTAAATTATTAAGCAATCTCTTAGAGAAAGTACACCCGATGATTGCTTCATCTGGAAAACTAGTCCAGCTAGGGTCAATTATTACAGGAGAAAATGTACCGTTATACCCCGCAGGACCATCAATTTCTCTTGTCAGTGGCTTACCAACACTTACCACATCTTTAGTTTTAAAGCCTGAGAAATAAATCATATTCACCATCTCATCAAGAGACATTTGATTAAGTAATAAATCCCAAGTCGGATCATTATAATCATTAGCAAGCGTGTCTACTAAAGAAACATCAAGCTTAAGTTTCGCACCACTTTCGCCATTTAAATCACTCGCGGTTGGGAAAGTATCATCATCTTTAAGCAAGATACGAAGATTATTTTCCACTCCAAATTTGGGAGCTTCAGTATAGTTATAATATTCGGTTGCGATAGAATCCGCGGCTTCACTAGCCACTGAGGAATTATTGACTATCGTTCCACTATTTTTATTAAGCGGGAAAGTAGAAGCAAAATTGCTTCTAGAAAGATATTCACTATCACTAATAAAGCTACTTCCATCAATTGGAGCATTTTTATATGCGTTAGTTCCAGTGAATAAAGGAACGACTGAAGTGTTAGTGACTGGGTCATTATCAAAGAAGATAGTGCTAGAAACATTAAGAGTAAAGTCTTCAATTAATGTGTGAACATCTTTTCTAATAGAGATATGGTATGTTCCATTTTCAAGTTCATATCCTTTATGATTATTATTATTTTTGTCATATGCATCAAAAGAGGCCATATCATATGGATGGAATGACATGGAGACATTTTTAGATGCGCCTGGCTCAATATCTTCACTTTTTCCAAAATCTAAAAGGGCGATTGAAGGTTTTTCAATTCCTCCAGTGGTAAAGGGAAGTTCAACATATAGTTGCGTGACATCTTTTCCTTTGATAGTGCCAGTATTGGTGATATTCACCTCAACTGTAATTTCATCATTATTAGAGATATTATCTCCTGTAGAAATATTCACCCCATTTTTCTTAATGGAAGTAATTTGTTGCGTAAAAGAAGTATAGCTTTCTCCATATCCAAATGGCCTGAAGACTGCTTCTTCATAACTATGAATTCCAAAATTGGTGCTAGCGAAGCTAGAAGACCAGAAATTCATCTTATCCGCGGTCTCATACCATTTATAGCCAAAATATATACTTTCTTCAAATACTGGGGAATTATAATCATTTCTGTTCGCGTAAACCGGATCCGCTTTTGGGACAATCGGAAAAGTATCAGAAAGATGTCCACTTGGATTGACTTCTCCATAGAGAATTTCAGGAATAGCTTCCGCTCCACATTCGCCAGTGACACCAACATATAATAAAGCGTCCACTCTATCATCCATTGATTCTAAAAACATCGCATTTGTAGTGTTAAGTAAAACAATGACTTTAGAGAAATTTTCGCTAAGCATATCTATCACTCCTTCTTCAACGGAAGTTGTTTGTAGATATGTACGATTATTAACAGTTTGTTTAGCCCCGCCATCAGTAATTAAAGTTTGTTCCGCGGGGACTGATTCTTTAGAATTTGAATCAGTTCTGGTATTTTCTCCAGAAACTCTAGAAATCACAAATATTGCGGTATCAGAATATGCTTTTGCATTATCTAGCCACCCCTTAGATTCATACCAATTTCTAGAAGCTTCATATTGATAATAAACAGAAGCCTTTTTGGTATCAGAACTGCTCCCTTTGACTCTCGCAGGCCAAGAGAAAGAATTATATGCTTCAATTAAATCTTTATTATATTCATATTCTTCATTTTCAAATGCTTGCAGTAGATTGACAGATTTATTGGCGTTAGGTTTCGTAGATCCACTTCCTACTCCAATTTGAAGCCACCCATTTTCTGTAGCCCCATAGCCAAAGATATTGACTTTCTTGTTATGAGAAAGAGGAAGGGCATGATTTTCATTTTTAAGTAAGACGATTCCTTCTTCTAATAATTCAGTACAAAGTTTACCGCCATTATTTTTTTCTCCCTCTTCTCCACCAGAATCGGTATTAGCCTTATTTGCTTCATTCGCTAAAAAACCTCCGATGACGGGATCATATTCTTTTTCGATATTGATGCCAATCACTAGCCCAGTAATGAGAGCGGCACCAATGATCGGAATTATCCATTTAGTTATTCTATGTATTCTTTTCATATTCTTATGCCCTTATTACGGTCGCATCCGTGAATACGCCAAATGCGGTCGCGTTATTATATCCAGAATTATAGATACCATTACAGTTCTTAATGGTTATTTTATTAGTGTTAATAGAGGAATAATCATATGTAGTAAAGCCACTAGCATTAGTTAGACTAACCCATGAACCAATCGCATTATTGGCATTTTCAATAGTGAAATTAGCGGCTTTAATGGTTAAGCCAAGCGCACTCTTATGGGAGAATTGAATACCAGTCTTATTCTTATTTTGACTAGATTTAATTAATACTTCTCCGCTGGTATTAAATACTAGTTTTGCGTTAGTAGCACTAGTTTGGATAATATTGTCATCACTAAGAAGAATTAATGAAGCATTATTTTGAGTCTCATTATCATCTCCATTTGTGATAAGGAGATTTCTAAAAGCATAAATCGCAGACTTTCCACTTCTAATATTAAGATTAGAACTATCTCTAAGAATAATTGAGCCAGAACTATTATATATTCCGTATCCCGAAGTAGAAGTAATATTCACATTACCTTCATTTTCAATCACAAAATCCGAAGCTTTTGCAAGATATATGGCATCTTGAGTACTAGAAATATTTAACGAACCTTCAACTTCGATATAAGGGTAAGTAACTACAGAACTCCAAGCATAAATTCCATAATTGACATCAGAGATATTGTATTCTCCTCCTTCATTAACAAAGATTCTAATTTGACTTGATTGATCTTTAGTAATTGCTTGAGCATATGCGAATCCTTGAAGATTAAAAATTCCATCAATCACTAGATCTTCATATATTTTTATGCCAGACATATCTTCTTTGGTAGAACCAATGAGATTTAAAGTAACTCCACTAGCAACAGTGAGGTTATAGGCATTAATTCCATCACAAAGTTGACTATATTTGACTTCAAAAGTCCCGCTTCCTTGAATGGTTACTTTCTTAAAGGCTGAGAAATCAAGCATTCCGTCTAAATCTGATTGACCGTCACTAGCGGTGATGATAGTTTTCTTTCCTTCTAAAAGAGTGATATTGAGATATTTATCGTCTCCCACTGTCGTAGCTTCTGCAACTTGATTTGGGAATAATTCATTCCAAGAATCAATAGAATACGCACTTGTTCCTGCGATAATCGCAGAATCAGGAATTTCGATATTTCCATCAGTATAGACATTGATTCTATCAATATTTGCGGTTGCTCCTCCAGAATTTAAAACACTTAATCTATTCGTGCCTTCATATACATTCGTCGTGAATACAACATATTCATTCCACGCTCCCACGTTGCTAGCAATATTCGCATTAGAAACAATATTATCAGTATTTAAAGAAATATTATGGGAATTACCAAAGATGAAACTATTTGTATTACCTAACATTCTAAAGACGAATCTGGCAATGGTATTTTTATCAGAATTAAAGATGAAAGAGAAACCACTTCCAGAAGTGTTTTTCATCTCTATGAAAGCATCATTACTAGGATGGGCATATGTCTCTTTTTGCGACTCCGTGGTACATTTATAGACTTTGCTACCACCATTGATGATGAAGGTTTCCGCTTCAAACAAATGATTACTTCCAACAATTACGGTAATAGGGATATTCACTTGTTTATCTTGATAAGAGATATTAATCGCCGTTGTTGATGGGGTAATTGAGGTAGTATTGACGGTATATCCGCTTGAAATATCTTTATTTCTTCCACTTTGATATGTGGCATATAGAATAAGCCCTGTCGTATCAATTTCATCTCCCTCGGTGAAATATACGTTCCTAGTGGGATATTCTTTAATTTCTAAGGTCAGTAAAGTATCTAATGTCACTGTAATAGGAACATAAGCGGTGACTCCATAATAAGAGATTTCTATATTGGTTTTATCTACTGTTAAAGGGGTATCGTCATATCTAAATTTCCTATTATTAACGACATTTCCTTCAACTTTTCCTGAGCTCCATGTAGCTTGCACCACCATTCCAGTAGGATCAAAATAGTCTCCATCATAATAAGAAGTTTGAGTGGGGTTAGTGACTACCTCAATTGAGGTGACACTATCGTCGCTAACTGGATCAATTGGGAATGTGCGAGAAGAAAAAGAACAAGCCGCTAATAAATAACTGCTTAATAAGACTGGAATGAATTTTAAAATTTTCTTCATCATCAATACCTTATTTAGCTATCAACGTTACATGTTGAGCCACTAGACCCATTCAAGCTCTTTGCAGTCCAAACATGAATAACATCTTTATTTTGGCTCCACTATATGTTGGAGCTTTTTTTGTGTCGATTTTATTCAAGACCAATCTACGTTGTAGAAATTCTCATAACCGCGTCTCTTACAATATTTCTTTTAAAAATATAAGCCGTAATTTGAAATCTTATTTGTTACTTATTGCTGGGTAGTAACAACATTAACGGTGGACTCGGTGAATTTATTTTTAAGTGTACTTGAAGCATCACCATTAATAATATTTTTACAGTCAACAACATTAAGTTTGGAATAATCACCATCATTAGTATATGTAAATTTGAAATTGGCTGATACCCAACACCCAATTGCATTTGAACAATTCTTAATTGTCATATTGCTACAGAGCAATCTAAAATGAAGATCGTTACTTGCTTTACCACCCAAGTGAATACCAGTTGAACCTTTGGCACCAAGTTTTTCGATAAGGACTTCACCATCAGTGTTAAATAAAGTTGCACACCAACCATTACCACGGGCACCAATTGGATTAACATTGCTTGTCATTGCATGAGTTCCAGATGTAAGACCACGGCTTTTAACAATTAATGAGGCATTATTCTTTGAATAACCATCTTGGTCGCCAGCGCAGACACAAAGGGCGATATATCCATTAATACCAGAAGAACCAGCTTCAATACTAAGTTTGGAACTATCTTGGATATAAATATAACCATTATTTCCTAATTTAATACCGCAGCCCTCAGTCGTAGTAATTGTGACCTCAGCCGTGTTTTGGAACCAGAATCTATTATTTGGTGTTTTGCTGCCATTTTCATCATGGTTATAAATACCAGCGCCGACTGCATCAAGTGTGACTCTTGCGTTGTCCTTAAAATATGTAAAAACTTGTGTCTCGAATTGCATAGCGTCTTCATTAGCATCAATAGTTAATTTACCGGAGATATTTAATCTACAACCTCCTGTAGGTGTACCCCAAACGTGAATGCCGTCACGAGCATGATTAATGTTTAACTTGCCGGTCGCACCAATATTCAATGCAAATGTTTTAGAACTAGAACCATCTTTATCGGTGTTAAAGCCAACTGCATAACCATATTTTGTAACGTTTGCAGTACCATCAATTTGAAGTGTTCCATAAACTTTAAAGCCTGTCTTTCTAGCTTCGTTAAAGCCGATTAAATTAAGAGTAGCGCCTTCTTGAATTTCTAAATTCCATGCTTCAATGCCATCAATTTCTGAAGCGTATTCGACAGTTAATTTGCCATTTCCAGCAACAACAACTGAATCATAGAGCATTAAATCAAGTTGACCATCTAAAGCGCCGCCGGATTCAGCTGTCACCGTGGTATCTCCATTTAAGGTTATAGTTAAGGTTTTGTTACCTGCTTCTTCTGAAAAAACTGCTACTTGATTTGTGAATAATTCATTCCATCTATTTAAAGAATAATACGATGTACCAGCGTGGATATATTCTGTGTAAACTGTGTCACCATATCCAATATCAAATGAAACTGAAGAATCACTCTTGAGAGTATATGTTTCAGAATCACGAACCTCATCATCAATCATCGCAGTACGATAAGAAATATCGTAGTCAGTTCCTGATAAAACTGGTAAAACTGTTGGTTCAACTAAAACCTCATCACAAACGGAACATTTTTTACCATTATATGAGCCGGTTGTTTCTTTTGTTGGAGCAACCGTAGGAATATCAACAATAGTATGCTCGTAATATTCTCCTTTTCTAACACAATGTTCATCCAAACATTCGTGCCAGTGATATGTTTCGTTAGTAGTCCATTCGGAGGAATAATTGTGAGTTTCGCTATCTTCAGTTACACAACCAAAAGAAATGTCTATACTTTCAATATCAGTCGCACCACTAGAAATTAATTTAAAATAATTTCCTCTTACATCGGTGGAAACTCCACTTTCTAAAGTATATTCATAGCACGTATCATCGACTCCATTATATCCAGTATGGAGAATGAGATTACCAGAGAAAGAAACTAGAAACGAACTTAAAGAATTTGATGCTTCATTTTTATATAATTCTCCATTATCAGCAAGAGAAACATGACCGGTCGCATTGCTACTCGCTCCTACATAGGAAAAATGAGCATATCCATTATATGTTAAAGAACCGCTTCCTGAAGTAATGTTTGGTTGATTGGTATTATTTAAAACAATATGTGTAGTATTATTTGTTCTAGTTCCAAGTGCGAAAACATTATTAATTGCAAATGATGGAACTGAAACCACGATAGCTGACATCCCGAAAATTGAAGAGATAGCAGCATAAAGCACCAATTTTTTGTTCATTAAAGTTATTCCTCCTTAAACAAAAGTATGATTTTATCATATAATACCCCCCCCCCGACCATTTTGTCAATTCAAAGAACGGGCTCTTTTTTGTCAATTCAAAGAAGGGGCTGAATTTGCGAAACGCATGAAATTTATTTCATACTTGCCCTAACCCATGAGATTGTTGATTTTGCAAGTGTTGTTTTCTAAATCCTCACAAAATCACGCATTTTAAAACCTTACAAAAGCTTATTTCAGGCGCTAAGTCATTGAAATTATCTCGCCAACTGACAAACTAAATGCAGTTAATCCGATTAATGATGAATTAGCTTAAGTCTTCTATTCGTTAGGCCACGGTTTCGCTATCCCTTCTTTTCATGCATAGTTACCTAGAGGCACTTTGAGAATCGCTATAGGGTTGGCTGGCAAATACCTCCCTTCGGACTTTCACCGTAGATATTTGACAAGCCCCTCATACTAAAAAAGTCGCCCTTGTAGACGACTTAATTGTTACATAAATCCAATTTTTGATTATGCTTTTATAATTATAAATCTTCGTTTTTGGAACCTTTCCAAGTATACCCACATTCACACGCAAATTCATAGATAAGGCCATAATATGATTTTCGACCGATATAACGACCTTCCACTAATCTACCACATTTTTTACATGTTTTTGAAACGTCAGGTGCGTTAGTGGATAAACAACCACCACCATTAACTGCTTCTAATTGTTCATCAGTTAAAGAAAATCCTTCTTCTTTAGCTAAAGCGAGTAATTCATCCGTATTTTTGCATGCACTAACTTTTTTAATTTGTTCTTCAGTTAAACCTTTTAATAATTCTTTTTTCATGTTCGAAGTTCTCCTATGTTATCTATATGTTATCAAAACAATTGTCACAAATGTGCCACATTAATCAAAAAATTGAGGTAACCATTTATTAATCTCACTAATTATGTATTCTTTATTGTGGTTATATTGTGCTTGTAAAGGAAGTAACAATGATCCTTCAAACTCTTTGCTTATTTCAATATGAGATTGCAGATCAATAAGAGGTAGCTTTAACTTCTTTTTAACGTTATTTTTATATGTAAGTAACAACTCTAAATATTTTTTTATATCATCTTTGCTAATAAAACATTCATCTATCTGAGAGAAGGAGTATAAATCTATAAGATGTTTATATAATGGGACCTCAATAGAAAACAACGCTATTATTTTCTCGGCAATTTGAAGTTCAACACTGACCCCATTAAAAGTACATTGTCCGATTTGATAAACACTTCTTTTAAACTTATTAAAAATATCAAATCTTCTTCCCTCAATATGTATAACCTCGTTATTAATTCTTACAAAACAAGAAAAAGATTCTTCTGTGGCCTCATTAGTTAAAGGAAAATATAAGAATCGAACTACATCAAATTCTTTTTTAAATAGCTCTTCTAACTGATGAAAATCAGTATCACAAATCAGATCAATATCAGATGTTCTTCTTGCGTGATTAGCTAATACTGCGTTACAAATAAGCCCGCCAATAATAAGGAAATCAAAATCTAAATTATTTAACTTATTAAGGGCTATTTCTAGATTGTTACTAATATTTTTATGCATCATTAGGAGTATTATAGCAGTCTGTGACATACTCCACCAATTATAAAAGTGGGGGCTTCTTGCTTACTTACGTTAAAAAACCGAGCAAAGCTCGGTTATAACGACTTAATTAAATGTTAAATACATCTCCAGGAGATACGATTCCTAATACAGGTTCATTTCTTAAACCATGTTCAGTAATAAATATCAAAGCGCATCTTTTGTGTTCTTTGTTGTAGCCGATAAAATATTGTTTAGCATCAAACGCAAAGGTGTCTTTTGCTAAGAAAAGGTAATATAGATCTTTGCTTTTATTAATATCAAATTTATCTTTTAAATCTTCAATAGTGTATGATCTATTTTCATCATATTCTGCGTTTGCAAGAATAGAGAATATTGTTCGCATAGAAACAACATATCTAACACACCCTTTCTCATCAAAGATTGGGATATTAGTGATATGTAGCTGATCCATATAGCGCATTGCGTGTAATACATCTGTGTCAGGAGATAATGTTTTAATTTTATCTTTCTTAATTCCTACATCGTAGGCTTTTACCACTAATTTATTTATTATTTCTTCTAATGTTTCCAAAACATAATCAGCGACATGAAAAGGAAAATCGCCATTGACTTTTGGAGTATGTGTCAAGCAGTTGCGGATATGTCTTAAAGCATTGAATTCGACATAATGCTGTTTTTTTATCATCTCAAATCGATGAGGATCATTTTCTTCGATATACTCAAAAGCCTTATACTCATCTAAAAATTTTTGCGTTATTTCTGCGTTATATGTAGCCATAAATCAACATATCCCTTCTTATGTATAAATTAACACTTATATAAACATAATATTGTTTTTTTAAAGAGATACCAAAGGTTATCTTATTGATGCAAAGAATTAAGAATCCAAGCCTTGATAAATTCTTTTTCCTCTTCGGTATGGAAATAATGGGCTGAGCCTTGTTTTATTGTTAATTTAGTTTTCGGATGTGCGGCTAAAAAATCAGCAATATTTTCTATATAGACATTTTCATCATGCTCACCATATAAAATATCAGTTGGTATTTTCCAACTATCTTTGTAGTTTGAGACATGATTGTAAAAATCATACGATAGGGTTTGACCATTATCTAATATAATTATTTTCTTTTCCTCTAGCTCTTTACTGCTAATATGATGTTGCATCATCAAATCAAATACAATCTTAAACATATCGGCAATTGGAGAGATAAAAAACGCCTGTTTAATATTGAAATCACTTAAATATTCATATGCATAAAAGGCACCAATAGAATTTGCGATGACTATGATTTCTTTATATTTCTTTGCTATTTTTTCAAATTCACTTCTAATAACATCATTTAATTCCCATGGGTTTCCATCTTTATAATCTAGTCCTACAACATCATATTTATCTTTTAAAAAAGAATAGCCCTCAGCTTCTTTAGCGGATCCGTGTAACCCGTGAATATACACTGCTACTTTTTTATTTTTTCTTTGTTCCATTTTCCAATCATCAAGTTGTTGGTCAATTCTTTCGACTTCAAATAATTCATTAGCATCTAACATGTATGTTCTTAAAAGAAGAAGAATCTTCTCATAAGTCATGTCAGCGTCACCTTTCTCGATATGAGAAATAACAGATTTTCCAGAGTACCCTAAAGATTCCGCTAACTCATCTTGAGTCAGTTTTCTTTGCTTTCTAAATTGCTTAATTTTTGGTCCAATGGTTTCCTTAGACATATGTATTCACTTTTTAATAGACAATGCTATAATATAACCATAAGAGTGGAGCCTCGTAGACACTTAGGTGGTACTAGTCGTCAAGGGCTCTTTTCATTTTAACAGCAACGCTATCAAAGCTAATAGGAGGCACGCTAAGGCAATCCGCAGAAGTTCTAGAACTTCTTTAAGAAAGTCTCTCAATGCAATCACCTCGCTTTCTGTGTCCAGATTTACGAGGCCTCCACTCCGAGTTTTTTTGACTTTTCTTTGTCAATATTATTATATCTAAAGTTGTTTATTTTACAACCATATATAATTTTTTAGATAAAAAGCCACCACTATAAACGACTTAATTTGATTATTTGATGTGATCGTCTAGACCCATTTTTTCTGCTTTATCTAAAAACCAGCATAATTATAAGATCTCCCAATACCCGAATCTTTTACCGTTAATTCTTTTAATCTTGTTTCCTTTACTCAAAAGAGCAATGACGCTATCAATAGTTCGTGGCGAAACACCAATTCTACTTGCCAATTCATCAATGCTGATTCTCGGATTAACTTTGATTAATTCTAAAACACGTGTTTCCCTTGGGATGGATTCATTATTATTAGAGTTAATACTAATACGTAAGTCTCTATTTCTTAATATGTTGTGTTCATTAAGAAGTAAATTTCTTAGAAACATAATAATGTATTTTTTATCATTATATATGCCTTTACGAATATACTTGAAATTAGCCCTCACCAAGGCGTTTCTAAAAAACCAAGCATTTTTAGCAAAAACATCATTCGTTACATCATATCCTAACGATCTTAGATATTTGATGAAAAATACCGCAGTGGTACGAGTATTTCCTTCCTGAAACGCGTGAATCTGCCAGAGATTAGAAACAAAAGTCGCTAAATGTTCAATGACTTTATCCTCGGACAAATCAGCGTATTTAAAATTTCTTTCGGTCTCGAAATCATACTCTAGAGTGTTTCTGAGTTCATGATAATCGCCATAAATGACAGATCTGCCATCAAGAACCCACTCTTTTTTTATGAAGTTATAATCTCTTAATTTTCCAGCATGGCCAAATACACCTTCAAATAGTTGCTTATGAATGCTTACTAATTGCCCAACTGTAAATGTAAAAGAATCATCAGAAATAATTTGCGCAATTCTATTGGATACAATGTCTGCCTCTTCTGTTCTTTCATCTTCGCCTTGTTTATTCTCATAATAAGAACTAATTATTTTATCTAGCTCATCTAGAGATATTTCTCCTTTGACATATCTATCAGCTTGCGATAAAAAATATGTCGAATTCTTAAGTCCGTCAACATCTTGAAGGCCAATTCCGGTTTCAATTAAATATTTGTTCGAATACTTATTTTCCATAGGAAAATATTATCACATTCAACTCCAAAACGCAACTCCAAAACGCAATTTAAAGATTTTTGCGCTTTGGAATCTTTATAGCAAATCTATATAGTAAAAAAGTCGCCACAACGGACGACTTAATTTGATTATTTGATGACGTTGGACAGTCAGACTTATTCAGTTTTGTCTAAAATCATCTATCCATATTATGTCGCGCTTTCAACCCTTCGTGAGCCCCTGAAACGCAAAAAAAGATCTACCTTTCGATAGACCTATTTCTTATTTGCTTTTGGTTTAATATGGGTCAGGCACCGTAGAAGCATACCTATCAATAAATTCAGCCAGCTTTAATGTGTAATCAAACTTACTGTCTTCTCTTTTTGAGGTCTGCATGTGATGGTTTTCAAGTATCGCTTGATCCACGCCCCCAAGCCCAAGAGGTGAAAAATATATTTCTTTAGAGTTTTTTAGAAACATATCATATAGCTTTTCACGTACTGCTCTACCCTTAAAACATTCCGCTATTGCTTTAGCAACTTTGAAGATAAAACCAGCTAAAAGCACTTCTGGAGTTGGATCACACCCCCACAGATTGAAGATTTGAATATCATGGTCATAATCTATTACTGCTGTTATAAAAAGCCTTTCAAAGTAACCATTATCTTCTATTAAATAATCACTTCTCTTCTCAATAAGCTGATACAGTTCGTTGTCCTTACTATCAAGCCAAATACGCTCCAAATTCGCAAGCATATTCTCTGTCTTCGCATAATTCGGTATCATAAAAATCTCCTTCAAATCTATCTATTATATTATACAGTACGAAAACACTTTTTTTCTTAAAAGCAACTCACAACACAAGAAGAAGGTAGTAAAACTACCTTTTATCTTATTGATTTAAGATGTTTAGAATAAAAATCTGTGAATCTTTGTACAACTCGTAGATGTAATCGATCTCATTTTCTGAACAATAG
>DDQE01000007.1 GCA_002342545.1 Caryophanales bacterium UBA2450
ACCAATTTGGTGTGCTGCTAGATAAATTTTATAAATTATTTTTCTAATTCGGAAATCATATCAACACGAGTTTGGTGTCTACCACCTTCAAATTCTGTTGATAAGAAAATATCTACTCGTCTAAGGACATCATCTAGTTCCATAAACTTTTGGCCAAAAGAAATTACATTAGCGTCATTGTGTTGTCTCATTAATCTCGCAACTTCGTCATTATATGCAATTCCGCATCTAATACCTTTAATTTTATTAGCCGCCATAGAGATACCTTCTCCGCTTGTACAGACAACAACACCAAATCGACATTCTCCACTAGCGACTTTTCTAGCAACTTCAGCACCAAATAGAGGATAATGACAGCTATCTGAAGAATATGTACCAACATCAATAACTTCGTGTCCTAATTCTTTTAAATGTTTAGCAATCGCATTTTTATAATCAAATCCACCATGATCACTACCAACTGCAATTTTCATTGTTATATCCTCCTATAAGACGCTCAGAATATCTTTAATAGATATAGGTCCTTCTCTAATTATTCTAACTTCTTCTTTAGTTAGGTCAACTATTGTTGAAGGTACTCCACCTTCACTTTTCCCCTCTAAAATATAGCCTAATTCATTTCCGAATATTTCATTTACTTCACAAGAAGTAAGAGCAGGTTTTTGTCCACTTTTATTCGCAGAAGGAACAAGTAATGGCTTATTCAAATAATTAATTAAATCTTGGACTAATTTTAAATTTGGCACTCTAATGCCAATAACACCAGTATTGTGAGTTACATAGCCAGGAACATTTTCTTTACTCTTGAGTAAAACTGTAATCTCCCCAGGCATAAATTTAGAGATGATTTTTTTATCGCGAATACTAAGATAAGCGTAGTCTTCAATTTTAGAAGTTGAACCAAGCATTAAAGTGTAAGGTTTATCTTCAGGACGTCCCTTAATCTCATTAAGTAACTTATAAGCGACAAAGTCATCATAATAAACCCCTAATCCCATTACTGTTTCAGTAGGAAAAGCGATGACTTTAGATTCATCAAGAGCCTTTTTTGCAAGTTCAAATTCTTTAATTAAGTGCATCTAATAACTCCTTGTTATTAATAATATATAAGAATCTAGTCTTTCCATACATATCTTTATCAAATCGATAAAATAACCCACTATATTTTTCTTCTAATAAAGTGGTTAACTCTTCTTCCATATCTTCCCCAATTTCAAAGGCAATTAAAAACTTGCTATCATTTAATAATTGTTTATCAATAGAGGTTAATATTTCTTCATAGAACTTAGTGACTGGTGAGGCAAATAACGCTAAGTGTGGTTCATATTTTAATGTCTGTTTACTAACAGTATCTTTGTTTCTAATATATGGTGGATTAGAGACAATAACGGAGATATTATTTTCATCTTTAATTGGCTCTAACATATTACCATTTCTAAAGTCAATATTAACATGATGTTCTTTGGCGTTAATTTTAGCAATTTCAAGCGCATTTGAGGAAATATCTGTGCAAATCACAGTGCTTTTTGGAAAATACTCTTTTAAATATATGCCCAATATACCTGAACCAGTGCCAATATCCACTATTTTAATTTTTGGATCTTTTCCAAATAGTTTTATGATTTTGCTCATCACTCCGACTGCAAGTTCTTCAGTTTCTTGTCGAGGGATCAAAACATCAGGAGAAACTTTATAATTGCTATTAACAAAATAAGCATATCCTAAAATATATTGAAGCGGTTCTCCTGAGGTTAATCTTTCTATTTGATTATTAAGCTTATTTTCATCTTTAATAGGCTCATCAAAATGTTTTAATAAATCAAAAAAATCTATAAAACCACCATTATCGATTAATAGAGATTTAATAGATGTTTGGTTTAGATATTCATTATCTATCTTTTTAAGTTCAAAAAACTTTTCACGGTAAGTCATTAATTCTCACCAGCTAATTTTAAAGATTGGTCATAATGTATCAATGCTTCAATAATGGATTCAAGGTCGCCTTCCATTACTCTATCTAGTTGTTGAATAGTGAATCCAATTCGATGATCAGTCACACGGTTTTGAGGATAGTTATAGGTTCTAATCTTTTCACTACGTTCACCGGTACCAATTTTAAGACGTCTTTCATTTCCAATTTCTTCTTGTTGTTTTTCAAGCATTGTGGAGTACATCTTCGCTCTTAACATTTGCATAGCAATTTCTCTATTTTGAATTTGAGATTTTTCAGTTTGGCAAGCAACCACAATTCCTGTAGGAATATGAGTAATACGAACTGCGGATTCAGTTTTATTAACATTTTGTCCACCAGCGCCTTGAGAGTGATATGTATCTACTTGTAAATCATTTGGATTAATTTCAACATCAATTTCTTCAGCTTCAGGCATAACTAATACGGTCGCGGTAGAGGTATGTATACGTCCACTAGCTTCTGTTTTAGGAACTCTTTGAACGCGATGCGCGCCACTTTCAAACTTAAGTTTGGAATATACCATTTTACCTTTAATCATAAAGGAAACTTGAGAGAATCCTCCAGCTTCAGAAGGATATTCATCTAACATTTGAATCTTCCAACCTTGGCTTTCGGCGTATCTGGTATACATTCTAAATAAGTCACCAGCAAAAATATTTGCCTCATCTCCTCCAGCGGCCCCTCTAATTTCAACAATGATATTCTTATCATCATTAGGGTCTTTAGGGATGAGCATAATTTTGAGATCTTCTTCGATTTGCTCGTTCTCTTTAGTTAATCTTTTTACTTCTTCTTTACCCATTTCAGAGAGTTCTGGGTCAGAGTCATTAGCCATTTCTAATGCGCCTTTAAGATCTTCTAAATTCTTTTTATAACGATTAAAAGCCTCTACTTGAGGTTCTAAATTCGCTCTTTCCTTAGAAATATCACGAAAATGACGAATATCTTTCATCGTATTTTCATCTAATAATTCTTGATCAATTTCTTCTAAACGTTTGCGAGCAACGTTTAGTCTTTGAAACATACTTTCTTCCATAATTTTCCTGTACCGCGAGTTATTGTAGCATACTATTTGAAAAACACAAAGATACTTAATATTTATATTAATTCTTCAAACTCAAAGATTATTAAGTTATACTAGAAAAAGGTAATTTAACTTATGGCATATAAAGCATTATATAGAACATATCGTCCTCAAACATTTGACGAGGTTGCGGGACAAGAACATATCGTCAAAACCTTAAAAAATGCATTAGCAACAGGAAAAATTGCTCATGCATATTTATTTGCTGGTCCTAGAGGTACAGGAAAGACCACAATGGCGAAACTCTTCGCCAAAGCACTTAACTGTGAAGAAGGCATTGGCCATCAATGCAATAGTTGTAAAAACTGTGTTTCAATTATGGAAGGTAATCATCCTGACGTATTGGAACTAGACGCAGCTAGTAATAACGGTGTAGATGAGATTAGAGAATTAATCGATAAAGTTAAATATGGAACAATCCTAGGTCGATACAAAGTCTATATTATCGATGAAGTTCATATGCTATCCGCTGGAGCGTTTAATGCTTTACTTAAAACGCTTGAAGAACCTCCAGAACATGTCATTTTTATTTTAGCGACCACTGAGCCTCATAAAATTCTTCCTACGATTCTATCTAGATGTCAAAGATACGATTTTACTAAGGTAAGTGAAGCTGATATCAAAGAAAGATTAAAGGCTGTTTTACTAAATGAAAATGTTGAATATGTTGAAGATGCAGTTGAGCTTATTGTCTCTTTAGCAGATGGTGGAATGAGAGATGCTTTAAGTATTTTAGAAAAAGTTTTAGCCTATTCTAATAATCGTTTAGTGGTTGAAGATGTTTTAAATATCTTCGCTCTTGAATCTAAAGAAGAAAAAATCAAATTATTAAAATCTATCATCAATCACGATATGAGTGATGTCTTATCTAGACTTAATAACTATGTTACTAAAGGAACTGATATTAAAAGACTTACCGAGGATCTATTATCTATCTTAAAAGATATCGTGATTTATAACTCTTCTAATATTGGTAATTATTTAGAGTCATTAAAAGAGGAAGAAGCTTTAGATTTATCTAAATACATATCTAATGAAGTAGCCTTAAAAATGATAGATATCCTTTTAGGAGCAATTAAAGATTATAAGAATGTCACTTCGATCAATCCTTTGTTTGAAATTACCTTAATTAAACTCACCTCTTTAGATGGCGCTTCTATTAAAAAAGTAGTTGAAACTCCAAAAGTTGAAAAGCCTATTATTAAAGAAGTAATTAAACCAGTTGAAGAGGTAAAAGTAGAGCCAATTATCAAAAATAAAGTTGAAGAAGAAAATATCGAAAACAATATAGCAGCACCTGTATTTTCCGATAATATCACTCCAATTGAGAGCGTTATCTATCTTAAAGATGCTGAACAAGAAGAGAACTTTGCTATCGCTGACGATTTAATGGTTCAAGTAATGGCAATATCTAAAAAAGAGATCAAAGCAGAACTTGTTGATGGCTGGAAAAATATTAAAAAAATATCCACTCATGAAAAATACGGAAAAGCCGCTACTTTATTAATCGATGGTAGACCATTAGTGGCCTCACCAAAAGTATTAATCTTAGAATATCCTCTATCAAAGCTAGCGGAAAAAGTTAATCTAAAAGAAAACCAAGCTGAACTACAGACAGTAATTAATCATATTTTTCATAAGCATATGTTTGTTTACGCGGTCAGTAGAAATCAATCTATTGACTTACAAGCTTTATATATGAATCTTTTACAAATTGGAAAACTACCAAAAGCAAAAGATGTGAATTTAGAATTTATAGGAGAATAATTATATGAATCCAATGCAACAAATGGTCATGCAAATGCAAAAGGCCCAAAGAGAACTTCAAAAAGCTCACGCTGAACTAGAAGCTAAAGAATTTAAAGTGAATAAAGCAGGTTTAGTTAATATCACCGTTTTAGGTTCTAAAGAAATAGTCTCCATTGATATTGAAGAAGACGGATATGAATTAGACAACAAAGAGATGGTTGAAGAATTAATTAGAGATGGCTTAAACGAATTATTCTCTCAAATCGATGAATTAGCATCTCAAATCGATGAAAAAATCGCAGGTAAATCCGGAGGATTAGGATTCTAATGGAGAATCTTAAATCGCTAGAAGTACTTCAAGAACAGCTTTCTAAACTTCCTGGAGTAGGAAAAAAAAGCGCAGAACGTATGGCGTATGCACTTTTAGATTTTCCAGAGGAAGAATTAGATGACATTGCTATAGCAATAAGTTCATTGAAAGATCATATCCACTACTGTCCAAAATGTGGAATGATAACGGATATTGATGGCTGCTATATATGTGATGATAAATCTAGAGACCAATCAACTTTAATGATTGTCTCTTATCCTAAAGACGTGATGTCACTAGAAAAATCTAATGCTTATAATGGTTTATATCACGTTTTAAATGGAGAAATATCTTTAGCGAAAGGATTAGATGTCAGTGTCTTAAATCTTGATTCCTTATTTTCTAGACTAGATGAAGGAAACATTAAAGAGATTATTTTAGCTACTAATCCAACAATAGACGGGGAAACCACATCTGGTTATTTAAATAAATTATTAGAAAAATACGAAATCAAAGTGACTCGACTTGCCTATGGCTTACAAATGGGAGGAAATCTCGACTATGTTGACCCTCTTACATTATCCAAAGCCTTAGAAGGAAGACACAAAATCTAGGAGGACATTGTATGTTTATCACATTAGAAGGACCTGAAGGTAGCGGAAAAACCACTGCCGTAGAAGCTGCTGTTAAAGAATTAGAAGCTAGAGGCTATCAAATTGTTAGAACTAGAGAACCAGGTGGCACTCCAATTGCGGAACAAATTAGAAATGTTATCCTAGATAAAGAAAACACTAAAATGGATCCACGTACTGAAGCTTTACTTTACGCTGCAAGTAGAAGACAACATTTAGTGGAGAAAGTTTGGCCTGCTTTAAAAGAAGGCAAGATTGTTATTTGTGATCGATATTTAGATTCTTCATTAGCCTATCAAGGTGGAGCAAGAGGCTTAGGTGTGGATAATATTTTAAATGTTAATATGTTTGCTACTGAAAATACATTCCCAGATTTAACTCTATTATTTGATATTACTCCTGAAGAAGGATTAAAGAGAATTGCGGCAAATGCTTCTAGAGAAGTTAATCGTTTAGATTTAGAAAAATTAGAATTCCACCACAAAGTCAGAAACACTTTCTTGGAACTAGCTAAAAAGTATCCAGAAAGATATGTCATTATAGATGCTTCTAAAAGTAGAGAAGAAGTTGCGAAAGCTACTTTAGAGGCTATCTTAAGTAGATTATGCAAATAGAAAAATACTTAAAAAATAGACAACCAATTATTTATCAGACATTTACTAATTCACTTAAGAATAATTGTCTTTCTCATGCTTATTTATTAGTGGGTAATCCTGGTACGCCTCTATTAGAGACCGCTACTTTTTTAGCAAAATCTATTTTATGTGATGAGCCTAGTCCACTTGCCTGTTCTAACTGCATCACTTGCTTAAGAATTGAAAGTGATAACTATCCTGATGTCATTATTTTAGATGGTAGTAAAGCCACAATAAAAAAAGAAGATGTCTTAAATATTGAATCTAGATTTGAAAAAACTGCTTTTGAAACTAAAGGAATCATGATTTATGTAGTTCACTTAGTAGAGAATATGACTCTAGAGGCTGTTAATTCCATTTTAAAATTCTTAGAAGAACCAGAAGGAGAAGTCTACGCTTTCTTAACCACTAATAATTTAAATAACGTTCTTCCAACAATTATTTCTAGATGTCAGACTTTAAATTTAAAAAGTATCGACAGACACGAAATAATAAATGAGGCAATTGATTTATCAATCGAGCAAGAAGACGCTGAATTATTATCTTATTTTTATAATGATAGTGAACTAATTTTTGATTTCTTAAAAAATGAAGAAGAAAATGAAAATTATTTCATTTCAAAGAAAGCAATTAAGGGATTATTAAAAACTTTAAATGAAGGTAACGATAAAGACGCTACTTATTATGTACAAAAAGAAATAATCCCTTTAATTAAAACCAAAGAAGAAATGAGATTTTTTGTCGATTTATTAAGTGAAGCATTCGAAGATTTACTTAATCTAAAATGTAATCGCGATATCTATTTAAAAAGTTATGCTACAATATTGTCTAGCTTAATTAATAAGCTTCCTCATATTGAGCAGTCTTTAGCGGAGATTTTAAAACAAAGAAATCTTGTGAATATGAATCTTAATATCTCTCTACAAATTGATCACATTATCTTATACATTGTAAAGGAATAAACATTATGGAAAATACATTTGATTGTTATGTTGGTATAAAGTTTGTTTACGCAAATCATTGCTACTTTTTTGGTGCTAAAGATTTAGACCTTAAAATTGGTGATAAGGTAGTTGTAGAAACTACTCATGGACCAGAGCTTGGTGAAGTTCAAGTTAAGCCTATTTCAATTGAGGAATATCACTCTCAACTTGAGCTTAAACCAGTGCTTAGAAAAGCAACAGAGGTTGATGTCAAATTACACGAAACTAATATAAAAGACGCGGAAATTGCCCTAGAAATTTGTAAAACTGAAGTCAAAAAGGCCAATTTAGATATGAATCCATTATCTTGCCAATATACCTTAGATAAAAGCAAAGTTATCTTCACTTATGTTGCTGATGAACGTGTCGATTTCCGTGAACTTTTAAAGGCTTTAGCAAGTAGGCTACATACGAGAATCGAACTCCGTCAAATTGGTAGTAGAGATAAGGCCAAAATGATTGGCGGAATTGGTTTATGCGGACTCCCACTTTGTTGCGCTAGTTTTAATTCTGAATTTGATGGCATTTCCATTAACCGCGCTAAAAATCAAATGCTGGCAATCAATATTCCTAAACTTTCTGGACAATGTGGCAAATTAATGTGCTGCTTAAAATATGAAGATGATGCTTATACTGATTTAAAGAAAGAATTCCCTGATATTGGAACTAAAGTCTTTATTGATAAAGTCCAATATGAAGTAACAAGTATTAATGTCATCTCTAAAACAGTGAGAATTGATAATGAAGAAGATACGAAAGTATTATCCTTAAAAGATTTCTTTGATCAGACTCATTATCGTCTAAAAAAGAACTTAGAAAATAAAGAAAATAGAAATGAAAAGAATT
Organism: Caryophanales bacterium UBA2450; assembly: GCA_002342545.1. Lineage (GTDB taxonomy): Bacteria > Bacillota_I > Bacilli_A > RFN20 > CAG-826 > UBA2450. Next base: position 8,212 of record DDQE01000007.1, read on the forward strand.
AAGTCTTTTGATCATTCTCATAATCTCTTATATTTAATCGCTACTCCTATTGGTAATTTAGGAGAATTTCCTGCTCGAGCAATTGAAGTAATTAATGAAATGGATTTAATTGCCGCAGAAGATACTAGAAACACTAGTGACTTATTACATAAATTCAACATTAAAAAACCATTAGTCTCTTTAAGAGAACATAACGAAGTAGAAGCTAGTTTAAATATTATTAAGCAAATTAAAGATGGCAAAAAAGTTGCTTATATGTCAGATGCTGGCTATCCAGGAATATCTGATCCAGGATATATATTAACTAAACTTTGTTTAGAAAATGACATTGCGGTCTCAACTATATCTGGTAGCTCCGCTTTTATTAATGCTTTAGTAAGATCTGGACTAGACACTAGTCACTTCTACTTCCACGGCTTTTTATCCGCTAAAGAAAATGAAGCTAAAGAAGAATTAGAATCTATTAAAAATAAATCTGAAACATTAATCTTTTATGAATCACCTCATAGAATAGTTAAAACCTTAAAACTATTATTAGAAGTTTTAGGAGATAGACGTATTTCCTTACAAAGAGAATTAACCAAGATAAATGAAGAAAATATCATTGGTAGTTTATCTGAATTAGTAAAACTAGATGAATCCACCTTAAAAGGTGAAATGGTCATTATTGTTGAAGGTAATAAAGCTAATCAAGAAAACTATAATGATGAAGAAATTATAAAATTAGTAAACGAATTAGTCGCTAAAGGATTAAGTAAAAAAGATGCGATAGAATTCGTTTCAAACGTCACAAAAGTAAGAAAAAATCATATAAAAGATATTATTTAATATAATTATTCTTGAAATTAGGTTAAGTCTTTTCTAAACTAGAAAAGATTTTTTGTAATTAGGAGGAATAATTATGGAAATGAGAAACATCGCAATCATCGCTCACGTCGATCACGGGAAAACTACTTTAGTTGACCAACTTTTAAAATCCTCCGAAACATTTAGAAGTAATGAAGAATTATCAGATAGAGCCATGGACTCAAATGATATTGAGCGAGAAAGAGGAATTACCATCTTAGCAAAAACTACATCTATAGTTTATAAAGGTACAAAAATTAATATTTTAGACACTCCAGGTCACGCAGACTTTGGTGGAGAAGTCGAACGTATTATGAATATGGTCGATGGCTGTTTACTTTTAGTAGACGCTTTTGAAGGAACCATGCCTCAAACTAGATTCGTTCTTAAAAAAGCACTTGAAGCCCATGTTAAACCAATTGTGGTTATCAATAAAATTGATAGAGCGAATATCAATATCGAACAAACTTTAGATGAAGTATTAACTTTATTTATTGAATTAGGGGCTCCAGATGATTTTTTAGAATTTAAAACTGTCTATGCTTCTGCTTTAAAAGGAACTAGTTCCTTAGATAGTGATCCAGCTAGCCAAGTCGAAGGAATGGATGCAATCTTACAAACTATTATTGATGAAATTCCTGCTCCTAAAGCTGATAGTAATGGGCCACTACAAATGCAAGTCGCTTTACTTGATTATAATGACTTTGTGGGAAGAATCGGTATCGGCACCATTAAAAGAGGAACCATTCACGTTAATGATAACTGTACAGTCTCTAGACTTGATGGCTCCACTACTAATTTTAGAGTTTTAAAATTATTTGGCTTCCAGGGCTTAAAAAGATTAGAAATTAATGAAGCTAGCGCTGGAGATATAGTTGCAGTTGCTGGCTTAGCGGATATTAACGTTGGAGAGACTATTTGTGCTTTTAACGCAGTTGATCCACTTCCATTAATTAGGCTTGATGAACCAACTCTTCAAATGACTTTTGGCACTAACTCATCTCCATTTTCTGGAAAAGACGGAAAATTATTAACTGCTAGAAAAATTGAAGAAAGATTATTTAGAGAAACTCAAAGGGATGTCGCTTTAAGAGTAGAAAGAATTCCAAATACAGAATCTTGGATTGTTTCTGGCAGAGGTGAGCTCCATCTTTCTATTTTAATAGAAAATATGAGAAGAGAAGGATTTGAACTCGAAGTCAGTAAACCTCAAGTTATTATTAAAGAAATTGATGGGGTTAAATGTGAACCATACGAAGATTTATTAATTGATGTACCTAACGAATATGTTGGCGATATCATGACCACTATTGGAGAAAGAAGTGGCGAACTAGTATCTATGGACGCTAAAGAAACTGTCACTATCCTTAAATATGTCATTCCTTCAAGAGGTTTACTTGGTTATATGACTAATTTCATGACCTTAACCAAAGGTTACGGCATTCTCTCTCATACTTATAAAGAATATCGCCCAGTCCAATCTTCTTCTATTGGAGAAAGAAGTATTGGAGTATTAGTCTCAGTAGAAGCTGGTCAAGCCACTCCATATGCGATTGAACATACCGAAGAAAGAGGAACAATGTTTATTCTTCCAGGAACTGAAGTATATGAAGGAATGATCGTTGGCGAACATCGTTATGACTTTGATTTAGCGGTTAACGTTACCCAAAAGAAAAATCTCACAAATGTGAGAAGTTCTAATAAAGATAATACAGTAGTTCTTAAATCACCAAGAAAGATGTCTCTAGAAGCTTGTCTAGATTACATCAATAGTGATGAATTAGTAGAGATCACTCCTACTACCTTCCGTATGAGAAAAAAGATTCTCAATACTGCTGAAAGAAAGAAATACGAAGCTCACGTAAAGAGAGCACAAGAAAACGAATAAAAAATATAAAAGAGACGCAGCACTGCTTCTCTTTTTTATAATTTGAGTGAAATTATTTCTTTTTAATACGGCCTTTATTTGCACCTTTGGAATTATGAACTAACATACTTCCGCCTTGGTTTTTCGCCATGACTTTAGAATACTCTAAGGCTTCTTTTTGGGTGTCAAATAATTTGATTGCCTTTTGTCCGCCAGCGAATTTCACTTCCCATTTGCCGTCTTCAGGTCTTTTAACAACATGATATGTTCTTGTTGCTTCCTTTTTTGGCTCAGGTTTTTTAGCTGCAGGTTTAGCGGCTTTCTTTGGAGTCTCTTTTTTTGCTGGAGCAGCTTTTTTCTCATCTGGGACTGCTTTCTTCACTAAAGGTTTCTTTTCTGGTTTTGCTTTTTTGACTGCCATAAAATTAAATCTCCTTATTTGTTTATTTAGTAAACTTTCGTTTTATTAATAATATACCTACACCGAGTAAACTTAAAGAACTTAAAATTATACTCGTTGCAACAACATTTCCTCCGCATCCTGATGGAGCACTGCCGTTATTAACGTGAATTACACATTTATCGCTAAATTTATTGTCGCTTGTTTTAACTACAATTTCACAATCACCGATTCCAGTAGCGGTTACTAACCCATTAGCATCAACGCTAGCAATAGCTTCATTAGTACTAGACCAAACAAATGTTGGTCGTTTAGCGTCACTAGGATTAACTGTAACTCTAAGTTGCACTCTATCTGATGGCTTTAATGTTTTTTCAGCAACATTTAATGAAATAGATTCTATTTCTGCTCCACCATTTACTGTGACTGAACATGTTTTAGAATATTCTGTTCCAGAAATAGTGGCTTTAGCAGTAATAGTAGCACTACCTACTCCAGTAGCACTTAAAGTAATATTACTACCAGAAGCACTAGTAGAAGCACTTAATGAAACAACACTTGAATTACTAGTTGACCAAGTAATTTGCGAGTAATCACTGCTTGAAGCACTTATAGTTGTTGTAGCACCTGCTTCTAAAGTAGCGGATGTCTTACTAATAGAAATAGAAGGAGTAGGGGCAATACCACATGCTTCCCTAGTAGCGCTATTAGTGTCTCCCCAAATTTTACATGCATATTCTGGGTGATCAATAAATGGGTTTCTATTACCTTGAATTGCTTCAACAGCTTCATTTCTATTCATTTCTCTTTGTTTGACTCCATAAGTCAAATTCCATCTAAGGATATCGGATAATTTACCCATTGTATTGTTATTGTTATTATCTGATGACTTATCAACTAGAGTTAAGCTTCCATTAGCCATTGCACAATAGAAAATAATACGTGCTGCATCACCTCTATATGTTTCATCTCCCCAAGATTCCATCGCAGGATCCCATCCTTGAGATGTACTTTTCATTCCCTCTACATAAAATGAATTACCACGAGAACTATTTTCAGAGGTTAAAGTGGGTCTAGCCATATGAGAATCTGCTTCAACTAAATTCCCTCCTTTTGAGTTTGGCCAAACATGTTCTCTATTCATTCCGGATGCATTAGTAGCTACATTGCCTGAATAGAAAGAAACAATTTTATTACTATATGGTAAGTTATGTGTTGTGTCTTGAGAATAACTTGAGTTGGAATCAAAATCAGTATATCTAGCCCAGAAATCATTATTCAATAAAGCTTTATAACCACCACTTCTTTTCTTTTTAGAATTATTTAACGTACGTAATGCGCTTGTTAAACTAGAGCCAGTTAAAGTATCAGAAATGTCATTATAATATGTTGCTCCATCATAATGGGTATAAGCAGTCCAACTTGAAGCATTGACCGCTTCAACTTGGTTATTAATTGAAAATATACTGGCGAATAACCCAGCGGTTAAGCCAAACATTAATGATAAAGAAATGAATCTTTTTGATTTCATATCAAAGACCTCGTTAATAAATTTATTATAGACCTGTTCAAAATATATTAAAAGGAGTGAATTTTATCACTCCTCAAATCATATTTGATTGAATTGATTATTTTTTAAAAGTATATGTTCCGTTATCAGTGCCCGATTTATAAAGTGTAACAGATATAGAACCATCTGCGTTGATAACGCCTGTAGTATTTGTAGGTGTATATCCTTCACTTGGTCCATAAGGAAATAATCTATAGCCATTAAACGCATCAGTATTATCACCACTTACAAATGTAAATGTGATTCTTGAACCTGAAACAGAATATGTAAATGACATTGTTTTAATTGAAGTAGACGAAGTATGAAATTCTCTAACATATGTTCCAGTTCCATCTTCATTTAAAGTGATAATATAGCGATCATAATACTCCGGATTTGAAGACGTATAACTTTCTCGGTCATGAGAATAAGAACCATAAATTGATGATTCCTCATGTTTCTCAGTAACGGTGATGGAATAACTAGCGGTTCTAGTCTCCTCTCCTTCAGTATAAGAGACTGTCACGGTTTTACTTCCAGCAGTGCTCATATCTGGAGTAGAAACACTAGTAGGAGTAACAGTTTTACTTGAACCATCACTATAGGTTGCGGTTACTGTTCCATCAAAAGAGAATGTTTCATTAACTTCATAAGATGTAGATTGTCCAGATAAAGCAATAGAAGATAAGGTTGCTGGAGCAATAGGATCAATAGAAACCACGATTGTAAATTCTAAAGCCACCGTGCCCATGTGATAGGTAAATGAAGGAGTCATGATTGCATCTTCATCATTGACCTCACAAACATATTGAAATGTGTAACCTGACTTAGTCACGATATTGAAGCTAACATCGCTATTTTCAGGAGCGTTAGTTGGTAAAGTCGAACTAGAGTCAATAACGTCGTTATAATTTAATACGTTATAAGATGTATCATATACTTGATAAACTATCTTTTGAGTTGGAACAGTGCTTGTAACATTTGCGGTAATAGTGACTTCGCCATCAGGCATTGTAAATTGATAGGCACCAGTCATTGGGTTTGGTCCATAATAAGATATAGCTACTCCATTACTTGTAACAGAAACACTATTAAGTGTATATCCAGAATCAACTTTTACTTTGAAATTAACTGCTGTGCCAGCTTTTGCTTGTAATGATGTTGGATATGTAACTGAAATAGTAGCACCAGTCACTTGCACAATATTAATCGCATAAGTAACTTCAGAAGCATTAATAGTAATTAGATAATCAGTACCCACTGTTTCACCTTTAGAGTTAGTATAACTAACCACTACTGATTGTTGACCAGCTTGAGTCATATCAGGAGTAGTATAGCTAGTAGGAGTAACGACTTCTTCAGTGCCATCAGAATAATGAGCAGTAACAGTTCCATCAAAAACAAATGCATCGCCAACATTAAATGTTGTGGTTTGTCCGCTAATAGAAATTGAATCTAATGTAACAGAAGCTTCCTTCCAGTGATCTAATGTATCTTGAGTGATTTCAATTCTAACTTGTAAAAAAGTGGTTGAACTCCAACTTGTTGCGTAACTAGGATCAGTAATTTTGATTTGACTATGATAATCATCTGTCATCCAATATTGTTTAAAACCTTCTGATGAGGAGCCTTCAAAACCTAATAATTTTAAATCATTGATATATTTTTCTACCGCAGCAACAGCGTGAGCTTTTGTATCAGCATAAATTCTAAAATATGCCCCGTCAGATGCATCAGCAGTGCCTTTTAAAAGTAAGACCATAATGTCACTTGTGTTAGATGCATCATTGAAGTTAGCGACTCTGGTGTCGTCTGCTAAAGCAAAACTTGGTAAAAATTCACCAGCGACAGTTTTAGAAATATATTCATTTAATAATTTAACAGTGACAATTGTTTGCTTTGTTTTTTGTTTATGTAAGAATTTGAAAGAAGTTACACCATTTGGATATAAATATCCATATTCCATATGATTTGCATCAGTATCAGTTGGTGCATAATATTTCATCTTTATAGAATATGTATGAATAAGATTATCATCTTCAACTACTTTTTGATATTCAATAAATCCTGGATTTTCAACTTGTGTAAATCCAGCATTAGATAAAGTAGTTCTATAATTAACAGTTAAATCACCACCAAAGTAATCTTCCACCATTGCTACATAATAACCTTCGGAAACACTTTTACCAGATTTCCATGCATAAGACAAACCATCAATAAATGGAGGAATATAACCATTGAATTCTTCATTAAATAAAGCGATTGTATCACTATCCCATTCAGTAGGAGCAGTATATGTATAATCAGGATTAGCAACATATCCTTCTAAAACTGAATTACAAGTTTTTTCAAAATTAGAGACCACTAAAGTAACATCTCCAGTAGTATGGACTTCAACTTCATCAAAGTAGTTGATATCAAATACACCTCTAAATGTAAGAGTGTTATTCTCAAACTTCGCTGTGATATATTCTGGAGCAGAAACTAAAGAAGTATAGTCACCAAATCCTAAATTAGCTAGAACTGCAAATGCATCCATGGAAGTAGATTTATACATTCCTAAACTTGAATCGTATGAAAACTTTTTGTCCGCTAAATGCTCGACCGCTAATGTATAGATATCGCTAATATTTCTTTCTAAATTAGTGGCAACAAAATTGCCTAGCACTAATCCACCAGTAGTAGTTGCGGATTTATTTAATTGAAAATTAACAATACCTTGTCCTTTTTGTTTAATATATCCCGAATAGAAATATTGATTTAAATCATCATACATTGCGTTATCGTCAATGTTGTAGAAATTATAATTAACAAATGGTTCAGTCTCATTTGCCCATTGGTTATTTAAATGAGCAGAGTAATTATGTTTAGTTTTAATACTATTTATAGCTTCCTCAAATGAATCTACCGGTCCTACAACTGGAATAGTCACATCTTTGGTTTGAGTAGTAAATGGCTCTTTAGCAAAGGCTGCTATATATCTACCAAGACCTTCTTCAGTTTCAGTAGCGGCAGTTATAACTTCATAAGAGGCCCTAGATTCTTCTTCTTGAACGTGAGTTGCATCTAAAGTACAAATTGATGTTGCAATACAAGTAGAATAATCTCCAGCCCAAACATAGGATGGATCACCCCAAACATGAGTATGTTGGCCAGGATCAGGAGCAGGTGTATCTCCACAACCTACTAAAAACATTGATGTTGTAATTAATAAAATTGAGAATCTTTTGAATTTCATAATGAAGACCTCCTTTTAGGAAAAGTATATTATAAATAAATTAAATAAGTGAAGTC
>DDQE01000040.1:0-193 GCA_002342545.1 Caryophanales bacterium UBA2450
TTACCGCTGGGGATCATGACTTCGGACAAACAGAAGTATGACGGCTTACATGAGCCGATGACCGTCACGATATTTACTAAAAAGGCAAAAGTATTCTTAAATTGGGTACAAAAACTAAGCCCCTGCAAGGGGCAATCATTTTTGCGCCCATTATCAAATTTTATTTAAGAATACCTTGCCGCATATTTGGTAG
>DDQE01000040.1:238-12893 GCA_002342545.1 Caryophanales bacterium UBA2450
TCATAGTACGCTCTAAAAAACAAGAAATTATTTTACCCGTTTCCCCAAATAAATCAGGAGGGCATTCACTGGAACACCCTCCGGTTTTGGTATCTGCTATCAATTTGCTATCAAATGCCCCGTTTCCGCTTTAAGACCCCAGTGTTTTCAAGGCTTTGCGGGTTTTGTCAGTTATTCCCACTCATTAAATCACCCATTACGTTTCTTTGTTCCTGAAAGAATGGATCATTATCATGATTTTACAATGAACGTTTCTAATCGTACTGGTTCTAATTATGGGAGAAGCGCGGGAGTCATCATTACTCAAAACGGAACAGAAATTGAACCACAATATCAAGATTCGCTTTATGGATATGATGGCGAAACCTTATTCAAGTTATGGAAAGGTAACGAATATAGAATTATGATTCGTGCTCAATTTAGCGATATTAAGAGCATTAGAATCACGACTATTAACAATTCAAACGACTATGACGGTTTTACGATAAGGGTATCTGAAGAAGTTAATATTTTAAGCGACAGATCAGACGATTTCGTAAGTGGTCAAGAATTTTCTGACTACTGGACTAATTCTCATGATGTTGGTGGAAGAGGAAGAGTCGTTAAATTAATTTTACAAAAACGAAATGACGTAACCACTTATAATGATAGCGATTATAGATACATTAAATCAATTACCATAACTTATCGTAATGGTTATAGTGTTTGGTAAAACAAGCTCAGTGCCTTCTTTGCTAGCTTTTCTATGTTAGCAAATGTAAGTTATGTGTCTTGGAAAAGGACTAATACAAAGTATTAAGGCAAAATCGAATAAGGCTCACTTAGTGGTGGGTCTTTTTTCTTGACCTCGGTAGTGACTATGATACAATAAATAAAATCCAAAAGTTGATATTAGAATTTCCATCAACTTAGGGTTCGAAACTCCATACCCGCCCTTCAAAATTGGGTGCAAAAATTGGGTGCAAATGCCTCGATTGGGTGCAACTTCACGCAGTGATTGGGTGCAATTGTATCAAAATGGTTAAATGGAGACAAAATTGTATTATAGATTTAATACAAATTAACTTAATTCTAACGGTATCCTAGCCCATTATGGTGCAACCCGTTGATAGTGACTAGTCCTCGTGGGAAACCCAGCTTTTTAGGAAAAGCGTCTAGTCATGAATAAAAAAGATCCATATTTATGACTATTTAAGTCATAGCGGATCTTTTTTGATTATTTAGAAGAATGTTTTTCCTCTAATTTATCAATAAGTTTTTCGTCTTCATCGGACAAGTGCCAATTATTATAAGGTTTAGAGAAAGCACTAGCTTCCACTTGAGATACTCTTCTTATACATAAATAAGAATCTGCATCATCATTAGGATTAGGATTATTTTCCATTTTCACATAATCATTTGGCTTGTTCAATACTCTTAAAATTGAATGTGTAAAAATATATCCGGAAATATAAATCTTACCATCAATTTCAATTTCTTCGACTACTGCAACAATAAACGGATGTCCTTTCCCTTTCTTATAAACTCTAAAATGATACTTATCTGGACCATTATAGTTTTTAAAAGACATATTGATTCCTCCTTTCTATAAAAGTTAGTTGTGCCTTCAAAAGGAGATAATAAAAGCCATCATCATGATGAAAGCACCTTTTGTAGTTATCGACTAAGTCCCGTAACTACTGGTGTTACATCATCCTTGTGATGGCCACATGCTCAATTATTTCTAATTGTAGGGAGCGCGATGATCTTCTTATATCTAAGACCGTGTCCTAATGGACGACATTTATCTTGGACATTCATATCATTACTGGGCAATACTTTCCCTATTATCACACCCTAACACGTAGTGTGATAGTCCACATACCCATTGGCCACAGTTTACCTGCGTATGGTCGACTTTGTTAATATTCATATTAACTAGTTCATAGGCCAGTGGTCTAAATATACGGACAACTTTACTTTATCATATGTGTATCTTTTATAAAATAAAAAGGTACTATATAATAAAGAAAAATATGATTATTTATGGCATTTCATTTTTAGTGGGTGGAATAATATTGCTTATATTTTCTATTTTGCTTTGCTTTGGTTTCATTAATTTGCTTCATGATTATCATAGAAATGATGTTAAAGAGGTTGATAAAAAGAAATTTGGCTTATCAGTGGGATTGTCTTTAGCATTAACCGCTATATCAATGGCTTCAACTGGAATCATTTCTTTAATTATTCGAAAAGAATTTATTATCATTTGGACATTGGTTGCATTTGCTATTTCTTTTGCCATATCGATCATTTTGACAGTAATTTTCATAAGAAAATATAATGGTTCTTTATTTGGAAACTAACAAAAATCTGTTATTTTTGCGTCATATTATTATACCAAATCATGGGTGCGAATAAATTTACAAGGGTACAAATAAATTTATAGTGGTGCGAATTTGTATTATAGATGGTCAATGGAGCCAAAATCGTATAAATGTGTCGATAGATTTCGGCACTTTTTTATAACTAGAAATTACATTACTTTCGTCATTGACATACTAATCTTAGCTAATAAACGACAAATCTTTTTAATGTCTTCTTTTACTTTTTTCTTACTCTTATTAGTTTTTAATTGTTCAGCGTAGTAAATACATGAATTATATAATCCTTCAAAGAAGAAGATTGCTATATAATCGCTAGGAATATCATAACCTCCAGAATTTACTATTTCAGACATATATGCTTTGTAATTGTTAAATAAAGCAGTTTTAAATATCTCTAGAGGAAGAGTTTCACCTTTATAAGTGAGATTAGCAATTTGATTATAATGTTTTCCTACCCAGTTATAAGTAGCCACTATAGATTGATATTCAATTTCTTCTATATCTTTTTCTTTTCTTAATATCTTAGCGTAATCCTCATTATATTCTGTATTGATTAAATCAATAGAGGCTTCCGCTAATAAGGCTTCTTTATCTTTATAGTATTTATAAAAAGTCATTTTTGTTTTATTTGCTACAGCGCATATCTCGTTAATTGTGATCTCGTGGTAGTTTTTATTTTCTAATAATCCAAATAAAGCATTTGCGAATTCTTTTTTAGTTTTAACTATATTTCCCATAACTATATATCTTTCTACTTTTCTATTATAAAACAAATAAGTTTACTTTAAATATGTAAAAGTATAGTTTTGTATCTTTTATATTGAATATATTATTTTGATTTATTACTTTATTAGTGAGTATAACTCACAAATTTATTTATGCTATGCGCGTGAATAATTAAAACTAGGAGGTGTCCATATGAATAGACACATACAAAAATTATCAATTACTCTTATCTCGTTAACGATGGTCCTATCTGGATGTGGCAAGGCCGATCCTGATAACCATTCATGGGTCATTGATAATCAGGCTATTGAAAATGCTATACCGCTAAATTCGTTGATTGTCTCACACGAGCGCGATTTAGTTGTGCGTCTTGAAGCAGAAGGAGTGACATTTAATTCCAACTTCACAAAAGATGCGATTCTTATTCGTGATATGGGATTAGAGTTACCTAAAAAAGATGTTAAAGATAAGATTTTATCATATGAAGATATTAAGGCTGTTTCTCTTTCCGATTACTCTGCTAATGTTGTTTCCTCTGGTAGTGCCATTGAAATTACTATTCCTAAAGCCTTTAAAAATTCCTCATTTGGAGCGATTATTGCCCCTTACGCTACTGATAAAAGAGTTATGGCTTATGCTTCTTTTTCCGGCTCTGAATCTGTAATTACATTAAGTGAAGGTAAATTTGAGCAAATTGGTGCCGATTATGTTGGTGGTTATGACTATAATCATACATTTGTCTTTAAATACGAGGAACTCACATTAAGTGAAGATTTCGATGTTGAAGATATATCTTTACTTGGCTCTTTTGAAAATTGGATTGTTAAAGATATTCACACCGATACAGAGGGCGTTATCATTTTAGAAACTAGTGGTTATCCTGTTAGTGAAGAAAGTGGTGCGATTGTTTTTGATAACAGCACCTTCGTTGAAAATAGAGGAGGAGCCTTCTCTTATCGTGTTTTATATCCAAGTGCTGCTTTAGTAGAAAATTCTGTTCGATTTAATGAGGATGATAAAACGTTCTCTTTCGATGTTGCATTAATTGACTGTGAAATTAAAAAAGATTTCTCACTTAAAGATGTGACATTAATCGATGGATTTACTATTAATGAAGCACATTATGTCGCGGAAACAAAAACCGCTTCATATGTCTTAGATGCAGAAGAATATAATTCCTTAACTGAAGTTATCGCCGAACTTGAACAACTTACAATCTCAATTGGTGGTGAATTTAACCAAGAAGTAGCCTTTGATTTCCATGAACCAGAAGTGTTCGCGATTGCGTCTAATGAAAATAAAAAAGTTAGTATTGACCTCTATTCATTTGATGGAGAACTCACTTCTTTAGATAAGTCCGCTCTTACAATTGATGCAGAATTCATTGCTGATGTAGACGAAGAAGAATTACTTCCTATAGATGAGGCTACTCTTACTAAAGTTGGAAAAGGATATCGATTAACTTGGGAAAAAGAAATTGATTACCCAGTTTATGGAACACTCACTATTGATTCTGTTGATGTTTCTTATCCTAACGGAAATAAATTTACAGTAGTAGGATCTAGCATCGAATTTGGATGTGATTATTATCAAGTTGATTCCGAAGAAAATAGATTAATGAGACCTGTGGTCTTTAGATATGTCACTCCAACTAGCTTAGCGGATATGGATGATACATATGTTCGATATGCGTATGACGCTTCTTTAGAAGATAAAGCCACAGCGATTAGCGCTGCTAATACCGCTGTTCAAACAGTGTTGACTGTTCTTACTGTCGCTTTTGAACTCGCTGCTTCAGAACTTAGCAAGCTTGCGTGTGGTGGTATTATTGGTGTGCTTTTAGGAGCGCTTGGTCTTGCTGGTGTTACTGCTGCTCTTGATCCAACTGCAGCCATGTTACAACAAATTCTTAATGTTGTTTCGGGAATTAATGAAACTGTAAAAAGAATGGAAAAGACTTTATCAGAAGTTTCTTATAAGACTGATATGGTACTTTTAAGAGAAAGACTTAATTCTGATGAAAATAAACTCATCGCGTTACGTGCGCGTCAACTAGAATTCCAATCTGAAGATGCAAAAGTTACACAATATGAAAAGAAAATACTTACTGTTGCCAATCGTTATCTCACATCTATTTTTGATGGAAACACTAATAAAAAATCAAATAAATATAAAGCGCCTTATGACTATAACGTTGTCATTGTAGAAGGTAAAAATAAAAAGGGAGAACTTGAAAAAACATCAACAATTTTACTTGATGATGATAGCTTTAATGAAACATTTGACGAAGGAACTATTGTCTCCTCATATGCTTTCTCTTTTGGAAGCAAAGACAATTTAAAAAACACTTTCAAAGATAATACACTTCCAAAATATAAAAATAAGAAAACAGTCGATAAGGTAGTAGGAGAGGCTGCACTTAGCGACATTAAAGACGCGATTAAAAACAATCTTATCACCTTCTCCACAAACGAATGGAGTGGTAGCCAAATTCCTGATGTTAGTGACGATGCAAAACTTGAAGCAGTTGCAAAAGATATCTATCGTGCTTTATATCTTTTTGCCGAACGTGAAGCTTTATGTGACGTTGATGGCGAATCCTTTGTTCTTCAAGCTGTTGATTATATGCAACGTTTCTCTGGCACTGGAAGTTATACTAGCGCTGCTGCTGATATTGACTACGAGATGCTCAAACTTACATATGGTTTCCAATCCGAAGCAGAAGATAAGATTCATAATTACCGTATCACCACTGCTGATCGTTTGCTTAAAATTTATAACCTAGCGACAACAATCTGCGCAATTGATCCAGATATTTCTTCTTATGGCGATTTAACTAAAGCCTATAAAGCTTCGATTGCTTACCTAAATAAAAACAAAATGGTGAAAGGTGAAGCAGAAAAAAGAGCAGTTATAGAAAGAAGCAAACTTTCTTTTACCGATGCTAAACTTGATTACTGCTACGTCAGCGAAAGCTGGGTACGTGGTGGCCAAATAATGACTGGTTTTAAAGCGACTAGCGATAAAAATAAAGAAGGAAAGTGGCAAAACTTTGAAATCGCTGATGCCTCTGGCGAAATTAGAGGAAAGCTTCAATCAAATATGGATAATGTCACACCAATGAGTTCGGTCAAGCCATATTTATTTGGCTTAGAAGATATGAGAGTTCTCTTAATTCGTAAACAGCAGAATTTCCCATCTTATTCTAATTTTAATTATTTAAAGGATAAGCTTGGTCTCATTAGGAACTACATGATTGATAATAACAATATCAATAAACGAGAATTCACAAATGAGGACGACATTACTAAAGCTATCTGCGCGACAAATCGATTTGTCTATGCTTATACAGGTTTTAAAGAATTAGGCACTCACACCGAAGGAGAATTTTTCGCCTATTGTTCTAGAAGTTTTACTAAAGAAAATGACAATGATAAAAATCCAGATTATTTCAAACTTAACGAAAAGATTACAGGGTTCCCAACAAGCTCAAAACGTGAACTTAAATATTATCGTGGCTGGGGCTTAAAAGGTGAATTCAGCGATATTGAAAATATCATGAATGTTACTGCCTCTGGATATATGAATAGATTTGTCAATTATAATGAAGATCATGGCCACTGGAGAAATCCAGAAAACTGGGGCTTCAGTGAATTTAATAGTGTTGGTAATCTCTCACATCCAAGTTTTGTTGAAAGCATTCAGTTCTATTATTGTTTGATTAGGATGTATTAATTTCATTAATACGATTTATAGATTTCCTAACTTTGGTATAGAACCATTAAATCAAAGATAAAGGGCTAGAAATAGCCTTTTATTTATTTGTCGTATTTAACATATTTTTCAAAAATGTTAATATAGAACAATAATTATGAATGCTTTAAAATTTTTTAATTCCGATATCCTTTCATTCTCCATATGTTGGTGATGATCTTAATAACTATCGATAACATTGGAATCCCTAAAGAAGATAATTAATATGTTAGTCTTAAAAAACGTTTCTAAAATCTATACCAGAAAACAATCACAAGAAGATGTTGTGGCTTTAAACAATGTTTCTTTAGATTTGCCTGATAAAGGATTTGTAGCTATTTTAGGCGCCTCTGGAAGTGGCAAGACCACTTTGTTAAATATCATTGGTGGCTTAGATAAAGCGACTAGTGGAAATATGATAGTGGATGGGCTATCCGTTAATGAGTTTTCTAATAAAGATTGGGATTCATATCGAAACCAAAAGATTGGTTTTGTTTTACAAAATTGTTATTTACTTCCACATCTAAACGTCAGAGATAATGTTGCAGTTAAATTACAAATTTCTCATAGCAAAGAAAAAGATATTAATAAGTTAGTAGATGAGGCTCTTAAACGCGTTGATTTATTTGATAAGAAATATGATAAACCTAAAGCCCTTTCTGGCGGACAAAAGCAAAGAGTAGCTATTGCTAGAGCGTTAGTCGGCTCTCCTACTGTCGTTTTAGCGGATGAACCAACAGGTGCTTTAGATAGTAAAACTGGTACCTCTATTATGGAATTACTTAAAGAGGCCTCTAAAGACCATTTAGTGGTGATGGTTACTCATAATAATGAGTACGCTAGTAAATACGCAGACAGAGTAATTGAATTAAAAGACGGACAAATCGTTAATGACTCTATGCCAATTAAAAACGAAGTAGTTACTAATCCAAAACAATTAGAAAAGGTTTCTATTCCTGGTAAAACTACTTTAAAGTGGGGATTAAAAAATTTAATTGTTAAGAAATTTTCTACAATTTCTATTGTTGTAGCCGCCGCTCTTGGCTTAACAGGAGTGTCTTTAATTCTTTCGGTTTCTTCAAGTGTTCAACATGTTTTTGATAAAGTACAGGCTGAATCATTTTCAAAATACCCTGTATCTTTTTCTTCTTATACGAATACTGACCCGCAATGGGATGCTTCTAAATATCCTCCATATTCAGATGAAGAAATAGTGATTGCTGATTATTCAAATTATAACAAACTATATCACTATGACTATATGAGTGAAGCATTTTTAAACTATATGCGTTCAATGCCATCAGATTACTATTTAGGTAATTTTGAACGTTCGACGACATATTTCCATTTATTTACAAAAAGAAATGACACTACTTATACTGAAGTTCCTGCTTCTTATTATTACTTTTATAAAGGTGTTAAAGATATTGACTTTATCGATAGACAATATGACTGTTTAAAAGGAAATTTCCCTAAAGAAGCAAATGAGTTAGCCTTAGTAGTGGACGATAGAAATCGTGTAAATGTATCTTACTTATATTCTTTAGGTTTTGATGTTAATACTTCGGTAGTTTCTGATGTGACATTCTCTTTTGATGATGTTTTAAATAAAACATTTAAATACATCCCAACTCAATCAAGTAATCCCGATATTTCCTATTACGTTAAAAACGACACCAATAATACATATCATATAACTTATAAAAATGCTCAACAGTTATATGAAGGTTCTAATTTCGAATTAAAGATTACTGGTATTTTAAGACAAAAAGAAGAATATGATCGAGTTGCTTTAAGACAAGGAATTATTTATACTCCAGCATTTGAAGAAAAAGTATTAAATGACGCTAATAGTTCTAATATTGTTATTGATCAAAAGAAAGCAGGAGAAGTTCCTACTATTAGAATTGATAGTGGCGACTTAGAACCCTCAGGCTATACTAAAGTTAATGTTAGTGAAGCTATTAATAGAATTAATAGTTTGGATTTAAGCTCTGCTAATGTTAATTATCCAACTATCTTTGTTGATAACGGTGAGAAATTTGAAATTAGTGGTACCGTAGTAAAAAAAGGTGAATGGGATAATAAACATGGAGTGGGTGAAGTCTGGTTATCTGATTCTCCAATCACAGAGGAAGAAAATCGAGAGCATATTGAATCTACTTGTTTACAAGTAATAAGAATGGACAATGAACGTTTATTTAGTTTAATTATTGAAAACGAAACTAAATTAAATGTCGTGACTTCTTTGTCTGCTCACGTAAAAGTATCTGGAAGTGATAAAACGATAGATACATATAAAGCAGGTGATATCCGTAATGTATTAGATGGTCGAGGTTTCAGAGATACCGCTACTAGATCTCAAGTTTATTATTATGAAAAGAGTCTTCATGAACTTGGTTCACTAGAACAAGTGACTGAATTAGACTATTACACTATTGACTATAATAGCAGAGTCAGAATTAAAGACTATTTTAAGAAATATATCTTTGATTATTCAATTGAGCCAACTGGTGTATCTGGATATGACTATTTAGAAAATGCAAGTGTGCAATTTGATGGTGCGTTATCATTAATGACTTCTGTCTTATATGTATTTGCTATTATCTCAGTATTAGTTAGTGCGATTCTTAACGCGATATTAACATTTATTTCTGTTAGACAAAGAACTAATGAAATTGGTCTACTTAGATCACTAGGCGCTAGAAGAAAAGATATTGCGGTTATGGTTGAGACTGAATCTCTATTTTGTGGGTTATTCGGTGGACTACTAAGTATTTTGGTAACTTTAATAATTATTAGTCCAGTTAATGTTATTATCACTAATGCCATTTATAAATACAAATTCTATCTTATTTCTACAGTGAAATTTGACTTAGAAGGATACCAGTGGTGGGTAGCTCCAATTTGTATCGGCCTAGGTATATTAACTGCGGTAATTTCCGCCTTAATTCCTTCAATTTTAGCAAGTAGAAAAGATCCTGCTAAGGCAATAAACGAATAAAAAATAGGAATAAATCGCTATGAATTATATAAATGGATATGAGAGATATTTAGGAGAACCAAACACCATTCATCCTAATGCTAGAGTATACTATAAATATTTTCATATAGACACTAATAATTCATTTACCAATAGGTTAATAAGAGTCTATATTCCATCAACCTATGATTTTCATAATCCAGACCATAGATTTAAAGTCATTTATATGTTTGATGGTAAGAATTTATTTGATGACTATACCTCTTTTGTGGGCGAATGGGGAATTGATGAATCTATCGAATTTATGATTGAGCAGAGAATAAATGATGGGTATATCGTTGTAGGAATTGACGCTCCTGAAACTGATATTGATCGCTCTTTAGAAATGAGCCCAACCGGAATAAAAAGAAATAAAAAATATCCACCTCATGGAGATGGGTATGCCCATAAGTTAGGTAGATTTATTATGAATGTTGTAAAGCCAGACATTGATAAAACTTTCTATACAATTTCAGATTATTCTGGAGTTGGCGGTTCTTCTATGGGTGGATTAATGGCCTTTTATATGGCGGTAGAATATAAATACGACTTTAAGTTCTGCTTATCTTTTTCGCCAGCATTTTTCTTATTTAGATGGGATAATTTCAAAACTTATCTAGATAGAAAAGTTGATGACTCGCTTCCAAAAATTTATTTCTATATCGGCGGACAAGGATTTGAAAGAATTTTCGTTGAAACTACATTAAGAGTGTACAATTATCTTTTAGATAAAGGCTATTCTCATGAGCAAATAAAACTTATTTATGATTCTGATAAAGAACATAATGAAAGAGATTGGAGAGAATACTTTCCAAAGATGCTTTTAAGAATTGATTAATTTTATATTGCTATTAGCAACATAATCTTGTAATATCATTAAGCAAACTTTCTTAGGCGAAGAACAGTCCTAGGCGGAAGGAGAAAGAAAAAATGAAAAAAGGAATTCACCCAGTTTATCACAGATGCACAGTTACATGCGTTAGCTGCGGAGCAACATTTGAAACTGGATCTACTGAAAAAGAAATTAGAGTTGATACATGCTCTAATTGCCACCCATTTTACACTGGCAAACAAAGATATGTCCAAGCAGACGGACGTGTCGACAGATTCAACCGTAAATACGGACTTAAATAAGAAAATAACCGGCTCGCCGGTTCTTTTTTACACTTATGAAGAAAAGATTTTATATTACTACACCAATTTATTATCCAAGCGCCAAGTTACATATTGGCCATGCTTATTGCACAACTCTTTGTGATGTTTTAGCGCGTTCTAAAAGAGAAAGAGGATATGAAACTTATTTCCTTACTGGCGCTGATGAACACGGCTTAAAAATTGAAAAAAACGCTGAAGCTAAAGGAGTTACTCCACAAGCATTTGTTGATGAAATAGTGGAAGGCTTCTATAAACTTTGGGATTTATTAAAAATCACTAATGATGATTTTATTAGAACCACCCAAGCTAGACACGAACACGTTGTTCAAACTGTATTTACTAGAATGCTAAATAAAGGCGATATTTATCTTGGTAAATACGAAGGCTGGTATTGTAGATACTGTGAAGCTTTCTGGACAGACACTCAAGTTGGCAAAGACCATATTTGTCCAGACTGTAATAGAGAAGTACAAAAGGCAGAAGAAGAAGCATATTTCTTTAAAACAGGAAAATATGTTGATTCACTTTTAAAATTCTATGACGAAAATCCAAAGTTCTTGATTCCAGAATCTCGTAAAAATGAAATGATTAATACATTCATTAAGCCAGGATTAGAAGACTTATGTGTTTCTAGAACATCGTTCTCTTGGGGCGTACCGGTTTTAGAAAACAAGAAACATGTTGTCTATGTTTGGCTTGACGCTTTAACTAATTATATTTCTGCTTTAGGCTATTGCTCTGATAATGAAGAATTATTTAAAAAATTCTGGCAAGACGAAGATACAGAAATTATCCATATTTTAGGAGCGGATATTACTAGATTCCATGCGATTTATTGGCCAATGTTCCTTGAATCATTAGGATTAAGAAAACCTGATCGAGAATTTGTCCACGGCCTACTAATGATGAAAGATTCTAAGATGTCTAAATCTAAAGGTAATGTCGTTGATCCATATCCACTTGTAGAACGTTATGGAGTGGACGCAGTAAGATATTATCTTACTAGAGAAATTAACTTTGGTAGCGATGGTAGCTTCTCTCCTGAACAATTTGTGGAAAGAATTAACGCTGATTTAGCTAATTCATATGGTAATTTATTAAATAGAACTATCTCAATGATTGGCAAGTACTTTGATGGAGTTATTCCTGAATATAAAGGCCAAGTTAACGAATTTGATGCATCTTTAGAAAGCATGATTGATGTTACTATTTCTAGCTATGAAAAAGCGATGGATGATCTAAAGATTACTGATGCGATTATCTATGTTAATGAATTAGTTAATAGAGCAAATAAATATATTGATGAAACAACTCCATGGGCTCTTGCTAAAGACGAAGCTAAAAAAGATGAACTTGCTAGTGTGATGAATCATCTTGCTAGAGCAATTTATGTGGCTAGCAGACTCTATCACCCAGTATTAGTTACTGCTTCTGACAAAGCTTTTGAACAATTAGGTCTTACTAGTAGTGGTTATGAAAACATTAATGATAAACATTTATTAGATAATCTTAAAACTGTTAAGGGAAATCCATTATTCCCAAGATTAGATCCTAATATCGAAGTTCCATTCATTAATGGATTAATGGCAAAATAAAAGCACCAACCGGTGCTTTTTTCTGTTTGACAGGCATG
>DDQE01000030.1 GCA_002342545.1 Caryophanales bacterium UBA2450
GACTTCACTTATTTAATTTATTTTTATAGTCATATTCGTTCCTTTTGTTTGAATAGTATTCACTTAAGTTATATATTATATAAAGCAAATTTTATTTCTTATGACTTGGGATATTGTAAAAGATGTATTGTTAGACGCATTAAAAGATAGTGCACTAGTATTAGCATTTGTTTTTGCATTTCATCTTTTACTATCTTTTATCGAGGATAAGTTATCTAAGTTTTTAACTAAAAATCAAAAGTTGTCTCCTTTATTAGGCTCATTATTTGGAATTATTCCTCAATGTGGAACCTCAGTTTTAGCGGGTGACTTATATATCAAAAGATATATTACATTTGGTACTTTAGTAGCGGTCTTTTTATCTTGTAGTGATGAGGCTATATTAGTGTTACTTACTAAGCCAAGTGAAAAGACAATTTGGGTTTTACCTCTTATTGCCAGTAAGTTTGTGATTGGCTTTGTGATTGGTTATTTAATTGATTTAATCTATCGAAAACAAGAAATTAATAAGCCGGAAGAAGAATTAACTGATGTTATTTGTCATGAGCATCATCACGAACACACTAAAATTCATAAACATTTAATTCATCCTCTAGTGCATTCTTTAGAAATATTCGCCTATGTACTAGTGATTAATATTTCTTTAGGACTCATTATCGCTAGTGTGGGGAAAGATAATTTTATTAACTTTTTAACTTCAAATAGATATCTAACTCCTATATATGCTTCTTTAGTAGGCCTTATCCCTAACTGTGCCTCTAGTGTTTTATTATCTGAACTTTATCTTAGTGGTGGATTATCTTTTGGAGCCTTATTAGCGGGACTATTAGTAAATTCTGGATTAGGTATGATGGTTTTATTAAAGAGTAAGACCACACTTAAAAAAGCTGGATTAGTAGTGTTAATTTGTTTGGTAATCGCAATTTCGTTTGGTTATATTTTCTGTGCGATTACCGAATTTTAAAAAATATAATATTTATTTTTTTAGTTTGTGAGAGTATATTAATAACGCTATGTCAAAAGTATCAGAACAAAAAGAATTACAAAAAAAATTACAAAAAGCACGTAACATCAACGATCCAATGGATGCTTACGTCATGGAAAAGATTTCTTTGCCAATTGCAAAACTATTCTATAAATTAGGCTTTAGTCCTAATGTTGCGACAGTTTGCTCAATGATTATTGGTATTACAGGTGCAACATTCTTAGCTTTCCCATATCGCTGGATTTGGCCTTTATGTATTGGCTGTTTTCTAGTCTTATTTTCATATGTATTTGATTGTGCAGATGGACAAATCGCTAGATTAAGAGGTGGCGGATCTTTATATGGAAGATGTTTTGACGGCTTCTCTGATGGAGTAGTCTATTTCGCTATCTATGTCGCAGTTTCGATTCATATTATGCTTTGGGATAATATCCCATTTACTAATATTCCTTGGAATGGTTGGATTTTCTTTATTTCTGTTCCAGTAGGTGTATATTTCCATGCGACACAAGCTAGGGTTGCTGATTATCTTAAAAATGAATATATGTATATTACAGGCAGTTCACATAGTGAATTGTCCACAACTGCTGATTTAAAGAAACAAGTTGATGAATTAGCGCCAAATAAATTCTTCCCTAGACTAGTGTATAACTCCTATATTACTTACACTAAAAACCAAGAGAAGATGACTCCTAATTTCCAAAAGCTACATCAAAAAATTATTGATAATGGTGGAGAGATCCCAGAAAAAGTTTCTGAGATGTGGAAAAAAGGTGTCAATAAATACGTCTGGTTATCTAACTTATTAGTCTTTAATTTTAGAACTGTTACTTTATTAACTTTAATGTGTTTTAACCAAGCTTTCTGGATTTTCCCTGTGAACGTAATTATATTAGAAGCACTAAAATATTTCTTACTCATCAAGCATGAACGACTCGCCAAAAGATGTTTAGAAGAAGGATTTAATTAATGAAATTTAGATGGCGTATCCTTTTCTTTGCTTTAGGTATTGGTGGAATTGTTTTACTTGCCTGGAAAAATAATTGGTTTAGAGAAACCCCTTGGAATATGCTTTTTAGCCCAAGAATTTTAGGCTTATTAGCAGCGATTATTTCAGTTTGGATAGTCATTTATTTCTTACACGCTTTAAGTTATAAACTTATCTTATGCGAAGATTCTAAAAAAGTAAAAATGCATTCAATGATGCGTATATGCGCAGCTGGATTTGCTTTAAACAATGTCACTCCTGCTGGTTTAGTTGGTGGTGAGCCATATCGTATTATGGCTTTAAAAAGATATGTTCCAGTGGAAAGGGCAGCCTCATCTACTTTAACATTCTCCATTGTTTATGCAGTCGGTCATTTCTTGCTTTGGATTACTGGGGTTATTTTATTTGCTATTTATCACGCTTTTGGCCATTCTGCTCCTTTATGGGTCTCTTTAATTTTAGGCATTTCTGGTGGCGTTTTATTTTTATTAACTTTAGCCTTCTTTATCTTTAAAAAGATTGGCTTTGCTTATCCAGCAATGAGATTATTAGCAAAAATCCCATTGTTAAAGAAAAAGCTTGCTCCATATGTTGAAAAACACAAAGATTCTTATATTGAAATTGATAATAATATTAGAGCCTTTAGGAATAAGACTTGGAGATTTATTTCTGTGATGCTACTTCAATATCTAACTAGATTACTTGAAGCCTTAGAATATTTCTTGATTCTTTATTATTTTGTTCCTATTGGAATTCCTGTTAATTATTTTGACGGATTATTAATCATGTCGACTGCTTCTTTAATGGGTAATTTATTATTCGTTATTCCTATGCAGGCAGGATCTAGGGAATTAGGTACTCAGATGGCGGTTAATTTCGCAATCGGAGAATCAGCGTCAGAAGCTGTACTTGGTCCTTTATATATTGTTTACCGTGTAAGAGAATTATTATTTATTGTGATAGGTATTATTTTAGTTTTAACTGGTCGAAAATATAAAAAAGATCAAATAAAGGAATTTGTTGATCGGTCACTAAAAGACCAGATTGAACTTGCTAATGAATTGGAGAAAGAAAAAAATCAATAGTTAATATTTAAGCGTTTTGCTATAATACATAACGCTATGGACCCATAGCTCAAAGGAAGAGCCCTCCGCTCATAACGGAGTTGTTGTAGTGTCGGGATCTACTGGGTCCACCAAAATGGAGATTTACCCAAGTGGTTGAAGGGGTCGGTCTTGAAAACCGATAGGAGGTGCAAGCCTCGCTAGGGTTCAAATCCCTAAATCTCCGCCAAAAATTTAAAAATACTCACTAAAATTTAGTGAGTTTTTTCTTTAATTTTGTCATAATATTTTAAGAGGTAATTAACTATGAAAAGAACAATTTTATTTGCTATATTTCCTGCAATTGCTTGTTTAGCAGGTTGCTCTAATAACTCTACTAGCAAAGAGTATTTCAAATTATGGAAAACCGATGAAAGTTCCACTGGCTCATTAAAGTTATTAATGGATTATGTTAAAGATGTAACTAATCCTAATTCAAAAAACTTTATTCCAGTAGAAGATAGAATTGCAACATTTGATATGGATGGAACATTTATCGGAGAATTATATCCAACTTATTTTGAATATAATTTGTTAGAATATCGCGCTTTAGAAGACCCTGATTATAAAGATATTTGTCCAGTTGAAGTTAAAGAAGTTGCTCAAGAAATTAGAGATTTTGTTAGAGAAGGCACTAAACTTCCTGATCACTTTGATATGAGACACGCTTACGCTGCTGCTAAAGCTTATGCTGGGATGAGCGTTGCAGAATTTGATCGCTATGTTAAAGAATACGCCAAAAATACTCCTTATGGATTTACTGGTATGACCTTCGCTACAAGTTTTTATAAACCAATGTTAGAAGTATTTGATTATTTAAAAGATAATAATTTTGATTATTATGTTGTTTCTGGCTCTGATAGATATATTTGTCGTTCTATAACTGAATCAATTGGCATTCCATCTAATAAAATTATTGGTATGGATGTTGTTACTAAATCGAGCGGACAAGGTGATCAAGATGGTGTTGATTACACAATGAAATCAGATGAATATCTTATTCGTACTGATGAATTAATTATTAAAAATTTAAAGACCAATAAAGTGAAACAAATTTCTCAAGAAATTGGTAAAGTTCCTGTACTTTCTTTTGGTAATAGTAGTGGGGATGAAGCGATGCATAATTACTGTAAGAGTAACGAAAAATATAAAACTGAAGTCTTTATGTTAATCGCAGATAATGATGAACAAGACCATATCAACATAGAAGAAACCGAAACAAGAAAAGCAAAATGGGAAGCAAATCACTACAACATCATTTCGATGAAGAATGACTTTAAAACAATTTATGGAGAAAATGTTAAAAAAGTCCCATTTCCTTGGGATTTAGAAAATTATGACGCTTTTATTTCGGAAGCCAGCAAAGCTGAAAGCAAAAACTCTAGTAATGCTTTTTAAACATCTATAAAAATAGAGAAGAACATTTCACCACTAAACCAACTGAAATTATTAACGAACATGTGTGTAACTTATAAAGGAATTAATCATAAAGGTAATTGCTGATTAGGGAATGTTTCATTAATCATAGTAAATCAGCAAAAGTGTTACATATAAATCATAGTAAATCAGCAAATATGCTTTAGAAAAATCATAGTAAATCAGCAAATATTGTTGACTTAATTGATTTTTATTTATAAAATACAAACATGAACCTTATTAGAGAAGATTATTTCCAAAAACTTGACCAATGGTGGAGCAGCAATAGAAAAGAAGCTGTTCTTGTTTTGGGGGTTAAAGAAGTTGGCAAAACTCGTTTAATCAAAGATTGGCTTAAAGATAGAAATATACCCAATACTTTTTTAGATGAAAAAAAATATAAAAATATTAAAGATATATTTAACGAGGCGAAATCAACGACATTTGATACATCTTTAGCGATTGTCAATAAACTTATGTATGACGGTTTAGAAAAATTAATTGTCATTGATGGAATAATGCCTAATGATGAAATTATTGTCCAATTAAAATCGCTTTGTTCTAATTCTAAACATCGTTACATATTAATTAGCGATTATGGAGAGTATGTATTTAATAATATAAGGTTTTTGCCTGTTGGCTCTATGCATAAAATGTTAGTAAAACCCTTATCTTTTAAGGAATACTGCAATGTTAAATTTAATAAATACATGATTGATTCTTTGCTAACGGTTTTGCTCAATGAAGAAGGGACTAAACTGCCATTTATTGATAAATTTGAAAATGCTTGGGAAGAATATTCTCGTTTTGGTGGATTTCCTTCTGTTGTTGAAACTTTGCTTACCAAAGGAATGGTGGCGGCAGATAAGGAACTGCTCAGGATAAAAAACGAAATAAATTCTTTTGTCAATAACTTACCATTTTCAAATAGTTTGACTTCGTTGTTAGATAACTTTTCTAATGAAAGAAGTTCCATATATAAGAGGTATGTTTTTTCTTCTATTACACAAAATGGAACCTATCAAAGATTCAAAAGAGCAATAAATATTCTTGCAAAGATAGGTATTATCGGCGTGCTTCCAATAGAAGGCGAGCAAGTTAATTTTGAATATTGCGATTTATTCTTATGCGATCCAGGACTTGAAAACATCTGGGGTAGTAAAACCAATAGAGAACATGCCATAGAATCAATAGTGTATTCAAATGGCGTAAGAAATGGTTATAAGCCTTATCGATTAGTTTTAGATGCAAACAGAATTATTGATATTGTTTTCGATGATCAAATACCTTCGGCTATAGATATCAAACTTAGAGATACAAATTCTTCATCTTTAAGTGCTGCCAAATTTGATTATTTTAGAGAAAAAGGTATAACATATAAACCTTTTATTCTTGTGGATAAAGGCTATACATCTTCAAGACACATCGATAAAGCGTGGATTCTTCCAATATGGGCGTTTTTGTTAATGGAGTAAACGATTATGGCAAGAGAAGAATACATCAAAAGAAACATAGATAAAACAATTATTGATTGGTTTAAAGGTACTAACAAGGCTCTAATGATTCTAGGCGCAAGACAAATTGGCAAAACAGAATCGATTAAGCATTTTCTAAAAAGTCAATTTAGAATTGACGAAGATGAAAGACTACCAATCCTTAATATAGAAACCACCCCAGGAGTTAAAGAAGCAATTATTTCTGGAAAAGCGGAAGGCGGCTCTTCCTTCATTAGAAATTTATTCGCTAATGCAGGAGTATATGCTGATTTAGATATTTGCAAAGTAGTTTTTATTGATGAAATTCAAGCTATCTCAAATTTAAAAAAGAATATGGCAAAAGAAGAAATAAAAGCGATCATGTCGAAACTAATGGAAGAAGATGAATTTCGTTTTATTTTTTCTGGTTCGCTTCTAGGCGCGAAAATAGGAAATTTGGAAGAATTTACTAAAGAGTTGCCTGGCGGAATCACTCACTCAAGAATGTATCCAATTAATTATGCGGAGTTCATTGAATACGCTGATGGAAATAGAAAAAGAATAGAAACAGTTAGAGATGAAATATTTTCTTCAAAAACAATCGATGAAGATAATCATGTCTATTTATTAAAAAAGTTTGCAGAATACTCCTTTATCGGAGGCATGCCTAAATCCGTATTAGCATATTTTGATAATGATGGGTTTATGGTTTCAAACAGCATGGATGCCATCTCAACTTTAGTTGATGATTATATTCAAGACACAGAAAAGTACTATGAAGATGAATTAAATACTGATATTGGAATCAATATCTTTGAATATCTCTTATCTGGATTAAAAGAAAATGATAAGAAAAGATTAATGAAAAAGCTTAACGATGACCCAGAAAGAATCTTATATGAGTTCATAATTGACAGTGATGTCGGATTATTGGTTAAGAATATCAAAGAATTGGCTCTCCCTATTAGCGAGCAAAAGGAACCAAAAACATATTTCAACGATGTTGGCTTTATGAGGCTTTTAATCAAGAAAAGCTTAGAAAAATACAAAAAGTTCGAAGATACCCCTAAAGGATTAAAAGATTACTTTGATGTTAGAAATCTCGATGATGTTAAGAACGATTTTTTGAATTTGGTGGATAATAACGGTGGCGCAAAAATGAATGGTGTTGGTCGAATATTTGAACAGATAATTGCCCAAGACATGAAATCCAACTCGTATTCATTTGCCTATTCATATAAAAAGAAACCTGTAGAAAGCGAATTAGAATTTATATTGATAGATGATTATTCCGCTATTGAAGTAAAGTCTGGTGGATTTGAAGATTATCCGTCTTCTCTTGAATACGCTAAAACTGGCAAAAAAGTATTCTTTTTAACAATGCTTCCTTATTTAGGGGAATATAAAACTAACTTTATTTTGCTTCCAATTTATGCTTTGTGTTTTCTCAATCAGAAGGAATTGTTAAGTGTCATATTTAAAGAAGCGGGTAGTCGAGCCAAAGAAGTGTTATTAAATGGCAAATTGCCAAATACAAAAGGGTTTTGTTAGTAAAAGCGACATATATCTTTTTCTGATCTGAAAATTTCTAGTTCGGAAAGACGCTCTGCTAGAATTGAATAGCAGATATAGGTTATTTGCTAAATAGTTTTTGAAAAGAAATTTGAGTGTAGAATCTAGTAAGTTAATCTCATCCACAAAATAAATATTTATAATCACAATTAAACATGCTCGACAATATTACAAAACAAAAAATAAATATCTTTTGCGAAAAAATATATAAATCATCTTCAAATGAAAAATACACTTTTCTCAATGAAGAATTTTATGATTTGTATCTTAAAGATAAAGAATTATTTCATGATTTGTTAAATAATGTTTTTACTGATGATGATTTTTACGAAGAATTGAAGCAAAGAGAATATTATGTGTTATTTGAACTAATTATTTTAAAAGATAAAGATGCTATCACAGAAGCAAAGCAAGAATATTCATTAAACATTCTTAATCAGATTGAAAGCAGATTATTTTCTGTCGACACTTTTCTAAGTGAACAATTGCGATTACACCAAAATATTTTTAGTTGCGTAGAAAAGAAAGATGTTAGAAGTTTTTATTTTTTGTTTTTGAAATATAGTAATTTTTATGAAAATAAACGGCATATTTTAAATTCAAATTATGATTATCTTGAATACATTTATGGTAAGAATCTGGATAATTCATTGGTTGAAATCACACCAAAAATTGAATTGCTTAGTTTAAATCCAACACGTATTTTCGATAAAACAATTAAAAAAACAATTTATCTTGCAAACATCGACAGAGAATTACTATCGGTACTTGGTAGGTTGAAGCAATACAATTTATTATCCTCTTTAAGCGTTAGAGTAAAGAATGATATTAAAGCGGTTTTTGATGGAAAAAACAAAAATCAGTATTTGACTGAGGAATTAGATTTTGGCAAGCGTTTTTGCTTAGATAACATTTATCGAGTCCCGGTTTCTCGACTATTTTCGCAAAAATATGGCAATCAACTTTGGATTAAAGTAGATTCTGAAAGCATCACTTTTGAAGAATTATATGATGAGAAGATAATCTACAAAGACGCAATTGTGACCCAAATGATTCACTTCCAATATGAGTATATTGATAAAAAGCCTTATATAAAACATTTTGACCATGAATTTATTTTTTATAGTATTGAAGAATACAATAAAAGAGTAAATAACGCATATGAAAAGGGTAAACGATTCAAAAGAGTAAAGTCTTTTATGGTAAATTCGGCATCAATTCCTTTTGATTATAAAATTGAAAGAAGAATTATTGATTCTAAAGGTAACGAAACAACCGAGCACGTTTTTCTTGTTGTCTTCGTTTTAAAAAAATATTTAAAACACCATGATTTAATTGATGATTATTTTTCTTCTTTTTCAGCTCAGTAAGAATTCAATCCATGTCTGCTCAGTTTTTCTAAAGCATATGAGTTGCCCTAAAAAAGATCAAAAAATTGGGTCAAGTAAAATAAAGGTTAGAAGATTAGATTTCTATTATCTTATATATAAGATAAAAACAAAAGACACATACAATTCGTACGCGTCTTGACAATCAATCGTGCCCTTAAATGTCGATACACGGACATGGTTTTAAGGTCAATTGTCGATACACGGACATCATAAAATCATAAAAAAAGAGGAATAAAATCCTCTAATTGATGTAAATGCCATAACGGAGCTTATGCTTCGTTTTTCTTATATAGTAAATTTCTTGTTGAAGCACGATATCATCGTCCATGGTCTTGATGGCGGATATATCTTTGCGATGATGAATTACTAACTCGTAACGTCTGATCTCTATATATTCGTTTGGTATTTTAAATATTGGTTCTGTATTTTTGATACATGATTTTAAATTGATATTCCCATCTATTCTTACCGATAGAGATCAATTCTTTCTAGCTTTTTAGGAATTGAATTTTCTCATTTAACTGGAGAGCAAGGAACTAAGGTATTGTGATTCCTATAGAAGTAATCAAAAGGGAAATGTCGAAAACATGAATAAGCAGCTAAGAAAATCTTTTCCTAAAAACAAATCAATTGATCATTTAACTGCTGAAGATATTTTCA
>DDQE01000020.1:0-11125 GCA_002342545.1 Caryophanales bacterium UBA2450
GAGCAAAAACTCCCTACTCGATTTTATTGAAAATATGTATTAATTCGATTATTATATATCTCGCTGGATACACCTATTTGGGTCTGTAGCTCACCTGGGAGAGCGCATCGTTCGCAACGATGAGGTAGGGAGTTCGAGCCTCCTCAGATCCACCATAAATACCCGCTACCCAAATCCAAAAACATAAGGATTTAGGTGAAAATAGAGCAAAAACAAAGTGATGAAGTCCTGATAATTCAGGGCTTTTTTTGTGTTTAAGGATTTCGTGTGCTACAAATAAGTAAACGTCGTTAAATAACACTCATCTAAATTAAAAGCCACTTTATAGGTGGCGAGTGGAAATCTTGCTAGCAACTAAATGGTGTTAAATTAATGTCCTTACGTTTTTGGAATAAGGCAGTAAATCATTTATTGGTGAACTATTTATGTTCTCTAAAACATATTTGATGTAACGATATGAATCTAGCCCATTAATAATCGCAGTTCTAATAATTGAAAATAATTTTACTGTATAAATAGCCC
Organism: Caryophanales bacterium UBA2450; assembly: GCA_002342545.1. GTDB lineage: Bacteria > Bacillota_I > Bacilli_A > RFN20 > CAG-826 > UBA2450. Next base: position 523 of record DDQE01000020.1, read on the forward strand.
CAGCTTCACTTCCAGAGGTCTGGAACACTTTTCTATTTACGACAAAAGGTTTGACGCATCTTTCAGCGAGATTGTTACTAAGTTCAAGATATGGTTCATCTAAATATGGAAGTAAATCATGCCATACTTTCTTTGTATAGTTAATTGCGCCTTCAAAAGCACTTCCTTGTTTAGGAGTATAATTAAATACCAAATCATGAATCTCGTTAATAATTGGTAACTCTTCTTGATGCCTTAAATCTATTAAATCTTGACCAAATAGTTTACCTTTGTGAGCTTTTTCTTCAATTTTAAAGAGCGAATTAATTCCTTCAACTATCTTAAATGCAATAGATTTATTTCTAGCTTCTTTAGGCATAGCTTTAATAATATCCATGTATTTTCTTCTTACGTGAGCCCAGCATCTTTGAAGCTTAATATTGCTTTTAGCTTTTCTTAATTTGTCGTATCCAGCGTAGTCATCGCATTCGATATAACCATCAAAATCTTTTAAGTAGTTAGATTCTGGATCAATGCTTCTTGTTTCATTAAATTCATAGATATGGATTTGATTTTTTTCGTAGAAGCTTGATGCATAGACGAATACATAACTCTTTTTTCTGTCGGGATTAGTTTGTTTTGATAATGTTAGTGTCGTCTCATCAGCGTGTATAACCTTTGTACTAGTGTTTAGCAAATCTTCCCTCATTTTTTCATATATTGGAGTTAACACTTCCGCGGTTTTAGCCATATAATCAGCCATGTTTGATTTAGAAATTGGCAAACCTAGCGTATTAGCGAAATGCTTTTCTAAGTGATTAAATGGAATACCCAATTCATATTTATGGTAAGCAAGATAAGCGGCGAATCCTGGAGTTAATATAGATCCATCAAACACTTCATTAACGATAGGATAGTAAACTTTGTTATCTTTTTTATTACATTCAGGACACTTATATGTTTCTTTAATGATTTTAGTGACCTTTACATTTATCGGATCAGCGTCTATTTGATATCTAACTTTTTCTCCAATCTTAACTAAGTCTTTGCCACACGTTGGACAAACTAAAGTATCTGGTTTAAGAACAATCACATCAGAAACATATTTTTCAAAATCGATATCTTCAAACTTCTTCTTTCTAGGAGAGGCTTTTTTATCTTCTTTAATAATCTCTTCAACTTCGTTAATTACTACTTTATTAGTCTTTTCTGTTTTAGGAACAAATTGTCTAATATAAGCGATATTCTTTTTCTCTTTTTGATGGATTAAAGCTAAAAGAAGTTTTTCCTTCTCTTTTCTTTCGTTATAGAGCTCAGCTTCTAATTTTTTAGTCTTCTCTTCTAACTCTTTGATGTACCTTAAAGCTTCTTCTAGATTCATAATATTATTGTATCTTAGTTATTTTAAAATTACAAAGTAATTTTAATTAATAATATTTCACATCTAATTTAGGTTTTGGCTTATATTCTATGACATCTAGTCCTTTAAGAAGCCAATCTAATTGCCTTTTATCGATGTTTATTCTTTCTCCAATTTCTGGCCATTTAAAATTACCAGCGGTGATTTTGTTTTGTAATAACCAAAAGCCATATTCGTTTTCATAATAGATTTTGACCATTTTCTTGTTTCTAGCACAGAATATAAAAACTGAATTAATAATCTCAGCGGGAGAAAAATTAAAAGCAACAAGTTGTTGTATTTTCATTATGCCCATCTTCATACTTGTTGGTCCTGAATAAAGATGAATTTGGTTTATACAATCGAATCTAATCATAATATTTTATCTAGTATTGCCATCGCTTGTTCTAAAGAGGTGGTGATTTTAAGGTTCTTATATTCAATAACGACTATCGAATGATCAAATCTAGAGAAGTGGCGGGATTTCTTGATTATTTCATTATCAGTTAATATGTTCATCGTCGCATCATTTGATTTAATCAATTCATTTGGTTTATTTTCATCAAAATTTAATCTAACAAATCTGCCTTCAATATCGTGATATGCATCAACCCATGTTCTAAATGTTTCTCTATTTAAACCATTTCTGTCAGCGAATGTTTTAACGGGAAGACCTGATACCTTCCATTTCTTAACAGCTTCCATTCTCTCGAAATCTGTATAGTATTTCCGTGACATAAAAAGCTCCTTTCGTTATGAAAAGAGCATATATTCAGACAAAAAATGTTGGTAGAGTGTTATTTAACGACGTTTACACAAATAATAAAAAAATTATCGTTTTAATACACCTATGAATGAATATTGTGATATATTAAGTTAGTCATGACTAACTCGTATGTTAGCTGACACTAATAAATAACAAAAGAATAAAAATATTTATTCTAGAAGATTATCTAATTATTTGTATTTGTGGGAGGTTATATGAAAACGAGAGGACTGTTACCAATCTTATTCGATTATGCTAGCGATAAGAAAAGGTATTACATAGTCAGTATTTTTGCAGCGATTATATCTGTTGCATCTGGCATAATCCCTTTTTATTTTATTGCGGATATTATTACAAAACTTATTAATCACCAAAATGTTTTCACCGATTATCTTTTTGATATCATCATGATTTTGGTTTTATTCCTTATTAAAGGACTATTTCATGTCTTATCAACATCTTTATCACATATCGCAGCTTTTCAAATCATTAAAGCAACAAGAAAAAGAGCGACTGATTCATTAGCGTTAGCCTCATTAGGCGATGTTAAAGATGAGAATTCTGGTTCATTAAAAAACACGTTATGCGAAAGAATCGATTCTACTGAAACAACATTAGCCCATATCATTCCAGAAGTAACATCAAGCATCCTTTGTTTTTTAGGAACATTTGCATATTTGATGTTTCTAGATTGGAGAATGGGATTATTCTCGCTCATTCCAGTAGCGATAGGTATCATAAGCTATTTCACCATGACTATTGGTTATGAGAAGTATTACAAAAACTGTATTGAGAAGACAAAAATATTAAACGATACCGCTGTGGAATATATCAATGGTATTGAGGTTATTAAAGCTTTTGGTAAAAGCGAATCTTCCTATGAGAAGTTTGAAAAAGCAGCAAGAGAAGGGGCTAGTTGCTTTGTGGATTGGATGCGTAATTCCAATGTTTCCTTTACTATTGCGATGTCGGTTGCTCCATACACATTACTCGCCATTTTACCTTTAGGTGGCCTTTTATATTATTACAATCAAATCCCGCTTAATGTTTTTATTATTTGTGTTTTGATGTCTATTGGTTTGATTGCTCCACTTATTAATGCAATGGGACATGCAGATGATATCTCTAAAGCACAAGTGATATTTAAAGAGATCGACAGAATTGTTTCTTTAGAAAAACTTGCTAGACCACAAGTATCCAAAGCGTTACCAAAGGATTCTAGCATCATAGTTAAGAATGTTTCCTTTGGCTACAAAGATGAAGAAGTATTGCATAACATTAATTTGGATATTAAATCTGGTAGTCAAGTTGCCTTTGTTGGCCCTAGTGGTGCAGGTAAATCCACAATTGCAAAATTAATAGCCTCATTATGGGATCCAAATAAAGGTGATATTTATATTGGTGGAGTCAATATCAAAGACTTAACGCTTGAGGACTATAACAGAGAAGTCTCATATGTTTCTCAAAATAATTACTTATTCAATGTCTCCATTATGGAAAATATCAGGATGGGTAACTTAAACGCAAGTGATAAAGAAGTTATCGATATTTGTAAGAAGTGTGGTGTCCATGATTTTATTATGAATCTTGAACAAGGTTATGACACAGTGGTTGGTGATAGTGGTTCCCATCTTTCTGGAGGAGAAAGACAAAGAATTTCTATCGCTAGAGCGATGATGAAGAATTCTAGAATTGTTATTCTTGATGAAGCTACTGCTTATACTGATCCAGAAAACGAATCCATTATTCAAAAGTCTTTAGCGGAACTAGTCAAGGGAAAGACTTTGATTGTTATCGCTCATAGATTATCTACGATTGTTAATAGTGATGATATCTTCTTAGTCAATAACGGTGTCATTGAAAGTCATGGCACGCATAAAGAATTATTAGAAAAATCTGAGCTTTATAAGAATATGTGGAACGCTCACATTAAAGCAAAGGATGGTGATATCAATGATTAAGATGTTAAGGATGTTCTTTGGCTTCTGTTCAAAGAAAAGAAAAAGACAATTTTATTTAGCTATTGTATTAACCGTTATCATGGGTATTTGTGAAGCTAGTAAGCTTCCTGCTATTTGGTGGGTATTTAAGAATATATTCGAGGGCACATTTACTCTAGATACAATTTGGCAGTCCCTCCTTATTATGCTTATTCCATTAATCGCTTGCTGCATATCTAGATATGCTTCTACTATGCTTCAATGTGATGGCGGATATGGTTCAACATGTGAAAAGAGAATCGAAATTGCTGAACATTTAAGATATGTTCCGATGGGTTATTTCAACACTAATTCACTAGGATATATTACTTCCGTCACCACGAATACAATGGAGCAATTAAGTGATATTGCAACTAGAGTGGTTATGTTAGTAACGACTGGCTTAATTAATACTTTAATAGTGGTTATTGCTTTATTCTTCTTTGATTGGAGAATTGGTTTAGTTGCTTTGGGTGGAATTATTATCTATTTAGCATTTAACACAATCATGAAAAACTTAGGCAAGAAATTCGCTCCAGAAAAAGAAAAAGCAGATCTAGGTATCTTGAGTAATACATTAGATTATGTCTTAGGTATTTCTGAAGTTAAGTCATATAACTTATATGGCAAATATTCAAAGAGAATGGATGACGCGAATGAATATGCGAGAAAAGTATATTCTAAAGCAGAGTTAAAGATGATTCCTGTTGGCACTATTCAAACATACATCACCAGATTAATTGGTGTCGCTATGACAGTGGTGGCAATTCTATTATGTATAAATGGTACTAATGATTTAGCCACAACAATGACAGTGATTATTGGTAGTTATATTATTTATGCTAGCTTAGATTCAATGGGAACATTTTCAACCCTATCTAAAATTATTGAACGTTGTGTTACTAGAGCTAATGAGATTTTAAGTATAGAAACAATGAATATCACTGGTGATAATCACCAAACCAAAACAAGTGATATTGAATTTCAAAACGTTTCATTCTCTTATGATAAGAAAAGAGTAATTAATGATGTTTCATTAAAGATTAAAGGAAACACAAAAGTAGCGTTTGTTGGTCCATCTGGTTCTGGTAAGACTACATTATGTCACTTAATGGCGAGATTCTGGGATGTTCAAGAAGGTAGAGTTTTATTAGATAATAAGGATGTTAAAGACTATAACATTGACTCGTTGATGGAAAACTTTACTTTTGTCTTCCAAAATGTTTATCTATTCAACGATAGCATTAGAAATAACTTAAAGATGGCAAAAGAAGACGCTACCAAAGAAGAGATTGATAGAGCCCTCAAATTAGCGTGCTGCGACTTTGTCTATGATTTACCAAACGGCATAGATACTGTTATTGGTGAAGGTGGCTCCACTTTAGCGGGCGGAGAGCTGCAAAGATTATCAATCGCTAGAGCAATCTTAAAAGACTCTAAGATTGTGATTTTAGATGAAGCTACCGCTAATGTTGATCCAGAAAACGAAGAGAAATTAATGGCTGCTATCGATGCTTTAACTAAGAATAAGACAGTGATTATGATAGCTCATAGATTAAAGACTGTGAGAGATTGTGACAATATCTTTGTTATTGATGAAGGTAAGATTGTTCAATCTGGTAAGCACGATGACTTAATGAAAGAAGAAGGAATCTATAAGAGATTTGTTTTAGATAGAAAAGAAGCTGTTAGCTGGAAAATCTAATTTTAATGAATGTTTATTATGGCAAAAAAATATAACGGAAAAGCAATGGCTAAATCGTCTAGATTTATTGAATATTTAAAAACAATGAAACCAGATGAATTAAAAGAAGTTGAAGATAAAGTAGACGTTTATATCAGCGAGAACAAAGAATACTGTGATAAAGGTAATCGCCAGCATTTATGCAATATCTTTACTTCAATGGCGTTATATCGAACACTGGTGGATCGTTCTATAAGTCCAAAAGAAGCGGAAGACATCGTTTTTAATACGATGTACGAATACATGAATATCCAAAAAGTGAAATTCCAGAAACTGTCTAAGAAAAACTGGTTTTGGTCAGTGATTAAAAAGATTGTTCCATTAGGATTTAAGATGGGCAGTGGATATGGTTGGAAATACACATGGTACAAGAAAGGTGAATCAAAGAACATATTCAGGTTTGAATGTAACAGTTGTATATATCAACAAATCTTCAAGAAATATGGGTTCGAAAGGTTTGGACCTAAGTTTTGTCATAACGACATCATTGTATATGGTGAATTAGCAAGAACAGACTTCATTAGAACTAATACGATATGTAATGGCGCGGATAAATGCGACTTCAAATTTGTGAGATATAAAAAGGATGAAGCTTTTGTTAGAAGCAAAAGTATTTAAAAGAAAAACAGGAGAGATTTATGAAACCAAATTATGAAAACTGGATGCCAAAGTGGATGGTGGTGGGAATGTTTGCTATCACCGGCATTGTCTTTGCTGGGGTGGTTGGATTTCTTATCACAACTATTTTAGTGTCGCCTTTATACACAATTGGTTTGGTAATATGTGTTTTAGGATTTGTGTTCTTTTTATATTTATCAATTTTATTTGAAAAGATGAGGATTGCTTTTGACTATAACAGTGATCTTCACATTATGAAGACTGTCGCAGAAGGTACAGTGAAATACGTCAAATTAGCCAAAGGACAAAAAGGATTAGATGTCGGTTGTGGTTCGGGAGCCTTAACAATCGCTTTGGCAAAGCTATATCCAGAGGCTGAAGTTGTGGGTATTGATAGATGGGGCAAAGAATATGCTTCATTTAATAAACCACTTTGTGAAAATAACGCGAAAATAGAAGGCGTTAGCAATACTAGATTTATGCAAGGCAACGCCTTAAAATTACCTTTTGAAGATGAATCTTTTGATGCGATTGTTTCAAATTATGTTTATCACAACATTCCTTCTAGAGATAGACAATCGATCTTATTAGAAACTTTAAGAACTCTTAAAAAAGGCGGAACATTTGCTATCCACGATATCTTCTCTAAAGGAAAATATGGCGATATGGAATCTTTTATGAGAAAACTTAAAGAAATGGGATATAAAGAAATAGAATTAGTGGACACCACAGATGGTTTGTTCTTCAAGGATAAAAAAGAAGCTAAGAGTTTAATGCTTCAAGATTCAAAATTGTTAAGAGGCATTAAATGATTTGGTTAATAACCATCATCCTTTCTTTAATTATGATGCTTGGATTTTTCCTTATGCTTTGGAGTGCGGTAGGATTTATCCAAAATAAAAAATTCTTTTCATCCGCTCCAAAAGCAATTGTGGAAGCGGTAGAGCCAAAAGAAGAAAAATTTAAAGGACAACACATTGTTGGCTGGATATTGATGGTTCTCTCTTTTGTTTTATTAATTGGACCAGTTGTTTATGGCATTTATGATGGCGTTACTAGAGAGTTCGGATATTAGGATTTCTTTGTAAGATTTGTCATAATGACCATTTCATTAAAATTCTTTGATATCTTGTTCTTTGATCTCGTACTTTTATGCCACTCAAATTTCTTTCCTCATTATTACCCTGAAGTCAAAGATTTAGTGGGTCCTCAGAATTTTGGCTACAACAAATGGACACATATAATTCACATAGTTCTATTTGTTGGAGTTTCATTCTTTTTAGCGTTTATAGGTACACTCTTTTAAAAATGCACCTATATGATAGTGGCAAGCAAAGTCTGCTTCCCCGTTTTTGCAAGTTAGCTTGAAATCTTAAAAGAAGACACAAAATTATCAATATATTTTAAGAAACTAGTATAAAATACTAGTTTTTTACATTTCTAAGACATTTGTCATGTTCAATTACAACACAAAGAATAGAGTAACTTGAAATAAAAACGGGGAAATAAGTTATGTTGTCCCGAAAATATAAGAGGTAGCGGGTTATTAACGTAACACTTCAGATCCACCAAAATTGTAATAATTGTCGTTGTCCAAAGTTACTTATTGAAAATTGGACAAAATGATTTATCCAGCATAGATTAGGCCTCTTATGAGGTCTTTTCTTGTACATCTTTTAACTTTCAAATATATTGATAGTTCAATTAGATTATTAAATAACATATATAAAAGAGAATTATTGTGAAGAATAAAATCGCATTAGTTGAATCACTTATATTTACATATCAATCAAAAGAAAATACGGTGGCATCGGTAATTGAAGATGACAATCTTTGGCTTACACAAAAATCTGTTGCTGACTAATTCGATTGTGAATCTAATAATGTCAGTTACCATATTAATCAGATCTACTCATCTAATATATTAGATGAAAAGTCAACTCATCAAATTTTTCGAATAGTTCAAAAAGAAGGAAATAGAGAAGTGAAAAGAAATGCAAAATTAAATATCACTTTTAATATTGGCATCATCAGCGGCAATTTGTTTATAAAATATATTAACTATTAGAAAACTATTTGATTTCACCTATTTTAGGCAAAGAAGATTCAAGAATTGATTCACCCATTAACGGATCAACATTTGATAATGACAAATTTTCTGCTTCAGCAAGATAAGCATATACTCCGTTTTTTGGAAGATATATATCAATAGTCCCGTCTATATATCTTTCAGCAGATAAAGCGCCACTAATCATTTGATCATTTTTATATTCAAAGATTGTTTGCTTAAGGTTTTCTTCATATAAAGTAAAAGATGTTGGTTTTGTAAGACGAAGAATATAATATGTTCCATCATTAAATTTGCATTTATCACTACCAAGGAAGCGTGAATCACAACTAGAAAGGAAGCAGTAGCTTAATTCTGGTTGATGTCCAATAAATAGACCCATCGCGTTATCGCGGTAAAGAAGTTGAGCTAATATATCTTTTCTAAATCTAAAAGTTTCTGGAAGGTAAGCGAAGAAATCTGCGACTTCCATGTATAAATCTTGAATAGCATCAATATTATTCTTATTAGCCCCAAAGATTTGGAAAAGTAATAGTTGCATATCTGTAGCAAATTCAACGTTTTTACAGTCTTGAAGTTCAAGGAAGATATTTCTAATAAAACTATATTCAAAAATAATATCGATGATAATATCTGGATTTATCTTTTCAATTTCTGGGTTACAGCCAAATACAGCAGCGATTAAATTTCTTAAGCCTTTTTCAACATCATTAAAATAAAGATTTCGATTGCTAAAGGCATTAATCGCCATATTATACACTAAAGCGCGAGTGAAGCGTCCTAAAGAAGGATGAATGCTTTTTATTGGAATATAAGTTTCAATTTCAGATACACCAACATCAAAGAATCTCCATTCATCCACTGTATAGTCATGGAATTTGTCAGCGCCATAAGTAAAGTGATATAGCGAGAGCATTTTTTCTCTTTCGCTTGAGTCAAAATAGATATCGTTTAATCGATCTGGATAATAATGATCTGTACCATATCTAGCAAAACCCCATTCATAAGGCGCCACTAGTGGAACTAGGTCATTATAATTTATAAAATTATGTATTCCTTGATATAAAGGAGCGCGCGCTTCTTCTAAAGTAGCCTCTACTCCCATTGGAGGTTCAAAACAATATGCATATATATCATCAACTGAATAATTATAATTATCAGTGGAATATTCTCCATCTACTGTACGGTTAAGTAATTTACCTGCAGTCATATTTGAAGTAATCGCTGCACGAGAGAATCCTGATATCCATATTTTAACGTGTCCATTTATATTGTTTGATGTTACATATTGATCAAAACCTGCGACCACTTTATCACTAGCCTCATCAAAGCCTTTGGAATTACCGCTTTCTCCAAGAGTGAAATTACTTGTCCATTCAGCTTCATAAAATCCACCTCTTACTGCAATAGCAATTAGGGTGAAGTCTTTTACTATTTTACTTGCGATACCAAAAGCGATGCTATCGGTTTCTGGTTTAACATAGAAATAATCATTGAAATATAAATTACGGAAACCTTCTTTTTCCCATAGCTGTTTAAGATATTGATTTTTATTTTGATAGTCATCTCCCATTTTAAAAGTGGAAAGGGCCATCGCGTGACTAGCTAAAGCAATTTCTTCATGAAGATTTTTATTATCGAGTAAGAAATAGCTATCGTTATAATACGTATCAAAAACAAATTTCCCAGATGAGAATGTTAACTTATCTCTACTCTGGCAACTAGTTAAAGAAAGTAAGACAGGAATTAGAAGTAAAAAACAAAATTTATTTCTCATTTTAATAAATCATACTATATTTATAGCAAATGAAAAATTATAATCTCTACTTAATTTCTTTAAGAGAAGATAAAGGACTTACTATCAAAGAAGCCAGTAAGCAGATGAAAATCTCCCCTTTATCGCTTTATTGTTATGAAAAAGGTTATTTTCGTCCAAGTAAAAAGAATCTTGAAAAGATTAATACTTTTTATGGAGTGGAGCTTTCTTTAAAAGGACTTGATGGATATCCCGCGGCTAGTAATGATGCAGTTATCGGCAAAAAGAAGAATT
>DDQE01000020.1:11170-13135 GCA_002342545.1 Caryophanales bacterium UBA2450
TTTGCTATTTTTATCGCAGTAGGTGCTACTTTATTTGTTAAATCTATTAATAACTCTAATGAATATTATGGACAAACTTATAAGGAAGTTAGAAATGCAGTAATTGAAAAAGGGAAAACTGGTCACGATTTATTGACTGGTATGAGTTATTATTATGTAGATCGAACTACTGATAGTGATAATAGTGCAAACCTTATCTTCTATCAAAGCGATAATATTTTATATTTCAATGATCTTACATATTCTAAAACAGTTATTGATGAGCATTCATTAACTTTTAATAGATATTTATATCAACTTGGTTCTAATTTAGGAGTTAGTTCTTATCTTTGCTCTTTTACATATGGTGATGTGATTTTTGGCACTCACTTCAAATGTGAATTTATCTATAACGGAAATAATGTTACAGAATATAGTAATTTTAAATTTATTACTGGAGAAAATCCGATTATTGATAGGGAACTTGTTTTAAAAATAATCAATACTGGTATAGCAGAAATAAATCATTTATTTTCTGAACTAATGAGCGATCTTTTAGATAAGCCAGTGGATTTCTATACTGAATTTCTACCCGCTAGAGAACAGGGACGTGTTAAAAACTTTAATTTTCAAATTATTGGATTAGTCTTTTTATTTACCGGTATTACTTTCTTCTTTATTTTCTTTGCGATGTTCTTAAGATTATTAATTCTTCATATTAAACCTCGTCTTATTAGTGTTAAACCTGATAGTGAAGAGAATAAAAAACTACCTGAAGACTTGAATATTAGAGTGGGTGTTCCTGATATATTTATTGTTATTTTAGGAAGGCTTGTTTGTATAATTTCTTTAATTTTATTCATCCTTGCAGCAGCCTTTACTGCGGCAGAACGAATTGGTTTATCTCCACCAACTGCTTTATCTAATCCTACTCTTCTTGAGGTTTTTAAAACTGGATGGATTAGTGCAGTATTTTTAAATTTCATTATCTCTGTTAACCGTATTAGAAAGCCAATTGATCTACTTCATAAGATTATATCTAATCTTGGCATGTTCTTATTTATTGCCACAATAGAGACAGTCTTTTTAGCGATTACTACAGCATGGGGATATGATTTAACAGGCATCATGTTTAAATATATTCCTGGTAACGTTTTCCAAGTAGTGGCGATTAATTATGTAATTTTGTTATTCTTGCTTTTTGTGCCTACTTTCCTTACCAAGAAGAAAAAATATTGGCGAGTTATTTGGCATTCACTTTCTTTAATTCCACTTGCGGGACTAATTGTTATTTATTATTTCTCAAACCGTTATGTGATGGTATATGGAGTAGAACAAAATATCCTTCTTAAATTCTGGATTCCAAATTCCTTCTTACTTCTTTCTGTCGTTAGTGTTTTCTATATGTATATCATATTTTTCATTAGACTATTTTATGAAAGAAAATACGGCGTTCATAATTCACAATTTTTCTTCCATGGACATCGATATTATTTAATCCAAAATCTTATATGTGCGGGCTTAATTATTTTAGTTGCCTGTGTCAGCCTAGCGTTTATGTATAATCAACGAGCTATATATCTTGGCTTAGGAAATAATTATTGGATGTTCATCCTTGTTCCACTTGTCTTATTTTGTAGATATAGTCCTAATAACCAGCAGATGTATCTATTCGAATACGAGTTTGATCGATATCTAGAAAAATAAAGTATAAAAAAACCTCTTAGTGAAACGCTAGGAGGTTTATTTANNATTAAGCTAATAACAAAGTTATTTCTTTTGAATTCGACCTTTGTTTTTACCTTTTGAAGCGTGCGAGAGATAACCAACACCTTGGTTTTCCGCCATAACTTTGGTATATTCTTCAGCTTCAACTTTAGTGTCGAATAATTTAATTACTTTTTCGCTCCCTGCTCTAAAGACTTGCCATTTATTATCGCTTGCTCTTTTAGAGATGTGATATGAAGCATTTTTCTTAGCTTCTTT
>DDQE01000020.1:13148-14525 GCA_002342545.1 Caryophanales bacterium UBA2450
CTTTTTTAGTAGCTTCTTTTTTAGGAGTTTCTACTTTATTAGCTTTTTCTTTAGCTGGTTCTTCTTCTTTAACGGGCTCTTCAGCTTTTTCTTCTATAGCTACTTCACTAATAGTAGCAGCAGCGATAACCTCATCAGAAGAAACAACTTCTTCAGTAGTAGCTTCTTCAGTAGTAGCTTCTTTTTTAACTTCCTCTACTGGAGTTTCTTCAACTGGAGTTTCTTCTATTTCTTGTTCTTCAGTGTTATATTGAGTGAATTCAATTGGAGTAATAACTACTTCTTCTTTCTTTGTTAATACAAAGACTAGGATTGCTAAAATAACAGTGAGAGCCATTAAAACAATAGAAACAATTCCAAAGGTAGAAAGTCCAATTACTCCATTAGGAATGGTAAGTTTTCCTCCAAATAAAGCACCTAAAGTTAAGACAAACGCAATAGCGGTTAAAACAATAGAAGCAACTCTTCTACCATTATTTTTAGTTCTTTCATCAATGATTTTAGCGGCTTCAGTGCTAACAAAAGCATAAGCAACCACTAATAGGACAAACATTGTAAACGCTCCAGAAAGGACCGCATAATCAACAGTACCTGATACAATCATTTCATTAATTATGGTGAATAAATATAATCCTGGACCCATAGAAGCATTAGACACGGTGATTGTTGGCATTAAAACTATAATAGATGCCGCATAAGCAACTAAAACAAAACAGATTCTTAATAATTTGTTTAATGATTCTTTTTGGCTAGCCATAAAGAAATTAGCTAAAGCAAATAAAACCGCTCCGACACCTAAACCTAAAGCAAGATATCCACCTACTGCAATTGAGGCTAAATTAGAATAATTAAGGAACATACTAAAACCAAAGAAAGTAAGTAATGTAAATGAAAGTTTTAATGAATCAAAAACAATTCTTTTACTACCTGGTTCAATTCTAAGTTTTGCTAAACTGATAATGCATTTGATTAAGAATATTAATGCAGTGATATAGGTGGCTAAATAAACAGCGACATTAAATGTCATATGAAGATATGAAGATAACTTCGTAGGATCAACACTTGTGATATTTTTCATAAAATTAGTAACTTCATGAATATAATTCGCTAATGTGACTGGTCCGTTAGCACCATTAAATATAGGGAGTACACCAATTAAGACTAAACCAGCTACAGTAGCTAATATTGTTAATAATGAAGCTAGTTGTCGTGGTAATCTAGTATTTGTTAAGTTCATATTTTTTTACCTCTCTGGTTGATAATTCTAACAAAATAATAAGTTATTTCAATACTCCAAATTTCTTTTAAGTTATCCTATTCTTGTGGCACATTTGTGACAAACGCTGTGCTAATATGTTAATAACAAAGGAGAACCTC
>DDQE01000020.1:14559-14849 GCA_002342545.1 Caryophanales bacterium UBA2450
AAAGTTAAAGCTTGCAAAAGCCATGAAGAACTCTTAACGTTAGCAAAAGAAGAAGGCGTTGAACTCACTAGTGAACAATTAGAAGTTGTTAGTGGTGGAGGAGCTTGCAGCGTTGTTTCAAACATTGGAGATAAACTCAATCCATTTGATTGCCCATTTTGTGGCTATAACGGCAAATTTGATAAGGATGGTAATGAAATAACTTGTCCAAAATGCGGAAAAACTTGGAGACAAGGTTAGTATTAAATGCTTATTATTAGGGGAAGATTATGAAAAAAGAATTATTAAAA
>DDQE01000020.1:14890-15184 GCA_002342545.1 Caryophanales bacterium UBA2450
AGCCAAGATGAATTATTAAAACTTGCAAAAGAAGAAGGCGTTGAATTAACTAGTGAACAAATTGAAGCTGTTAGTGGTGGAGGATGTTTCTCAAGCATGAAATGCCCAAACTGCGGTTCAAAAGATTTTAGAAAAAAGCCAGATTATCAAATAAGTGGATGCAGTACTTATAAATGTAATAGCTGCGGCCATGAGTGGTCTTTATAATTAGACGCTGTTATCCAAAGTTACTTATCACAAATTTGACAAATAACTTTTCAATGTAGATTAGGGGCTGTTAAGAAACCTACAAGG
>DDQE01000042.1 GCA_002342545.1 Caryophanales bacterium UBA2450
ATAAAAGCAAATTCCTAGTCAATTAAAAAAGGCGACTAAGTCGCCTTCTGTATCAAATTCTATCTAACATTATAACTTTCGGAGTCGATAGAAATTGTTACCTTAATCATTTTTCTTCTTTTTAAATAAGAAGTATCAACCTATAGCCGCAATAGAAACTGAGCTAATAGCGACCATTGCAATTATGGTTACAATAGAACCGTTAACAATGGAATTTATTAAAATTGCACCACTGCGATCATATCTAGCAGCACATTGTTCAATGTTTGAACCGCTTTGACTTGCCTTAGCACTTTGTAGCATTTTTTTGCGCCAAGTTGGTTGTTAATTAAATATATATTCAACTGATCCGGGGCAAGACACTTCGTTCCATTTATCAAATTTAAAGCATATTTAAGACGAGTTAAATCAAAAAACGTTAATTTATTCAACTTTACTACAAAAACGTCTTAAATCAGCCTTTATGCTCGTTATTTACGCACACATATTAAAAGCGGACCAAACGGCCCGCTTAGACTAGATTAACTAGTTAATTATTTTGATTTTCTCTTTTTGAAAACTAATAAGGTTGTAAATACAAGAGCACTAACAGCAGAAATAGAGATTATAATAATCATTGTTGTGTTATCACTTGCGACAAATGTATCTAATCCACCCATAACCATATTTGGATGTGGTTCGATGGTATCAGCTTCTGGGAAGATAAAGTTTTCAAATGCTACAGAACCATATTTGGTAACAATATAAGCATATCTTGCCATGACTTTATGTAAGTCATCACCTTTTTCATCTCCGCCATCGAAACCAATGGCTCTAATAGCAGATTTTTCTTCACTACTTAAGGAAGCGTAAACGCCTTCTAATTCTTCCCAGACTTCACCTAATCTAACTGGATCAGTGGTATTATCTGTCTTACAAACCGCACCAGTGTCAGTTAAGAATTTGGTATAGAAAGCAGCGGCACCTTCATTTAAGAAGATTTTGTTTTCTTGGTTGATATAAACTGCGAATGTTCCACCCTTAGTAAATGACAAGTTGGAATAATTATCTAATGAAACAAAACTATATTCGGCACCTAATGAATAGGTAACGCCTTCCCACTGAGTGTGTTTTTCAACTTCTTCTTCATAATAAATTGCATCGCCAATATAACGTAAGGCTTTAACTGCTACTGGATTTTCTTTACTAGCAGAAGCAGGAATAGTTACTGAGCCTTCTAATCTATTATTTGGATCATTAACGACAGATGATAAATAAGTAGCACCATCAACGTTCCATGCAAGTGCTTCGCTTCCTGAATAGGTAGCATCACCAGTCATATATTCACCTAATCTTGTATATTTAGCATATAAAGTTGCATCAGCGTTATATTTAGTAGGAACGTATTCGACTGTACATGCTGCATCGGTGTATAAACCTCTAGCATAGTAGCCATTCATATCTGGTAATTCATATTCGAAGTTAACTCCTTCAGTTGCTCTAGCAACGTGTGGTTCTTCACTAGTAGAGGCTAATCTCTTACCTTCGAATAAAACATCATAAATAGAAATGTCATATCTTTCAGCGTGAGCGGTAACGTAGAATTTGAGTTCCCATTGTTCTGGTTCTTCACTAATCTTTACCCATTTAGCAAAGATATCAACAGGTTGATCTTTAGAGAATACAAAGTTTGCATCGTCATCAATATCACCAAAATCTTTGGCTCCACCATCATAGAAACTCCATTTAACAGGATCAGCATCATTGCGGAAGAATCCACGAACCTTAATTTTTTCGTCTTGCTTAGCAGGATAATTCATTAATTCGGCAACGTTTTCTGCAGCAATACCAGTAGTAGACATTTTAGTCGCATTTTTAAATTTGAAGTTTGTTTTACTTCCAACTAAATAATAACCATCTTCTGCTGGTTCATCGACTGCTGATTGCCAAACGACTTCATTATGTCCTGCATCGTCAACAGAAGATAAAATTCTTAAAACATCATTTGCAACTTTGCTTTGTTCAACATTAACAGTTTGGTTGGTGCCATCGTTAATGATGATTGTCGCATTATTAGGGACTGTAATTGTTTTATTAGAAATAGCTTCTCCTGGCCATTCAGCATTTGCCTCGCCATTTGTATCGAAGGCATAAAGTTTTAATGCTCCATATTCCACTCTAGAATCATCTACAGTGTATGTAACTGTTGGTAAAGCAGTGAATTTACCATAAACAGTTGTATCAGCAGTAACACCAACAGCTGGAATTTTACAGGCAGAATCACTGCACCAGCCAGAGAATTCTTTTCCATATTGATTGGCAGGCGCATCTGGTAATTCTCCTTCTGCGACTTCAACAGGAGTTTGAGCTACACCATCTAAAACGCAAGTAACTGTGTAAGTCACTGCTGGTGGAGTATAAAGTGTCCATGAGCCAGTATAATTGCCATCATCATATTCATTTCCATTCCAACCGCTAAATTTCCACATATTTTGTGTTGTCCAGTTTGTTGGAAGATTAATGGCGGTTCCACCGTCTTTAGATGTTCTGTTCCAAACATCTGTGCCATTTGATCTTAGGAAGATAACGTTCTGATATTTTGAACTATCTGGAATATCCAACTTATAAATACTTCCACTAACATGTGTTAATTCTTGTCCTGGCCAACCATTATTGCCACCAGAGCCAAATAAGTGTGCACGTGACATATTTCCATACCATGTTAAGTCATTGGTATCGAGATATAGAGTAGTTGCATTTGCCGCCTTAACTTCAGCAACTTCATTTTGATGTGCACCAACGGCTACACCCACGCCTAAAGCCATTGCTAAAGTCGTAGCAAAAATTAATCCTTTCTTCATTATAAAAATCTCCTTTTGTTTTTTATTAAAAAAAACGATTAAACAATTATATTTTACTATTTTTATTTTATACTGCAAATTATTTCTATTTATAGAAAAGATATTTAGATAATAGATAATATTGTTTAGTTCATATTTTATAAGAACGAATCATAATTTTTAGAATATATATAATTTACTAATAAATTAAATTAGCCATATTAAAAGCGGACCAAATGGCCCGCTTATGATGATAATTATTTGAAATTATTGAGGGTTGTATTCTTTCCAAGAGGAACAACTATAGGAATAAGTTCCGCTCTTGCAAGTTATATTTTCTGTTTGATTATAAATTCTACCAACAACATTTCCTTTAACTGACCAATCTGGTTTGGTTGTTCCACTGATACATCTAGCTAAGAGGAACCCAGTTAATTCTTCATTAACAGTGAATGTAGCGGTAGTTCCAGAAATTGTTAACGACTTCCAAGAACCAGTATCGTTAGATGACCATACCCAAGCAAAGATTACACAACCATCATTTTGAATCCAAGTTGGTAAAGAGGTCACAGTATAAGTAATATCATCTTCAACTGGAGTATCTCCTCCACCATCAACATAATAGAGTTTAATGTGGTTGCCTTCTCCATGTTCAACATATAAGTCGACATAATAATTGCCAGTTACTAAGACTTTTAAATTACCTTCGCTTGTTGTTGTCCAGTGAGTTGCATCTTTTGTATATCCTTCATTAGATCCAATAAATTCATCATCAGCCACAGAATAGACTTTTAATTCAGTATTAGCGCTTAATTCAATAGGTCCAAGACTATAGTGGTTGTCATCAAGAGAATCTTGATTCATCGCATATTGCTCATCAATTTCCCAGGCACCGTTAATTCCTTCAACATAATATAAGGCTTCTGGAGTTGGGGTTGGAGATGGAGTTGAGTTAGCCTCAACATAAACTGACCAACCTCTATTTTGATCTAAGCATTTAACATAGATCTTATAAGTACCTTCAGTGTTAACAACAACATTATCTGGATGACTCATTTGACCTTTAGCAAATGCACCAACAGTGTCTTCATAAGCGACTTCCCAATATAATGTTTCTCCACCAATGACAACTTTAAATTGATTATCTTTAACAAATGTAACTGTTGCTTCATATTGAACAATAACATCATCACTCTTAGGAGCGGTAGATACTGCAAATTTCAATGCTTTAGAAGCATCACTTCCCCAATAATCAGCTGTACCAGTAGCAGTACCAGTATGATAATCAGCATTACCAACAAGATAAGGAATACCATCTTCAAATGTTTTTGGAAGTGGGGCGTCAGTAGAAATAGTAATTATCACTTCTACACTCTTCCAGCTATCAGTAAAGACGATTTTTGCAGTTCCTGCAGTATCTTTAGCGGTAACAGTGAATTTATAATTTTCGCTAACTGTTCCACGAGCAACACTAATTAAGGAACTACCTTCAGTTATTTCATAAGATAGGTCTCCTTGCCAATCGTGTGCTTCTAAAACAGTGGATTTATTAATTTGAATTTGTGGTGTGGTATCAGATAAGTTCAATTCATGACGTCCAACATAGATACTATACCAACCTTCAGGATGTTCGTTAGTATATTGCGCGTGATAGATTGCATAATATCCAGTACGGTTAACTAAGATATTATTATCAGCAGTCACTGACATATCTGGAGAAGTACCAACGAAGGCCCCTTCATTTACTTTATATTCACCAATACGATATGTACCAGTTGTGTAACCATCAATTTCTAAATATGCTGAGGCATTACGTAGCTTCCAAAGATCGCCTTGGTTAAATTTCACAATCGCTCTTCTTTCATATAATAAGGTATCATGAGGTGTTTGAACGACTTCATTAACGGCTTTAGCTTGATTGGCTCTATCCCAGCTACCAGTTGAGGAAGCTTTAGAAACACCACTAGAATAATCAGCACTACCAACGATATAAGTCATATCGCTACTAAATGGAATTTCTGGAACACTAACAGTAATTTCTTTAGTGGCACTAACTCCTAAAACAGTAGCGGTAATAGTAACTACACCGTCACTAACTCCACTAACAGAGCCAGATTCACTAACGGTAGCAATATCAGTGTTACTACTACTATAAGTGATATATTCACTTGGAACGCCGCTAGGATCAGTAGAAACACTTAATTGAATGCTACTACCAACATTAACTTCGCTAGCCCCAGAAATAGAAACAGTATCAACTTCATAACCAACTGATAAATTCACAGTCTTACTAACTCCGCTTCGAGTTTCTAAAACCGTTAAGGTGGTTGAACCTATTGCACTAACAGCGAATAATTTGCCGGCTTCATTAACTCGAGCAACAGTTTCATCTGCTACTTTGAAAGTGAAGTTAGGAATAGAAGCAATAGGATATCCAGCTTTATCGGTTGTATATTCAAATGGAATAGCTATATCACTTCTTCCATTTCTATTAGTTAAATTAATATCATCTAAAAGAATATTTTGAACTTTGACTTCAAAGACATTAACAGTCATTTTTTCACTAGTAATAGTTCCTTCTTTACCTTTGGCGGTCGCATAAATCTTTGCGCTACCAGTAGCTAAAGCGTGGACAATACCAGTATCTTCTTCAACAGATAATATAGATGGATTATCAGAATAATATTTAACTTCTGGATGAGTCACTTCAACATCTAGCTCATTAGCTCTAATAGCCTCAGCCTTCATGGTAAAGTTATGACCAATTTCAACTTCAGATTCAAATTCAGTGATACGAACTGTATCTGGATAAATTGTGCGGTCAGCGACTTCCACAGTTAATTCAATAGCTTTATTAATATAAGCGCTACTTGCGGTAATTATAACGCTACCGCTAACATCTTTAGTGGTTAAAACGCCATTATCGTTAATAGTTGCGATATCTTCATTAGATGAGTGCCAAGATAATTCTGTTTCAGTAGTGTCACTAGGAGAGTATCTCACTAAATTTTCTAATTGATATTGATGATTAAAATCAGCAGGTAAATTATCTTGAGCAAAATAAATATCAGTTACAGGAACATAGACTTCAACAGTTAAATTAATTGGTTCAAATGAAGCTTCTTTATTAGAACATGTAATTGTGGTTTTTCCAGCTTCTAAAGCAGTAACTACACCTTTAGAAACAGTAGCAACACTTTCATTACTACTAGCCCAACTTAATGCTCCTTTAACTGCTTTAGCAGGTTCAATAGAGTATTGATATGCATGAGTTTCTCCGCGAGGAATATAAATGGATTCTTCCCCACTATCAAAACTAACTTTGGTAATAGGGACACTATAATCAACCCATTCAGTATCAATATCTAAATCAGAATCATCATAATTAAGTCCAATTGAGCCATTACCTCCACAAGAAGTAAGAGTTAATCCGGCAAAAGCTAAAGCAAATAAGTAATATCTTTTCTTCATATTCACTGCCTCCTATGCTGGTAAAACAGGGACATCAAACCATTGTCCATATAAAGACACGGAATAACTCATCATTGGTAAATCTGCGATGACGTCTTTATTCATATCCCATAAATTATCTTTTGTATCGATGATTGGATGAGTAGACCAACCGATGAAATATGGGAAGGCAGGATCCAATGCTTGAGAATTATTCACAGTTGGAATTAAGGAATTGCCTTCAGCATCTTTTGCTTCGATTAATGGTCGATCATAATACCAATCAAATTTTGCTAATAATTTAGTTTTAGTAGTATCTTTTGGATCAGCGTTATTGTAATCGATATAGAAATAGACTGTATATTCTTTATCGATTGGTTTTTCTTCATCTATAACAACTATGTGACATTTAGCAGAACCATCTCCAGCAGTAACTAAAACATCAGCTTCACCTTTGGCTTTTGCTTTAACTACACAAGCGGAAGTGGTAGATTGTGTAATTTCAATAACAGTAGTATTTCCAGCATCAAAAGTTGCATCCGCTAAAGGAGAAACAGTAGCAGTTAAGTTAAATTCTTCACCAACTGATAAAGTTCTACTAGAGGAAGATAAAGTAATTTTGGTTGTACCTGGCTCAGGAGTTGGTCCTGGACCTGGATCAGGAGTAACACTAGGAACATAAATTTCACAAGTTGCTAATTTATATCCTGCAATAAAAGAGATTTGTGTAGTGCCACTACCAACAACTTCAACAAAGCAGTTATCAGTTTCATAATCTGGAGATATACGAGCAACACTAGTCTTGCTAGATGCCCATCGTTTTGAAACTTCAACTTCTTTATCGTCTCTAAATTTAATTTCACCAAATAAAACGAAGGAATCACCAATAGAGGCTGTCAAGTATTCTTCAGAAATAGAAACTGATTCCACCATCTTATTATTATTAGATGAACTGCTTGAACCACCAGTTTCACCACAAGATGCTAATCCAAAGGTTAATAACGCCAAGGAAGATAATGCTAATTTAAAAATGTTTTTCATTGTTCTATCCTCCAAATTAACCATTTAACTTATAGCAAATAAATCCATATTTTGGCATTGCTATATTATCTCCAGAACGAGAGATATTCATGTTAGAGAATACAATGTCTGCAACATTAATATTGCCCCAGGTAAAGGTTCCACCGCTTCTGCCAGCAAATAAGAAACCATATCCTTGGGTTGATGAGATTCTACACCATCCAGCAACTACGCTAGATCCATCTCCATCGCCCCAGGCGTTATAAATAGAATCATCATGTAATTCCCACATAGTGTGATAATCAACTCTAGTCATTGCGTTCCTGGCTTTAATCATATCTGACCAAGTCTTGTTATAACTTGATACATCTACGCCATTAACTTCAATCTTACGGTCCCACTTAAAGGAATTCACGTAATCAGGTGCTTTATAAGAGTTATGAGAAATAATATCTCCATACATATCAACATCTTGAGTAGCAATTACCACGTTAGGATCTGAATCATAATGTTTATATTGTGGATATGGTCTAACTGTCGCAGGAGATCCATCCGCTTTTGGAGCACTTTGAACATTTTTATAATCATCTAAATCATAAGAATACGTTTTAGTTCTATATAATTCTTCTCCTCCTTGCATAAAGGCCACACCATTAGACATCATCACCGCTCCGTGACATGCTAAAGTTGCTTCAATAGTTTCTTTAATAGTTGGAGCAACAGTTGCAGAGTGAGATGGGAGATTATGACCACTACCAAGGGTGTATCTTAATTGATCCCATAAAGTATAGTTATCATGACAGCTCATGTAGTTAATAGTTTGTTGAGGGTTTGCTCCTGGGGCTCTATTATTTGCGCCTTTAAGCATGGAAACAACTGTTGAAGATTTATTGCCAACATATTCAGAGCCCATAGAGATATAACCAAATTGAGGGTATGGATTATTGTTATATCCATCATCATTTCTTCCTTTGGTCTCATCTCTACCATCATCGTTAAATCCACCAACTTGTCCAGGAGAAGTAGATGAGGCATATAAATTGGCGTATGTTTGTTGATTAGATGCACCACCTTTAATTAAATCAAAGAAACGAGTGTCACTGAAATATGGATAAATATCCTTTCCATCATCTGGAGAATATTTTGGATATGTACTTTGTCCGCCATAATCAAGAACTTCAAATTCAACACCAGAATCTTTATCTCTTAACAAAGCACGACCGTGATATCCACCACTAGTCCAGCCTTCTCCATAAAGGACAATGTCTTTATCAACATTGTTATATAAATCTTGTTTGGCATCATCTAAGGTCCAACAATCAATTAATCCCATTAAGTCAAAACGGAATCCTTTGATCTTGTATTCTTCTGCCCACCAATGTAAGGAATCAACAACAAATTTAGAACCCATTTTGGCGTCAGTTTTAAATTCATTATTACATCCAGAACCATCATAATATTCCCAGTTAGATGTATAACGGAAATAATATTTAGGCATCATTTTGTTAAATGAGGATTGAGAGGCACTACTAACGTGATTATAAACAACGTCCATAATGACTCTAGTGTGGTTATCGTTATTAGCAAAAGCCATAACTAAATTTTTAAAATCTCTAATTCTTTCTAAAGGATCATAGTCAACCCATTTACCATTATTATCATAGATAAATGATTCAGGAGAATATCCACCTTCAACACAGTTATAGTTAAGAGGATTATAACCCCAGTTAAATTTCATCTTTTCTGGTCTTTCTTCATTATCTTGGTCAAAAACAGGTAAAATTTGTACAGCTTTAACACCTAATTCGTTAATGTGATCAAAACCAGTAGTTACAGTTTTATTATTTTTGGTATAGGTTGTACCTTTTTCCACGAAGGCTTTATAAGAACCTCTAGTGTTATTCGCGTTACTAACCCAAGTTTCATCCATAGTTAAATCACGAATATGGATTTCATAAATTGATAAATCTTGAGGGGTTTCAATATCATATCCAGCCACTCCATCCCATACTGCAGGAACATTATTCCAACCATCAGGATTAGCATCTACTCCATTTTTATCATAGACATAACCTCTAATGCCGTTAACCCCACAAGCTTTGACATATGGATCAACTGTTTCAATAGTGCCCGCGCTATGAGTTAAAGTAAAGGTATAGTAGCTACCAGCCATATCGCCTTCGATTGTGGTTTCCCAAATACCTCCAGATTGATAAGACATTTTATAAATATCTCGATCATCGTTACCGCCTAAAGATTTAGGAGTACCGGTATCATAAATATTAAGTAAGACATTAGCGCTAATTGGGGACCAAATTCTAAATGTTGTTTTACTTGGAGTATAAATCATTCCAAGTTCCCCATTATATGTATAGAATTGATTAAATCTTTCTTGAGAATATAAATTTTCTGCACCAACAATACATTTTTGCCATCGATCAAATCCAGGGAATTTAGTTTCTACAACATATTGAATATTGATTTTAGCAGTAGCGTTAAAGACGATATCAAATTCATTACCAGTAGGAACACCAGATTTGATTTGATAATAATCTTTATTTGACGCTTGTGCTGCTTCTGACATATTTAGATAATTCTTGTCATAAGCAAATAAGCGATATTCAGTTGGTACCCACTTTTTACCTTCAGCGTCAATTGTAGAAGTACAGTGAATAGTTTTAAAATCAGTGAATTTTGCTGATTTGACTTTTGGAAGTTCACTTTCAGCTTTAGTTTTATAAATTTCAACAGAGGTTCCTTCTCCAGGAATGGTCCATAATTCGAGAGTGCCGTTATTCTCGATAATTAAATCTTGATATAAAGCATAATCAATAATGGTATCTTCGGATTGTCCAGCCCAAGTACCAGCAACTTTAATAATAAAATATAAGGCAGATGTATCTGCGTATTCAGGGATAACAGAGAAATCTAACGTAATCTCCATATCCACAGCAGTCCATTCTCCATTTGGCTTTCTTTCTGTACCATCTACTCCGGTAACCCAAGTGTAGAATCTACGAGTATTACAGGCGTTATCATCATTATGGTAATGAAGAATAACTTTATTAGGTAACACTAATTCATCGTCACCTTCCGCTGCTCTAACAGAACGGAATGGTTTGCCTTTGATATTAGTTAAATCATCGTCATCAGTTTTTTCTACTGGTGGATCATAGTTTACGACTTCCTCATCTTTAGGAACATCGAAAGCACTACAGGCTGGTAAGACTAACGCTCCACCAGCAAGTAATACAGTAAATATTGATAATGCTTTATTTTTCATTGGACGACCTCCAAAAAATTAATTAATTAATTAGGCAAGTTGAATATAGAGCCTATCTTGTTGATACATGATTTGAATATAGAAATCACCTGTAAATGTTTGTTTAACAGTGTATTCTTTAGTACCAATAGTGAGATACTCATCAACTTTTGGATTTTCTTCAGTTCCACCAAAGGAATAAGGATTAATATTAACAACCCATTTACCTAAAGTTGAAGGATCATAAAGTGAGAATGTATCTCCAGTATTAAGAGTAACTCCTTGAACTAAATATTCATCATATCCTTCAAAGTTTTTACCCTTTGATTCTCCAATATAAGCGGTTCCATCACCTTTAATAATACCGAATCCAGTTTGTACAGTTCCTCCTCCGGAACCACCGCCAGAGCCTCCTCCAGAGCCTCCACCACCAGTATTTCCACCGGCATCAGTGCCGTCAAAAATGGCTTTTAAAGCAACTCCAGCTTTAGCAGGAACAGTTGTGTAATAATCTGGCCAAACATGGTCATTATCTTCGTCATAATACGCCCAGCCTCTAAATGTCGAACCACTGACAGTAGTTTTAACAATAGTTGCATCTGGTAAAGCAGTGCCAGTATCACCTTTCCAAGTAATGGTGTTTTCGTAGAATAATTCATCAACTGTACCTTTTACAGGTGCCCCATCGATTGATAAATAACCAAATGGTCCAATCATTAAATAGGTAATGAAATCAGAGCTATTATCTCTAAAGCCAATAGCTGGTCTACCATTTAATTCTCCACGTTCGAAATGAGGTTCAGATGGCGCTAATTCTTGTCCACCACTAGAACAACTTGCTAAAGCAATAAGAGGAAGTAAAGTAAATAAATATTTTGCTTTCATTTTCATATCCTCCTTATTTTTGAACCACAACAAATCCATAAGCAGGAACTGTTGTATCAGTGCTACCATAAGAACCACCAATTTTTGGTCCTTGGTTATGAGCTTCAATTTCTTTGGATGTTGAGCTAGCGTTAATAAAGACGATAACACTTCTAGAGCCATCAGAAATCTTCATAGAAATAGTATTGGTGTCTCCACCCATTGTTCCAGTCCACTCTAAACTACCATAAGTTGGGAATCTAGAATCACCTTTAACATGACAGACTGCTTTAAAGAAGTTATACATTGAGTTAGGGTCTTGTTGTTGAGCGCTAACAATTGGAGTTTGTGAAGAAATAGAATCCCATAAGACATCAAGTCCGCCGAATCCATATTCAACGACTCCGTCTTTGCCGTATTCACTACCCCATCTCATTGGTTGACGATACCATCTATCAATATTGTTGCCGTGGTCATCAATATCTTGAATCTTATCGTTTAAGTTACCACATAAGCCAATTTCATCACCGTAATAGATCCAGCTTAATCCTGGACTTAATAAGGTGACTGCTGCAAACCATTTAGCACGGTTTTTAGCAGCTTCCCAGTTAGAAGAATTGACTTCAGCGTGATGTACTGAAACATTAGTAGTTGCGGCGTGATTAAGTAATCTAGCAACATCATGGTTAGAAGTAAAGGCACCGTTAATGGCTTTAGAACGATATTGAGCGTTATAGCCTAAAGTAGCGGTAATATCTCCACCCATTGCAGTAATTCCACCACCACTAATTGTGGATTCATGTAAATGATAATAAGTTGAGAAGTCGAATTGAGAATCAATCGCTTCATAGAATGGAGCAATACGAGCGTTCCATCCATCAAAGTTTTCACCAACTAAGAAGCAATTTGGATATGCGGCTTTAATTGTGCCGGCAAATTGTTTCCAGAACATGACGTTGAGGTCACGGTCATAAGTGTAGTCGTTCATGACTTTGATTTCTCTTCCTAGTTCTGGGTTATAGTAAGTACGATAACCAACGTCATAAGTGACATAATCACCAGAGTAGTTATAAGTTGGATCTAATTCAGATAATAAGTAAATATGTTTAATCGCGTCTAATCTAAAGCCGTCTAGACCAAAGCTTAACCAATATTTGCACATATCGGTCATGTAGTCTCTTGTAGCTTGGCAAGAATAATTGAGTTCGGCCATACCACTACCGAATTTGCCGTAGTAGTAATAATTAGAAGTTCCATCTCTATACCAGTCAGAAGAATCTTCAACATTCTTAGTGACAAATGTGGCAGGATTATCAGGACCATATGGTTTCTTTGGATCAGGTGCTTCCACTCCGTTCCATTCTAAAATCTTGTCGCCTTTATATTTCCAGACATACATATCACGGTAATTAATAGTCTTGCCGTTAATAATTTCGGTTTCTGCTCTTTGAGATTTCTTATATAAGACGTTACTCTTTGAGGTATGGTTAATAACCATATCCATTAAGACTTTCATGCCCTTCGCGTGGGCTTTATATAATAATTCTTGGTAATCTTTTAAAGTTCCAAATCTTTGGTCAATCTTATAATAGTCGGTAACATCATATCCATGATAAGAATTACTTTCTTGAATTGGAGTTAACCATAATACATCGATTCCAAGATCTTCTAAGTAATCTAATTTTGAGGTGATACCTTTAATATCTCCATAACCATCACCATTGCTATCGCAGAATGATGGAACAAAGATTTGATATCCAGTACCTGGACGATCATTTAAGAAGGAGGTTGAAGTACTTACTCCTGCTTTAAAGGCATCATATTTTAAGTTGGTAATATCATTTTTAGAACGATATTGTCCGGTTGTATCAGTCGCAGTTGGATTAACAATTGTTTGAGTTCCACTTGTAGTTTTAAAATCGCTAACTGCACCTTCAACAGCGTAGACGTGTAAGTATCCATCTTTACCAGAAGGCATAATTCTACCGATACGTTTAATATAGCTTTCCGCACCACCATCAGATGTCCACATATCGCTACCATCCATTTTGGTTTGGTCAACGACTAAGAAGCCAATTGCTGCGGATAAAAATAAGTCATGATATTCTTCAGTCCAAAGATAATCGCCAATTAATGGTGCAGGTTTGCCAGTTCTACCACCAACAACTCCGCCAGGAATTAAAGATTGATCTAAGACTAAGTCCATAACTTGTCCAAATTGATCTGAATATGGTTCAGTACCTTCTCCACCACAATCAGCGTTGGTCATCCAACCCCATGTTTGTGGAGTAATACCTTTTTGGTCATAATTATGGCTTGCACCCCATAAACTACCTTCACCATCATCTGGATAGTTTGGCCAAGCCCAAATGGCCCATTTATCATAATCAGAATCTGTTTTTCTTAAATAATGGAAATATAAATGTCCTGGTTTACTCCAAGCAGCGATTTGTGCATCATAATCACTTTCTCCGCCACTAGCAGTAACGGTGACGTGACAAGTAGCAGTACGAGTATCATCTTCACTAGTAACAGTTGCAGAAATATCAGCAGAACCAGCTTTAATAGCTTTAATGGTGCCGTTAGTAACTTCAACTACGCTAGGATCACTAGATCCCCAAGTAACTGTCGCACCAGCTGGACGATATGTCGCAGTTAATTTATCGCTAGTACCTTCGGTCAAAGTTAAATTTTGTTTATCTAAGGAGATATAAATATCGCTAGCAGGATCAATTACTGTTACTGCACAAGATGCAGTTTTAGTACCGACTTTTGCAATAATTGTCGCTAATCCTTCAGAAATAGCTTTAACTTTTGCACTTGTATTGTCTTTTGATGCAACTGTAGCGACTAATTCATCTGAAGTAGTGAAACTAACAGGATTATTTGTTCCACTAACAGAGGCAGTAAGAATAAATTCTTCATTAATTGATAATTGTTTAGAAGTTGGAGAAAGAGCAAGAGTAATAGTTGGTTCTACATTACCTCCACCAACAGTCACAGTACAAACAGCACTTTTACCGCCATGTACCGCTAAAACATTGGCGGTACCTTTTGATAAGCCAGATATTGTAGCGCTATTGCCTTGCGAAGAGACTTTAACTACTGTGGAATCACTATTAACCCAGTTAACAGTTTGTCCATCTGAACTTACTGCAGTAATAGTTTTAGATTCGCCAATTGCTAAGTCTAAAGATTCTTCAGAAACATCAACGTATTCCACTTCCGCTCCAGGGCCAATGTCAATTGTGTCTCCGCCACAGGCAGTGAGTGAAAGGATACTGATTATTAATGGAATTAGTAATCTTTTTCGCATAATTTCTTTCTCCTTTTAATTGAATTTAATCGTGGACAACAATGTCCGTTTTTCTTAATACGTTATCTTTATAACCAACAACATGATTTTCAATAAGCATTCCTAATTTGTTTACTGAATAGGATTGTCCACATGTCACTGTAACTCCATCTCTAACGACATCAACTTCATATTCATAGAGGTAGAGTTCGTTCTCTTGATCGATGGTGATGAATTCTTGAAGTACTGGAGCAACCTGTAAGATATAATCTCCGTAATACATTCCTTGAGTATGATATTCACCTTCGATTTGAGTTTTTGTATAGAAGAAGTTTCTAATTAATCCACTACATTCATCTAATGAAGATTCTTTTAATTCTCCATTAGTGGATAAGTAGTATTTATCATCCATCACCACAAATTCTTCTTCTATTTTTTCTACTTCGATTTCATCAACATATTTTGTGGTTGTCTTGCTATAAGACGGATGAGTGCCATCTAGATAAGAGAATTCCATCTCGGTGACTTCTAGGTTTACTTTCCCTTCTTCAATTTCTTCAACTTCTTTGACATAGCCACCTTTTTTATAAGTGTCCATGGCTTTTTTTAAAGAGAAATTAATTACGAATTCTTTTATATCAGCTCTAAGTTCTGGCTTTGTTGAGCAGCTACTTAAAGTGGCTAAAAGAATGACAGGGAAAATAAACTTTTTCATATTATGGATTTACTGGTCCAAATTCATAGGAATAAACAGCTTCTAATGCAACTTGATCAGCGCTTACCCTATCAGGATCATAATCAATGGTGTACATGCTTTCTTTAGTTAACCAACCATCTTTGTTATATTCAAAGAAGATATTAACTTTTGCATTAACAGTATTGGAATAGCATGGAAGCGGATTATAGTCTTTCCAAGGATATAATTCTGGATGAGCATTATAATCTGGATAATATGGATAATTATCAATAGTTACATTAGTATGAACTTTATTACCGCTGAAGCGGATACCTCCATCAGGAAGAGCTTCCATAACCATATGCATACTACTTGGATTAGCGTTAGCGGCTTGTCCAAGATAGGAAGTAATTAAGTGTTCAATAATATAGTGAGCACAGGTGTTATTTTCACTAGTGGTATATTCTCCAGTGGCCTTGTTTTTACCATAAGCAAAGAAGTTTTCGGTATTGATTCTTAAAGGAGCTCTTAACCAATAACTTCTTGAGGCCATCGCATAAATGATAATGTCAAAATCACTACTTCTAGGATCAACAGATTCGTTAAAGAAACCTTCATTATATCGAGCATATGGAACAAAGCTATCAGTAGAAGGAGTCTGGTCGAATGTTGCGTCAACCGGAGTGATTTCTCCATTAAAATCTAATTTTCCTATTACTTTATAATAAGGATACATAGTCTCAGTAGAAAAGTTAGAGACTATTTTCTTAGCATCATCCAAAGAAATAGAATCCTGGCCGCAGCTAGTAAGCAACATTGGAATTAGTAAAAATGGAACAAATCTTTTTCTCATTAGTACAACCTAATATTGCGTTCGTCTTCGTAAATTTGTGTTTTCTCAACAGCAGGTGCGAGATGGATTACGCTTCCTAAAGCAATATCCCTTTCTTGTTTGATGTAGGCGGTTACTTTCTCTCCATAGAGATTACCAACACACTTATAAAGTTTGACATCACCATAATTTACAAGGGATACGACTTTGAATTCCAAAGCACCCTCTTGTTCGACAAATCCATCATGTGGAACTTCGATACGGAAGACTTTGGTAAAGACTCTTTCGCCCATACCTTGAATAATCTTATTGGTAATATCATCAGATAATAATTGATAGAAATAATCATATTTAAAGAAGAATAATAATTCAGCACGTCTAAGAGCACTACTTTCTTCTTTATCAAATTCTTTAGCTTTCTTTTCGTATTCTTTGCTAACTGTTTCAAGTGGATAACATTCTTGTTTAAAGAGTTTTTCATCTTCTTTCATTTTGTCTTTGCTTAAAGCAACAAATTGAGAATAATGAGCTTTTAATCCATTTAATTCAGTTTCTTTATCAAAATCTAAAGCATTCATTCTTCTTTCAACTTCACTTTGTTTCATTTGTGGGAAGTTTTCACGGAATACGCTATAAGAGAGACGACGTGAACGACGGGATTCTTTATCCTTGTTCTTCATCATAAATTCTTTATAATCAGCAGCTTCATCGGCTTTAATTTGACGATATTGTTCGTTAATCTTAGCCATTTCTTCTTTTTTGATTTGTTTATGTTTTGCTTTTGCTTCTTTGGAGTCGACTCTATATTGAGCTCTTGCTTCCTTAAGTTTAGTTTTAAGTTCAGCTTTCTTAGACTCCATTTCCGCTTCTTTTTGAGCCACCATAGGATTGACTTCGTTTTGACGAGCTTCAGCATCTTTAATAGCGGCTTCTTTTTCTGCTTCAAAGGCTTGACGTTTTTCAGCGTATTCTTGTTGCACTTTAGAAACTTTTTCTTGTTTTAATGCTTCAAAACGAGCATCTTTAGTAACTTCAGAAACAGTCTTAAAGTTTACAAATGTCGCAAAGACTCTGTCTCTATCTGCTAAAGGTTCAGCTACTACTTGATCATTTTCATCTCTAAATGTGGCGCGTGAATAGTCAACAGTGAATTTGACTATGCTACCTTTTTTAACATTTTCATCAACTTTCAAGAATAATTTCTTATCCCCAACTTTAACTAAAGCGATAGAACATTCTTTATGTTTTTCTACTAATTCAACTTTACCTTCAACACTACCATTTTCACTAATTTCAGTAGCATCTAAAGGTAAAGCAATTGTGCCATTAACTAAATGATCCACTGGAATAGATTGAGGTTTAGTAGCGCTACCAAATAAAGTCATCTTTTCATTTTCAATAGTGACTGGTAAAACGTTTCTTTCTGGGATTTGAGGAATAATAGTAATTTCAGTTTCCGCATCAAATAAATGGATTCTTTCCATATCAATACGGGCTTTAATTACATCTCCTGCAACATGGCCCATCTTGCTAGGTGCTTTAATAATGACAGCAGTCTTACTTTCTTCACCTAAAGCTTCAACTTCTTTTAAGTCGCCATAAATAAGAGTTTCATTACCAAGTTCTTCAAAGTGAGAAATGGTGACATCAACAACATTATCGCCTTTAGCGACTTCAGCTTCATCTGCGGAAATTGCTTCACATCTAAAGCCTAAAATAATATCTTTTTCACCAGTTAAATATTTTCTTTCAGCCTTTAAGACTTGGTCGTGAGTGAGTTTTAAGGCAGGTTGTTCACAGTCTTGCCAAATAACATCAACATCTTTGCCGTTATCTTTTAATCTAACGTTAAAGAAGTTCATTTGTGGGGTTCCAATAAATCCGGCAACGAACTTATTAACTGGATGGTCATATAAATTTTGTGGAGTGTCAATTTGTTGGACACGTCCTAATTTCATAACAACAACTCTAGTACCAAGAGTCATAGCTTCGACTTGGTCGTGAGTAACGTAAATAAATGTAGTTTTTAATTGTTGATGGAGTTTAGAGATCATACTTCTCATTTGACCTCTTAATTTCGCATCAAGGTTAGATAAAGGTTCATCAAGTAACATGACTTTAGGATTTCTTAAAATCGCTCTTCCTAAAGAGACACGTTGTCTTTGACCACCAGACATCGCTTTTGGTTTACGGTCTAAATAATCTTTTAAACCTAATACTTCAGCGGCCCACATCACCTTTTCATGAATTTCGGTTCTTGGAACTTTTCTTAAAGTTAAACCAAAGGCCATGTTTTCATAAACAGTCATATGTGGATAAAGAGCATAGTTTTGGAAGACCATGGCGATATCTCTATCTTTTGGTTGCATATCGTTAACAAGAGTGTCACCGATATAAAGTTCACCAGTGGAGATTTCTTCTAAGCCTGCGATCATTCTTAAAGTTGTCGATTTACCACATCCAGAAGGACCGACGAAGACAATAAATTCTCCATCTTCAATATTCATATTAAAGTCACTAACAGCTTTATGTCCGTTAGGATAGACTTTGTAAATGTGTTCTAATTTTAAAGAAGCCATATAATCTTCCTCCTATTAACCTTTAACCGCACCACCAGCGATACCTTCAACGTAGTAACGTTGTAACCAGAAGAATAACGCGGTAATCGGAATGGAGACAAGTACTGCACCAGCGCAGAACGCTCCATATAAATCATTAGTAGCCATTGTGGTTAAACCTTGTAAACCAACAGCGATGGTATAACCTTGTGGTTGAATACCGGCAGACTGAATGATGTATTTACCAAACATAAAGTCGCCCCAAGGTCCAGTGAATGACACTAAGATGGTATAAATAATAATTGGTTTCGAAAGCGGAATAATAATTCTCCAGAAAACTGTGTTTTTAGTTCCACCATCAATCATAACCGCCTCATCTAATGATTTAGGAATCGTATCAAAGAATCCTTTAGCGACGTAATAGCTCATCGCACTAGATGCGGTGTAAACCAAGATTAAGGAATAAATTGATGTATTTAATCCTAATAATTCAAGAATATAGTAGATAACTAACATTCCAAGGAATCCAGGGAACATACCTAGAATAAGGATTAATTTCATGAGTCCTTGTCTACCTTTAAATCTTAATCTAGATAACGCATACGAGGTCATTAAGACTAAGATGGTTTGTAATAAGGCAGTAAAGAAAGCAATAATCAAAGTGTTAAACCACCAGTTCATAAATGGAACTCGTGAATCAGTGAATAATGCTTTGTAATTATCAAAGGTCCAAACATTAGGAATGATACTCTTTGAGTTATAAGCAGTATTTTGAATATCTGCAAATGATTGAAGAATTAAATAGAAGAATGGGAATAACCAAATCAAAGAGATAACAGTTAAAATGACATAAGTTGTTATTTTTGAGCTTTTTTCCGCAAATCTTTTTGAAGCATGAATCTTTGCCATTATTGGAAATCCTCCTCATTCTTAACAGAGTTACTGCGTCCATAGAAGATAAGTGAGAAGACAGCAATAATTGCGAAGACTAACACACCAAGAGCACAAGCTACAGCGTAAGCCTTATCTTGTCCTTCCATAGACATTTTATAAATCCAAGTAATTAATAAGTCGGTTTCACCAACATCGCCATATCCAAGTGAGGCCATACCCATTGATGGAGCGCCTCTAGATAAGAGATAGACAATATTGAAGTTATTGATATTGCCAATAAACTGCGATAACAAATATGGTCCAGTAATAAATAACATATATGGAAGAGTAATAGCGGTATACATCTTAAATGATGAAGCACCATCAATACGAGCGGATTCATATAAGTCTTCTGGAATATTCATTAAAATACCAGAACAAATAAGCATCGTATAAGGAACACCAACCCAAGTATTAACAATAATGATCAATACACGAGATAAAATCTTATTATCAAATGCACTTTCAGCACCACTAATCCAACCCCAGTTACGGAATAAATTAGTAAGGACACCACTACCAGCAAGCATTTGGTTAATTAAAAGCAATGAAACGAATTGAGGAACAGCGATAGTTAAAATTAAGACTGTTCTCCATAATTTCTTTAATTTGATACCTTTTTTATTAATAAGTAAGGCCACAATCATTCCTAAGAAATAGTTAGTGAAAGTTGCAAGTAATGCCCATAAGAGGGTCCACGCTAAAACTTTTAAGAAGACACCAACTAATCCCGAGGAATTCGAACTTGAGAAAAATCCTGCATAGTTATCAAAACCAACCCAGTCAAAGAGATAGAACTGTGTACCACTATAGTTGGTAAAACCAGTAACAATCATAAAGATGACTGGAATAACAGTAAATCCAACAAGTCCGACAATTGGGATTGCTAATAATAAAGTGTGATATTTTGAATCAAGGATATCATGGAAGAATTGTGAATCTTTTGCATAACGTCCTACATGATTATTATCTTGAAGTGATTTAGCGTCTCTAATAGAGAAATACCATAACGCAACAAAGATAATCATCAAGATAATTGTGGCAATAGAGTAAAGCAAAATTGAGAATGATCTGTCACCACCTTGAATAACAAGTGGCATACCAGTAGAAGGATCATCAATATATGTACTACTTTTTGCCGCAAATGTGCCTAAGTTTCCTAATTTTGCTAAATATGGGCCACCAGCAGCGATCATAAACCAGATGAAGACGGCCTCAAACAAAAGATAGAGAACTCCGCGAATTATTTGATGATGGGTAATTTGATAAAAACCCATAAACAAGAAATTCGCTCTAACGCCCCAAGTGCCCTTCTTCCAGGCTTGAATAATGGTATCAAAAGGCGAAAGAATTTTATGCCATAACTTTAATAGTTTATTTGGAATACGTTTAAAGAAGTTGACAAAACCAATGCCAAAGCCTCTAAAGAAGTTTCCAAAGTTGACAAGGAATCTCTCAAATTTTGTTAACGATAAATATTGAATCGTTGTCATAAATAAATCCTAATAATAAATTAACTGCCTTTACTTAAGCTCTTATCTAAAGCCTTTAATACGGCAACATAGGCGCTATCATCAGCACCGGCTGGAATAGCTTTAATACTGGTATAAGCAACCATGGCTTCACTCCAAAGAGAAGAGGAAACAGCTTTCATTGGAACGACACCATTATTTTTGGATTGTTCAGTTAATGCTTTAATATGTGGTTCATTTTGTGAGGCCACAATAAATGCATCATGCATCTTTTCTTGTAATAATGTAGGTCTTACATTGTATTGTGAAAATCTCTTGAACTGAGCATATTCAGAACATAAGAATTTCGCAACATTACATGCTTTGGTCATGTCATCCTTACTTAATTGTAAGTTGACACCATAGAATTTATAACCTAAGAAGCTACCTAATCTAGCAGTCTTATTTTCATCAATATATGGGAGAGGGGCAACAGCATAATCGTCACCTAATGATTTCTTAAAGTTTTCGACTTTAGAACAGTCAGTGATGGTAACGAATACATAATCCGAAAGTTTTGGAGCAGAATTAGCATTTCTAATTGCTGGATGATTAATAGCATTTCTTAAATCTTTAGCAGCTTTTAAACCAGCTTCAGAGTTGAAGTTACTAGTAGCAGTATAAGAGTTGCCATCTGGTTCAACAACGTAAAGAGGTTCGCCGTTATTATAGGACATAAGAGCAGGAGCCATATAGAATCCAGCATTTAGGCTATAATCAACTTCTAATCCTTGGCTTTGGGCGTAATCTAAGATACCAGGAAGAGTGTCTAGAACACCTTCAGGAGCACCTTGTAAGGCACTCTTAGAATAGAACATAACTAAACCATTATCAGCGGCAAATGGATAACCAACAACTTTATTTAATTGGGCTGCTTTTCTAACATCATTACCCATGTTGTCCATAATCCATTCAACATCACTATTTGAAACATTAGCTAAGGCACCAAATTGATAAAGTGTCATAGTTTGGTCACTAGCGTATGGGAAGACGGCTGGCATACCTGAAGCATCTTGATATCCAGAAGTACCATTGTCTTCTTCAAAGTCCATAATTGTCCAAGAAATGTTGCTACCGGTAAATGTATTAAAGTCGGCTAACAAGCCTTCCATAAATGTTCTTTGGTTTTTAGGGGATCCAATTTTTAAGGAACCAGAATACCCAAGATCAGTATCGACAGCAATATCATAATCAGTTACAGGTCCTGTGCCATCAGAGACAGTCACTTGGCAAACTTTTGTAATATTGTTTGAACCAGCAACAGTTACAGTGGTTGATCCTTCACTTAATCCAGTAACAGTAACAGCCTTATCCCCAGCAGAAGTTAAATTAATAATATTTGTGTCTCCAGCGCTAAAGGTCACTGTGGTGTCACTTGGATAAACGGATGTCACCGATAAAGTGAATGAACCATTAACTTTGATAGTTTGGCTAGAAGTACTTAAATTGATTTTTGGAGTATTAGAAGGTCCTGAACCACCATCGGTAACAGTGACTTTACAGTGAGCATATCCACCACCATAACCAGCGGTAATTCTCGCTTCACCTTCACCAACACCAAAGACATAACCATCATCAACATAAGCAACAGATTCGTTCGAACTAAACCACATGAGTTCCGAAACATAACCTTTGCTGACGGTAGCCATAAGTTTTTCTTGGTCTCCGACTTCCATGTTAATTTCGCTCTTGTTCAATCTCACGGTTGCAGACTTAAAACCTGAGTTACTACAAGCAGTAACACCTAAAGAACCAAATAGCAAAAAACATGCTGTTGGAAGTAAAGACCACTTAAAAATTCTTTTTTTCATACCTTGTCCCTACTTTTAAAAAAATTCATGTTTGGCAATATGCCCAACAAATTACAAATAAAATTATATACCCATTCCAACTGATGTAAAACATTAGTTTTGTTTTTTTAAAAGATGATATAAAATACTCCCATGAACTTCAGAATAAGGAAAATTAAAACTTATCGTTTAGTAGCATCTTTCCTACTTTTACTCAGTGTAGGTTTAACTGCTTTTTGTCTATCTCGGGTCATTTTATATTGGCCTCAAAACATCGCTTTAGACATTATCGCTTTAGCCTTAACTGCCTCATTTGCCTTAGTGCAAATTGTCTTCATTTTAAAAGGTAAAACAAAAGAAAGCCACCTTCTTGATATTGCTTTTAATACGGATGGGACAATTAATAAAATATTCTTTGTTTTTGTTCTTGTAGGAATTGCTTTAGGAGCAGGATTAGATGCGATGACAATTGTGGTAATATTAACACGTACTAATACTATTCAAGTATTATGTTCAATGTTTATTATTATGTCAATTGCCACTTATTTACTATTTAACTGTTTTATTTATATCATATTCTTATTGCTATTTAAAAAACGAGAATTAACCCTAGAAGATTATTCAAAATAATTAATCAACTAACAAAAAATTCCCAATTTTGTGGGAATCTTTTTTTAATTAATTATATTTAGCTTATTGTTCTTCAATTTCAATCTCGTTATCTTCGTCTTTTTTACCCATAGCTTTATTAAAAGCGCCCACGACACTGTGATAAAGAGGTATGGATAAAAACACTGTCCACATTGGATGCCATAAGCTTTTTGACATGGTAGGAATATAGTTAGGTAAGAATAAGCACACTAAGAAGAAGGTAAATAATGAGATAAAGGTCACATTCACATTATTGGCATTTCTTTTATGAATTGCTCTAATAAAAGAGCAGATAATTTCTGGAACAAAGAAGAAGATCCAGGCATAGGCCCACATATTTAAAAATGCTCCTAAAAAAATATAAGTAATTAAAGCAGCGCCAGTTAATATCCCATCAACCGTATCAAGCCATAATAAGAATTTATCTTTTGGTTTCTTTTTTATGATATGTCCGTCTTTATCTAAACATTCCATATGGCTTCCTTTAATAACTACTTTAGAGCCATCATCATCTTCTAAAGTAATTGAGCTATCTTTAGTTTCTTCATCAATCTTTTCATCAGCCTTCACTTGTTCTTTAACGATTGTGTCTATATCTTCTTCTGTAGATAACAATTCATCTAAAGATACTCCATATAGTTTAGCTAAACAAATTAGATTATCAGTATCAGGAGATGCTTCCGCTCTTTCCCATTTACTTACAGCTTGTCTAGATAAACCTAATTTATCCGCTAATTCTTCTTGAGAATAACCATTCTTTTTTCTTAATTTAATTAATCGATCAGCGATTTCAATTGTCATAATTCCAGTCCTCAACTTTCATAGCAACAATCTAACATTTTTATTATAGTAGACTCCACCAACTCTAGTTAGAATTTTGTCAACTATCGGTTGCAAATGCCAGTTGCGGCGTTAAAAAAAGACTTTTTCAAGTCTCTTTCTATTTCGCTCCGCTTCCTTTTAGTACTGCAGGAATGACTCTAAATATTAGCCCTAAATCAAACCATATACCCCTTAATTTAAAGTAGTCTAATTCTAGTTTTTGTCTCACTCCATCAGCAAAGGCAACATTGCTTCTACCTTTAACTCCCCAATAACCAATTAAGCCTGGTCTAGCAGATAACATAATATCTTGTTGTTCTTTAGTGAAGTTATTAGTTAATTCACCTTCAGTAATTGGTCGAGGTCCTACAAACGACATAGAACCAAATAAAATATTAAATAATTGAGGTAATTCATCAATAGAAGTCTTTCTTAAGATTCTACCAAACGGAGTGATACGAGGATCATTTTCCACTTTTCTTTCTTTCTTCCATTGTTTCTTTTGCGCTTTAGATAAATATTTATCAACATTAGTCTCCGCATCATAATACATAGAACGAAATTTATAGACGTTAATATGTTTATGATCTTTTCCAATACGTTTATCAAAAAAGATTGGATGACCTCTTGTATAAATCGCATTGATAATAATAAATAAAAGATAAAGCGGAGATAAGATTAAAATAGCAATTAATG
The DNA here is from genome assembly GCA_002342545.1 of Caryophanales bacterium UBA2450. Classification (GTDB taxonomy): domain Bacteria; phylum Bacillota_I; class Bacilli_A; order RFN20; family CAG-826; genus UBA2450. The sequence continues at coordinate 25,180 of DDQE01000042.1, forward strand.
ATACCCAAATATCAAAAGAACGCTTCACAAAGCGATACCACCAATTAGCTTTTTTATATGGCAGAGAATCCACCATTGCTTCTTTTTTTCGACTCATAGCGTTACTTACATTATAACTTAGTTAATACTTTTATCAAGCAACAAAAAAACAACCGATTTTACTCGATTGTTCAATGTAGTATAGCTTAATCTCCTAATATTGCTGAATCACTCATCGTGTCATCTTTAGAGGCTACTTGGAACATATTTAATAGTTGCTCCACAGTAAGCTTTTTCTTTTCCTCTCCAGAGACATCGACAACAATCTTTCCATGACTTAGCATAATTAAACGATTACCGTATCTAATCGCATCTTTCATGTTATGAGTGACCATTACAGTGGTTAACTCATTTTCATTAACAATTTTTTCTGTTAAATCTAATACCTTTTGAGCGGTTTTAGGATCAAGTGCGGCTGTATGCTCATCTAATAATAAGATTTGTTTAGTTAAATCAAATTTATAAATCTTATCTTTATATTCATTATTAATTAAGTCACGTTTAGACTTAAATTCTTCTTTAGTTAATCCTGAAGTCTTTAACTCTTTTAAGGCTTCTTTTCTTTTCTTTTTAGCCTCTAAGAAAGCTTTTTCCACTTCTTCTTTAGCTTTTGACTTATCAGTTTCCGAAAATCTTACAAAGTCACGTTTAATAATTCTTTCGGATGGTCTTTGTCTCATTGTCGCCATTAATAGAGTTAAAGCTTGTCTTTGTCCACCAGATAATAAACCAACTTTTTCCATTAAACGGTTCTCTAAACCTAAATCTAAGGTTTTTAATAGTTCCACAAAATATTCTTTGTCTTTTTTATTCATAAACCATCTAAAGACGGAATGTAATTTACCTCTACCATAAGCAATAGTCATATTTTCTAAAATCGACATATCACTCGCAGTTCCACTCATCGGATCTTGGAAGACTCTACCAAAATAAGGGGCTCTTTTATGTTCACTCATAAAGGTAATATCATAATCGTTAAGTAAGACCATTCCTTTATCTGGTTCAGTACTTCCTGAGATGATATTCATAATTGTGGATTTACCCGCTCCATTACCGCCAATAACAGTGATAAATTCTTTAGGTTTAATTTGTAAATTCAAATCATCTAAGGCAATCGTTTGACTTGGGGTATTTTTATTAAAATATTTGCTAATATTTCTTAATTCTAACATTATTAGTTACCCCCTGACCTTATCTTACGATTTTGATGTCGTTTAGCAAGACCATCTATATAATGCCGTTTCACATAAGGAACACCTAAGAAAATCGCCACTACAATCGCGGTAAATAATTTCATTAAGTTTGGTTCTAATCCAAAATTAATCACTGATTGATAAATGATATAGTAGATAACACTTCCCACAATTACCGAAGATAATCTAACCGCAAAATTCTTCGCGAATTTAGAAAAGATTAATCCTCCAATTACAATCGCGGATAAACAAATGACAATTGCCCCTTTACCCATATTGATTTCGGCCATGCCGTAATATTGGGTATAAACCGCTCCAGATAAACCAACAATGCCGTTACTTAAGGCTAGAGCAATCACAATATTTAATTTAGTGTTAATGCCTTGAGCTTTAGACATTTTTTGATTATTTCCAGTCGCTCTAATAGAGCAACCAAGTTTAGTGCCAAAGAACCAATATAAAACTAAAATAATTAATCCCACAATAATCACGCATTTCCATAATGCATCATAGGGGTTACTTTGTGACATAATAGTCTGATAACTTGCAACTGGAATAGACACTATTGATTTATTTTTTGTAATAATTAAATTCACACTCCAAAGTGCGAGTTGAGTTAATATTCCCGCTAAAATTGCAGGAATACCTAGTAAAGTATGTAATAAACCAGTAACCATTCCACACAATAAGCCAGCAATAAACCCTAAAAGTAACGCTAGCATAAAGTGACCGCCATTGATAATGATAATAGAGGATACTAATCCTCCAGTAATAAAGCTACCGTCAACGGTTAAATCGGGAATATCTAAAATCTTAAAGGTGATATAGACCCCAATTCCTGCTATCGCCCATATTAAGCCAAGATTTAACGCTCCTGGCATTGTGCCAAGAAATTCAAGAAAACTCATATCTAATTATTATTTAATAGGCTCATATCCTGCAGGAACATCAGATTCACTTAAACCTAATTCTTGTAAAATAAGAGGATTATAAACTTTACTTGCCCCTTCGTCATATCTAATTTCAAGTTCAGAAGGTTTTTTACCGTCAATTAAAATCTCTTTTGCCATTAAGCCAGTCACTCTACCTAATCGATAATAATCAATTGTTAAAGAAGCAACTCCACATTTACGGCAAATTCCTTCTTCTCCAGCAATAACTGGTAAGTTAGCAGGTTTACAAATATTATGAATAACATCCGCGTTATCCGCACAAGTATTATCAGTAGGGATATATAAAACATCTAAGCTATTAACTTTAGCGGTTAATTGGCTTGCTAAATCTTCGGTATTAGTGAAGATAATTTCTTCAAAAGATAATCCAGTTTTTAATTTATTCAATTCGACTTTGATTTGGTCGGCTTGATATTTAGAATTAGATTCGTTAACGCAATAAAGAATTCCAATAGTTGTAGCATCACTTACCCATTCAAACACCATTTCGGCTTGATCTTCTAAGCTTGCTAGATCACTAGTGCCAGTAACATTATTAGGCACAACACCGTCATTGAAGGCTCCACTATATGTAGTAACTGAAGTACCAACAATTGGAATAGTTTGAGTAGCATTACTTGCTAAAATAACAGATGGAGTAGCGTTAGCCATAATTAAGTCTCTACTAGTAGAAACAAAACTGGATAAAGCAGTTGCCGCAGTACTAGCGTCCCCATATGCTTGCTTGACATCAAACTTCACGGTCTTGCTACCAATAGCTTCTTTAAAAGAATCCATAAAACCGTTCGTAGCCTTAGATAAGGCTTCAATTTCTACCCATTGAAGAATGCCGATATTAAAATCAGCTTTTTCTCCACAGCCCACTAAAGAAGTCATCATTAATGGCAAGGCGGATAATAGAAATAATCTCTTTTTCATAGGATATAAATCCTCCTTCTAAATAAAATCGGTGTTTTTCGCACCGATATCTCTTCAACTTATTTCGGTGCTTGATTAAGTCTTGTAATCAACACACCTACTAGCTAAAAAGCCAAGATCTATTGATTACCTCTTGGATAGAAATAGCTAAAATAGAAATAATACTTACTAAATTTCATATCGTTTCTTCTTTTCTTGGTTAAAAATATATCACTCTTGTTTTCTATCAACAATTATTTTTTTACAATATATATAAGATGAGTAAGAACATTATAGTCATTGGTGGGGGAATTGCCGGGTTAAACGCTGGAATCGAATTACTCCAAAAGGGACATGAAGTAACAATCATAGAAAAGAACGATAACATCGGAGGATTATGCTCCGGGTACGACGTTAATGGTTTTTATATTGATGCCTGTATCCACTGGCTTATGGGCACGCAAAAAGATAACCAGATGTATGAAATATGGAAAAACATCGATGCCCTTAATGATGAAATAAAAATCATAAGGCTAGAAAATTTTGTCACCGTCAACTATAACGGGACTAGTATAAAGTTTGGAAGAGACTTAGAAAAAACAAGATTAGAGTGGCTTTCTATTGCTCCTGAAGATAAAAGAAATATCAATAAATTCTTTTCCATAGTCAAAGCAATGGAAAATTTAATGAGTTATGTGCTTAAATGCAAAAATAAAAAGAGCTTCATTAATTTAACTAAAGTCATCTTTAAATCACCTTCAATTATTAAGTCATTATCTTTATCTAGAGAAGAATACGCAAAGAGATTTAAAAATCCCGCTTTAAGATTTGCGATTACCAATATGATGACTGGCTATAATAATATGTTTTTCTTGTTTGATATTTATAGTCTATTTTCTCAAGGCAACGCCGACTTCCCTAGCGGAGGAGCCAAATACATGGTGGAACGAATCAAAAATAGATTCTTATCTCTTGGAGGTAGACTTCTATTAAATGAAGTAGTCACTAAATTAGAAATCACCAACAACAAAATCGTAGAAATTAAAACAAATAAAAACAACATTATAAAGGCGCACTCTGTTGTTTCTAGTGTGGATCCTCAATATTTATTGAATCATTTGCTAGATAATAAATATCAAATTAATAAAATTAATAAAGCACGTAAACGAATTAATAAGAATTCAATCTCTTCTTGCTTTAATGTCTATGTTACAGTTGAAGGAGATTTATCTACTATTAATGGACCAACTTTATATAATATAGATCCAATTAAAATAGGGCATAAAGAATTAGATTATCTATTGGTAAGGCCATATAATTTTGATCCTGACTATTTTATAAAAGACCATAAAACTGTAGTTTCTTTATTTGTCGATCAAAATCAACATGACTACCACTACTACAAATCATTAAGTAAGGATGATTATCAAAAAATTACAAAGCAAAATATCAATTTGATGATTGATTCACTTATCAAAAAGAACCCTTCTTTAAAAGGAAGAGTTGAATATCTGACTCATTTTGGCCCACTTGAATTAGAGAATAAAACTCATACTTCCTATGGAGCTTTACAAGCTTATTCATTAACAGATTTAAAGAGTTTCTATTTTGCTGAAGGACGAGTTAAAGGAATTAAAAATCTATATTGTTGTGGTCAGTGGACAAGATGTATTGGAGGCACTCCTACCGCCTTATTGACATCTCATCAAATCGCTAAAAAAATCAAATAAAAAAGAGGGAAATTAATCCCTCTAATAAATATAAATAATAATCTTATTATTCAAGCATATGTGTCGCTCTATATAAGTAAATTATAGTAGTGACATAGATAAAGATTTCAATCACCGCAGCGGCAATACTAAAGATTGAGAATAATAAAGCAATTCCTGGATTAACATAACCGTTAAATCCTGGCATTAAACCAAAAATAAGAGAAACGATATAGATAATCACAATATAGAACGCTAATCTACGTCCTTGTTCTTCCATTTCTCCATTTCCTAAAGCAGCAGCTAAAGAAGAAATACCAAATAAAACACAAATAATAACAATTAAGTCTGCAACTGTTGCTACTGTATCTAAAATAGCAAAGACAATTGGTGCTAAGCCTTTAGTGGCTGGAAGAGATTGTAAAATAGCTGAAGTAATAGCAGCAGCTAAACCAACAATTGTGACAAATAAGCCAATACGGAAATCACGAGAATCTTTGGCCCCCATGATTAAACCAACTAACTGAATAACAAAGACAACAATTGAAGCAATTGAAGCAACTAAAAGCATCGTGCCAGCAGAGTTAGCTACTGCTGTATTCCCTGAACTAGCAATAGAAACAAATACAGCTGCTATTAAAGCAACGACTGCCGAAGCAAGAGCAACGATTTCGGCGATAAAAATTAATCTAACACCACGATGAGCGTGTGGAAATCTCATAAATTTCCCTCCTTATTTTCATTTGATATTTTAAGATTATTTCTAAATAAAATAAACATAAATTTCTATAAAGATATGCGAAACGCATGAAATTTATTTCATACTTGCCCTAACCCATGAGATTGTTGATTTTGCAAGTGTTGTTGGCTAAATCCTCACAAAATCACGCATTTTAAAACCTTACAAAAGCTTATTTCAGGGGCTAAGTCATTGAAATTATCTCC
>DDQE01000018.1 GCA_002342545.1 Caryophanales bacterium UBA2450
GAAATTACTTTAAGAATTCACATAAAAACGCAACAATAAGAAAAAAGAAAGAATTTAGATATCATAAAGTTAAGGTTAAAAATAAAAGTGGCAAAGATATTGATATAAAACATCCCTGCTATATTTTTCTCCAAATAGGAAACATTTATATTTATGTATTATTAACACATTCATCAATTATTAATGGATTGATCTTGATAGAATTGCGGGAGAATCCTAATTCATTGGATTTAAGGAAGTCTTATTGGATTCAAGAAATAAATGCAGATCTTAAAAGCACATTCACAAAAGTCCTGAAAAAATGGAAAATCAATAAAGATGATGATGCAGATATCAGAAACCTGCTTGATAAAAAAAGATGATTTCGCCATCGGAATAAATCCTACTTGGGCGGGAGCGACATAGGCTCACCAAATCATCTACCGATATTTAATATAATCATCATATGTATTGTCAATAATTAATTATATTAATTGCAGTTTTTCGCGCTTACACGCATAATATAAATGTTATGAAAACGAATAAGTGCTTTGAAACATTTCCTAAGAGAAATGAAGTGAAAGAGTTTTTAAAGGAACTCAAATCTTATATGTATCCTAATTATTTTGAGGATGCTGGAGATGACATCTCTTCTTTTAAAAAGAAGAAACTAGAAGTTATTAAAAATATTTATCTAAAGTCTATTTGTAAAACTACTTGGGATAAGTTTTCTTTAGTTATCGATGAAATTAAAACTAAATTAGATAAAGATTTAGATTTCTTCTATGAAAGCGATCCTGCTGCTGATAGCAAAGATGAAATCATTATGGCTTATCCTGGATTTATGGCTATTGCTTATTACCGCATTGCTCACGAATTATATAAATTAGGGGTTTGCTATGTCCCAAGAATCATTACTGAAATTGCTCACTCTAAAACTGGAATTGATATTCACCCAGCTTGTAAGATTGGTTGCCCTTTCTTTATTGACCACGGCACTGGCGTTGTCATTGGTGAAACTAGTGAAATTGGTAACTATGTAAAGATGTATCACGGGGTGACTTTAGGCGCTCTTTCTTTAGAAGGTGGACATTCTTTACATGGAGTTAAAAGACATCCAACGATTAAAGATTACGTTACTATCTACGCTGGAGCGTCTATTTTAGGTGGAGAGACAATTATAGAAGAGCGAGCGGTCATTGGTTCAAACGTTTTTATTGTTAACTCTGTCGTTAAAGACACTAAAGTTATATATTCGGAAAATAATATTAAAATTAAATAATATATTATTTAGAGGTATCGTCATGAATAAGAAATTCTTATTACCAATATTAACTATTGGACTAGTTTTATCTTCTTGCGGGGGAGATAATACCCCAGTAGCCCATAAATTAGATCATTTAGACCTTGATTCTTCTAAGTGTCAAACGACTTTTACTTATGGAGAAGAGTTTAATTACGATGGACTTAAAGTAGTCGCGGTATATGATGATGACACCTCTATCACTGTTAGCGATTATAAAGTTCATACTCCTGATATGTATGCTCTTGGTAGTCAAGATGTCAAAGTTCAATATTTAACAGTAAGCAAAACTTATCAAATTAATATTGTTGAAGCACCTAGTTATTTCCCTACTAGTGAAGTTATTGCATTTTTATCAAGTAGAGGAGTAGAAAATCCTGCTAATTATTTAACAAGTAAAATTAAAGTAATTAATAAAATTATTTCTTCTGAAATTGTTGAAGAAGATATTCCTTATTATCACGTTGAAACTAGTATTACTCAGGCATATTATCAAGAAATAATGTCGGAATTAACCTCATTAAATTGGGGTAATGGAGAAGGTGGAGTGTTAGTGGATCCTACTTTAACTGTAGGAGTGCATGGTTATTCTAAAATTAATTCCTTTGCTTTTGATTTTTACGCTTATAGTGATTTAATCTCTATTCCTCCTGAAGAGGATCCAGAAGAAGGGGAAGATAAAGAACTCGACTTCCCACTTCAAAATGCAGGATATATCGCTAAAGAGACTAATTTAGATGGGAAGAGTTATACATTTAACCAAGACTTTACGTTTTCTTTTGCTAAAAATGGAAGTATCACTCCAATTTCAGAAAAATCTAATTATGTAGCTTTATATATGAATAATTCCTTAACTATTTCCTCTAAATTCAAAATGAAGATAATAGAATTCACGAATCAAGATTCAACTAAAAATGGTGATTTAGCAGTTGGAGAAGAAAAACTAGTTAAATCTAGTGGCCTTACAACTTGGGTTGGTGAGGCTAAATCTATAACATTTACCGCTATTAGCCAATATCGATTCTCTAATATTAAAATTACATATTTTGAACACGCTGAACCAGTAATCGAAGGCTTAAAAACTATTAAGGAAGTTTTAGATTTTGCTAAAGATGTAGAATATACACCAACAAACGGTTGGTATTTAACAAATAGCACTGTGACAGTTAAAGTGAAGGCAATTGACGCAATTGATAGTGTGACCACTAGTGGACTAGATGCTAATGCTCGAGGAAAAGTATTATGTGTTGATGAAACTGGATACATAGTTTGTTCTAGTGGAGTGAGCAAATCTAACCCAATTGATTTTTATCAAAGAGTGAAAGATTATATCAAAGCAGGAACAACTACTTATATTGTGACTGGTAAATTAGCCTTCTTTAATGATGTTGTCGAGATTAAAGTCGACTCTTATCAATATGATCCTGATTTAGAAATACAATATGATTTAAATGACTTTGTCACTCCGGGAATTAATACCAGCGAGCTACTTATGAATCACTGTAAATCCATTAAGATTAATAAAGATGGTTATGGAGTAGGCAAGATAATTAAGATGCCTTCACTTACTTATTTCAATAAGTATAATGACGCTGGAAGTTACTATTTCTTAGATATAGAGGGTAAATTAGTTCCAATATATTCCTTACTTGATAAAGATAGAAGTAGTCTACAAGAAGGAAAAGTTTATGACATTATCGGCTTTGAATCTTTATATAAAGGTAGGCCATCTTTAAGAATATTAGACGTTTCTATTAACTCTACAAGTGATCCAGCAAGTTTTGATTTTGCTAATGCAGTTAGTAAAGAAAACACTAAATATTTCTATAACGTTAATAGCGAGAATTCTAACTATCAAGAAGAATTCTATAATAGCGTTACTACAATCTATAAAATGGATGTTTATGTATCTTCTTATGCCTATGATAAATACACCTTTAATAGTAGCTATTATGAATATAATAAATCATATACAACCGGTAATAGCCAAGTGGCTGCTGCTCAACACTATTCGTTAGGTGTCTTTAATGAAGATCTTGAATATAAACAGCTATTTACTGATTTCAATTTGGCTATTGCCAGCTCAAAAGAAGAAGCAGACAATTTACAGTTAACTTTATATTTTACTTTAGCGTTCTTAGATACAGTGGACGGCAAAAAAATGTGGAGAGTTAATGTCTTTGAAGATTTGGTGTTTGGGCTAGATTATTATGAATCAGAAACTCAAAGTATTGATTTTACTTCTATGACTCCAAGTCATGATGAAAATAAGCAGTGGTATCAACAAGGTGATTTAAAAATCACTAATGCATCCACTGATATCAATAATTATTCTTATTCTATTTATTATCTTAAAGTAGTGGATGGGACTTCATTAACTATCGAATTTAATAAACCGATAATTGCCTTTACTTTATATCATAAAACCTATTCCTATATTGCTGGAGTGGGTGAATTAGCTATTGCTAGTTATCGTCAATTTAAAGACCACACTGTGTTTCTATTATCTAATCCTACTACATCAATTAATATCGATGATTTCGCCGTTGGCGCTAGTAGAGCCAATGCATATTTAGGGATAGAAAGTATGACAGTTAATTATTAGGAGGTAATATGGGATTACGTTCAATTAAAGAAATTTTTATTACTGGTCATGGACCAAGTAGTAGTCATACAATGGGGCCATATTTTGCCTCACAATATATTTTAAAAAAATATCAAGGACTTAAACATGTAGAAGTTACTTTATATGGTTCATTAGCCTTAACCGGTAAAGGTCACTTAACCGATTACATTATTGATGTTGCCTTTAAAGATGTTCCTCATAAGATTATTTTTAATAAAAAAACTAAAACCAAACATCCTAACACCATGACCTTTAAAGTGGTTGACTCCTTTGATAAAGAACATTTAGAAAATGTCATTTCTATCGGTGGAGGAAGTATTGTCACTGTTGATAATATCAATGAGATTGGCGCTAAAAATATCTATCCTCACACTCATATGAGCGAGATTATGAAATACTGTACCTCTCACGACATGTCTTTTTATGACTATGTTGTTGCTCATGAAGGTAAAGACATCTATAACTATTTTAAAGATGTTTTAAAGGTGATGGATGAAGCCTATGAAAGAGGCTTAAAAGCGGAAGGGTATCTACCAGGTAAATTACATGTCAAAAGAAAAGCCAAAGCGATGTATGAGGCTATGGAAGATACAACCTTAGGCGTAAATGATGTAGCGATGAATGTTGCGATTGCTTCATTTGCAGTCGCGGAAGAAAATGCCTCTGGTGGGATTATTGTTACCGCCCCAACGTGCGGTAGTGCAGGTGTACTTCCTGGGTGTATTAAATATCTAAGAATGAAGAAAGTGTCTGATGACAATATCATCAAAGGCTTAGCGGTAGCGGGCTTATTTGGTATTGTCTGTAAGATGAATGCCTCTGTTAGTGGAGCAGAATGTGGCTGCCAAGCCGAAATTGGAGTAGCCTGCTCAATGGGAGCGGCAATGATTGCCTTTTGTTTTGGAAAAGAAATCGCTGATATTGTTCAAGCGGCAGAAATTGCTTTAGAACATTCATTAGGATTAACTTGTGATCCAGTTGATGGATATGTCCAAATTCCTTGTATTGAACGCTGTGCAATTTACGCAATTAAGGCTATTAACGCCGTGAAACTTGCAATTGTAATTCCTAATGATGATATTCATGTTAGCTATGATGATTCAATTAGAACAATGTATCAAACTGGATTAGACATGAATAAGAAGTATAAAGAAACATCATTAGGTGGACTTGCTGAATTTATCAAATAATTGTTATCAAATAATTTTACAAAATTATATTAATTTTGCTATTATATAGAGCGCACTAAAAAAGGAGAAAGAGTTATGTATCGAGAAAATTCATGGAAAAAATATAACGATAAACAAGAAAAAGAAGTCTATAAATTTGCTGAAGGCTATAAAGATTTCTTATCCGCTAGTAAAACTGAACGTTTAGCGGTTTTAGAAGCTAAAGCTAGATTAGAAAAAGCTGGCTATAAAAACGCTGAAGAATTTAAATCAGTGAAGCCAGGCGATAAGATTTACTTTGTAAATAAAAACAAAAATGTTTGCGCTTTTATAGTTGGCAAAAAACCTCTTAAAGAAGGCTTAAGAATTTTAGGAGCCCATATTGATTCTCCGAGAATGGATTTAAAAGAGCATCCATTATATGAAAAGAATGAATTCGCTTTAGCGGATACCCATTATTATGGTGGTATTAAAAAATATCAATGGGTTACAATTCCTCTTGCGCTTCACGGAGTGGTTTGTAAAAAAGATGGTTCAGTCGTAGATATCCATATTGGTGAAGATGAATCTGATCCAGTTGTTGGTATTTCTGATTTATTAATTCATTTAAGCGCTGATCAACTTCAAAAACCAGGCGCTAAAGTGATTGAAGGTGAAGCTTTAGACTTAACTGTTGGTAATAAACCACTTAAAGGTGAAGAGAAAAATGCTGTTAAGGCTAATGTCTTAAAGATTTTAAAAGAAAAATATGACATTGAAGAAGAAGACTTCATTTCTGCGGAAATCGAAGTTGTTCCAGCTGGAAAAGCTAGAGATTATGGTCTAGATCGATCAATGGTTGCTGGATATGGACATGATGATAGAAGCTGTGCTTATACTTCTTTAATGGCGTTAATTGACACTCAAAGCGTTGAGCATACAGCTTGCTGTATTTTAGTTGATAAAGAAGAAATCGGTAGTGTTGGCGCTACTGGAGCGCAATCCCGTTTCTTTGAAAATGCAGTTACTAAATTATTAGAGCTTTCTGGAGAAAAAGATCCTCTATGGGCCGCAAGAATCGTCTTTGAAAATTCTAAGATGCTTTCTAGTGATGTCTCTGCAGGATTTGATCCGCTTTTCCCAAGCGTTTCTGATCCAAATAACGCTGCTTATTTATCTTATGGCTTAGTATTTAATAAATATACTGGTGCTAGAGGCAAATCAGGAAGTAACGACGCTAACCCAGAATATTATGCTTGGATTAGAAGAGTGATGGATGATGCTAAAGTTAACTGGCATAATGCTGAACTCGGAAAAGTTGACCAAGGTGGTGGAGGTACAATCGCCTACATCTTAGGAAATTACAATATGAATGTTATTGACGCTGGCATCCCAGTTTTAAATATGCACGCTCCTCAAGAAATCGTTTCTAAAGCCGACTTATTTGAAGCCTATAATGGATATAAAGCATTCTTGGGGGCTAAATAATGTTAGAAGCAGTAAAAGACAATTCTTTAAAAGCTAAGTGGGCTAGATTTCATAGCAACTTAAAACATACATTTACAGAAACAAAATTTGGCCAAGTTTGGATTAAATATCGTTTACAATATTTAGCCTACACTCTTCTTATGGAAGCAGTGATGGCAGGTTTATATTTCATCGCTACACGTATTCCTACTCGAGTGGTGACATTTGACACTACCATTATTGATGACAAGATTCCATTTATCTCATATTTCTATTTCTTCTATTTGTTCTACTATGTAGTTCCAGAATTAGCGTTATGGGCATTATCGTTCTGGGATAAAAAGAAATCGCT
>DDQE01000031.1:0-7027 GCA_002342545.1 Caryophanales bacterium UBA2450
GCCATATTATTCGCTGCTAATCCAATAAAGAATGTATCGGTAATATTATAGATGACAAGAATAAGCTGCCCGATAATAGAAGGGATAGCTAAACTTAAAATCGCCTGGAGTACAGGTTTCTTTTCAAACAAATCTTTCTTTTTTAAATCTAAATTATTAGTCATAATAGTAAATTGAAAAAAACTTTCCTATATGAATTTAGTTCAAAAAACAAGAAAAAATAAATAAGAAAAACTTTCAATACTATAAAAAATGTTTATAATTATCTATATGGATGCAAAATTGTTAACTCTCATCGAATTAAGCAAAGTAAATTCATTTACTAAAGCCGCAAAAGCACTAAATTTGACTCAACCAGCTGTTAGTCAACACATCAAACAATTAGAAGAGGAATTTGATGCTAAATTATTTATTCGCTCAAACAACAATCTTTTCCTAACAAAAGAAGGGGAAATCGTACTTAAATACGCTTTGCGTATTCAATCTCTTTACAACGATATGAATAGCAAACTAAAAGATTACAAGAAATGTGCTAATAATTTGACAGTTGGTATTACCCATACTTCCGAGAGTAACATCGCTCCAGAAATCATGGCAAAATATTCAGAAAGAAATAGTGGATCACATATAAGAATTATTTCTGACTCTATAAAAAATCTTTATGAGAAATTAAGCCTTTATCAGATTGATTTAGCGATAATTGAAGGAAAGATTACTAATAAAAAATTCTCCTCTATTTTGCTTGGCACCGATTCTTTGGTAGCGGTTGTTTCTATAGATAATCCTCTTGCTAATAAAAAAGTAGTTACTATTAACGATTTAAAAAAAGAAAATCTTATTTTAAGAAATCTTGAAAGTGGTACCTCAACTCTTTTCGTTAATGAATTGGCGAAAATGGACGAAGATATTAACAATTTCCATTTATCTCTAGAAATGGATAATGTAGCTTCTATTAAAATGCTTGTGAGAAAAAATCTTGGAATTTCTATTTTGCCAAAGAGTGCTTGTTCTAGAGAAATAAAAGAAAACAAATTAGTAGGGCTCCCCATTGAAAATTTAGATTTGATAAGAGAAACAAACCTCGTGTTTATAGATAATAATATCGATAGAAATATTTTAGAAGACATAGTCTCAATTTATAGAGAATCAATATAATTCGTATAAAACTATATTTATTGTGGGTGTTTTTAACTATAGAGGCCGATTTAATGAAAAATAGAGATTTTGCTTAAAAAGTGGCAAAAATAGACGATTTTAGATATTCTATTTATATAGATGTCAAGAAAATCTTGTCATTTATCGCGTTTCAACAGATAAAAATTTGTCATTTATCGCGTTGCTTAAAGACATTTTGTAAATAAGTATAGATTTTATCTATACTTTTTTTGTATTTATCAGAGCTATGTTGACAAAACTTCAAAAAGGTTTTTTATTTCTTGTCGTCATAAACGCCTAGACAATAGATGCTTTTATCTTTAGATATATAGATATTTAATTTGTCGTATATATTGTTTAAGATAAACTCTCCTAGACTAACAAAACTTTTCTCTTTTGTTTTTATAGTTCTGCTTCTTATGTAGGCATATATTTTTTTAAGTAAATTAGTTGAAGTAGAGTCAACATATTTAAAGGATTTAGTGTTTTGAGTTTTGCTTACGTATTTATGATGTTTTGGTTTGCCATATATTGTCCCCACCAAATACATCGTGGTGCTGTATAAAAAACAATCTACAGAGCCTATATATTTTCCGATTTCTTGATCTGTTGGTTCTCTATCTTTTATCAAAGATAAAAATCTATCTTTCTCTTTTAAAAGTTTCTCATAAAATTTAACCAAATAAAGAAAAGTTGGATATTGATATTCTTTGCAGTTTATAAAAGTGAATCGGTAAGCAAAAAAATCTGTCCAAACATCAAATGCAATATTTCGACATATTTCTTTAAAAGTTCTGGCCTTGTTTTCTACTTTCTTTAAAAAGTTGCTTTTGCTGTTTAAAAAAGTAATTTTATCTTCTACGTGAGCAAATTCGTGAAGCGCAGTGGGATATAGATAGTGTCCTTGAGTGTTATCAAAAGTATCTATGTAAAATTTATCAAATTCAATTTTGAATCTTTTATTTCCTAAATATGATGTTATTCCACCAGTTCTTTGATTTGGTCCAGTAGCAAAACTATCAATTTGATCAACTACATCAATTTTGATTGAGACGGGTTTTGATAAACTGCTTGCTAATCCATTAAAAAAAATAGACAAATCTTCTTTTGCTTTGTTAGAAAGAGTATCTTGACTTTTTCCATAATTAATAGTGATTGTTGACTTATTTTTGTACATAAAAATAGTATACTCCAATATTGTGCTACAAATATATGCATCAATAGAATTACGGCAATTATTTCTCCAAGGTAGCGATGTATAACAATTTAATGATGCTCTTGATTATTTATTAGAGCCTCACAGGTAGTACCTTAATTAGAAGCCGATTTACGGTTTTATTTTCAATAGTATTCTAATAACACAGCATTTTGATTATATCGAGATGTCTTTTTATTTTGAGTTCCCCCTTTTTACGTAATATTTTTGATAATTTTTCATATTTTTAATCCCTAATTTTGAGTTGTTTTTACCGCATGTTTTTATCAAGCAAAATCTTTGATTTTGAATAATGTTAATTGCTTTGGTTTTCTCTTTTCAATTGGCTTATAATTTTTTACCCCTTTTTTGTTCGTACCAAATATGGTGTTTATTCCAGAAAGAATTCTATAGAATTCTATTGAAACGTTTTCTTTTATACATTTTTCATACCTTCGTAATTCGTGATATAAGTAATTGGATTCGTCATCGATAATTATCGTAAGAAACATAATAGCGATATCTAATGCGAAAGTAAGATTATTAATTGAATCAAGTGTCTTAACCCTAAAATTTTCAAATCCTAATTCACTTTTCTTAAATCTAAAATATTCTTCTATTCTCCATCTAGATGAATAGCGGTAGACCATTTGGGCGATATCATCTTTAGTGGTTAATGGTTTGTTAGTAATTAAGATAAGTGGATCTGGATTATTATCCATATAAGAAATAACTACCCAGACATATTCTTTATAATCTTTTAATTTGCATTTAAATGATGTAGCTTTTATAAACCTCTCTTTCGCGTATATCGTTATAGGAACAATAACTTTGCCTTTAACAGTTTTGGCCTTATCAAATGCCTTAACTTTATCTTTTCCGAATATTAACCAGCGATTATTCTTCATTCTTATTAGAAAGTATTGGTTTAATTCATGAATCATTCTCATGAACTTAATATCATCATAACCTCTATCTCCAACAAACATTCCTTCACATGGTTTAAGGTGTTCAGATATTCTTCTTACACCTATATTAGTGATGTTATTAACTGATAAAAATCTAATTCAAATGGTGAATGAACATGGTCATAAAATGGTATTGGCTGTTTCTTTTTAGATGATAATCCTGTAATCGTGGTGACTTTATAACCGTGATCATATTTAGTGGATTCTCCAGGATAAGAAGCATCTCTTACCTTAGCCATTCCTTCGAAAACTTTACCATATGGTTTCATTACATCAGTATCATCAATAAGAAATACCTTTTCATTCTCCCTCATATAAGAAAGCCCAACTTTAATCATGTTATGTCGTTCATTAATATCAGGAATCCTCATTAAATTCTTATATAGTCTCTCATTCACTTTTTTGAGCGATGTCTCTTCATTTAAGGCATGGGCGATTTCATTCAAAACAATGCTTTTGCTTTTAAGAATTCCATATGTCATATCAAGGTAAAATTTGAATTGTCTTCCTGAAGATTTTCCAACAATTTTGCCTACCAAATTCTCTATCTTTTCAATAAGATGAGAGACCAATAAATTAGCATTTTTCATATTTCGTACCTTCGATATTTTTAAACATCACTTCTTGATATGAAAAATAACCGAAATTAGTTAATATTTATAGGTTTTAATGGCATTTATAGCGATTTTATCGCTTTCCTTATCAACTCCTTTCAAAAAACGGGGAACTCAAATGTCTTTTTATATATTGAAGAAGTGTCGGTTAACCGATATAATATAGTCATGACATTCTTAGATTTACTTTCAGAAAAGAAAACTACTGTATATTCATTATCTTTGGATAGTGGAGTCCCAAGAACAACTTTAACAGATATCGCTTCTGGTAAAGCTGATATTTTAGAATGTTCTGGAAAAACATTATTAGCAATTTCTAAAACTCTTAATGTTTCTATTGAGGATCTTCTTTCTTTAGAAAGAGAAGAAGCTAAAACTGTTTTGCCAGGTTTTTTAATTGATTCAATTAACGATTATCGTAAAGCAATACGAAAAGATAGTACTCTAATTGATTGCTACAGCGATCAACTTAACAGCTCAATAAATGTTGCGGAAGTAGAGAATTTAATCACAAAAGAACAAGCTGATAGGTTGCGTATGAGATATTTTTGGAGGCAATAACTATGATCGATTATGCAACCAAGATGCTTGGCAATTCAATTGCCGAGTAAGTTCACTCTAAGATATTGTTATGAGATTAAAAGTAGATTCTGTTGTTTCTAATGAATATCCTGAAGGTTTAACCATTCAAGGGCTTTTAGATTATAAAGATATAGAAGCTGTACCTTGGCTAGTAATTTCAGTAAACGGAGTGTTTGTTAAAAGGGAATATTTTAAATCTCATGTTTTAAATGACGGAGATGAAATAGAACTTATCTATATTAGAGGTGGAGGATAATGAGCCGATATTCTCGCCTTTTAGAACTTAAGGATATTGATTTAGAACAATTTCTTTCTCTTGCTCAAAAAAGAGTGCTTATTATTGGAGTGGGCGGAGTTGGTCAGCACGTCTCTACTTATTTAGTCACTAATGGGGTCACTAATCTAACGATTGTGGACTACGATAAAGTTGAATTATCCAACTTAAATAGACAAATTTTGCTTACTGAATCTGATGCTGGAAAACTAAAAGTCGAGGTTGTTAAAAGTACGTTGTTAGCAAAAAATTGTGAAGCACATATTAACTCAATTAATCTAAAAGTTGATGAATCAAATATTGATGAGTTAGTTAAAGGCTATGATTTAGTTATTGATGCGGTAGATAATTGGAAAAGTAAATTAATTATCGCTAAAGCGTGTAAAGATAATAAAGCACCATTCTTACATATTGGAGTGGACGGATATAAAGGACAGTATTGCTTATTTATTAATAAAAGCTTATTAGATATTGCTAATTCTGATATTATCTCTTCTCCTAAAGATGGCGTCATGGGACCAATGGTGGGCATTATATCTTCTTTAGCTAGTATGCTCGCTATTAAGTATTTATTAGGTGAATGTTCTGGCTTAGACAAAATATTTTATTTTGACTATAACTCATATAGACTAGTTGAAATGTTAATTTCATAAGACTAAAATATTTTTGTATTTAAAGGAGATTTTTAAAATGAAAAAAGTTATGGGCTTAATTAAGCCATATTTAAGTTTAATCTTTGGTGTTTTATTTTTCTTGCTCTATTTGAACTGGATTCGCGCTGACGGAAAGGTGTTTGCAATTGGTTTAGTTGCAGTCATTATCTCTTCTTACTACCTCTGCGCTGGAATTTTAGGGATTGTTCTAGGAGAGAAGATGCCTGCTGGTTTAAAGAAAGTGTTAAACATCTTATCTGTTTCTTTATTCCCAACATTTATGTTTGTGTTCTATCTACTTAGAGTGATTGAAAATTCTGATTTTATGGGACCAACCGCTTGGGTAATTTATCCATTATGCATGGGTGCTTCCTTATTGATGGTTGTGTTTTACATTATCTCTAGATTTGAAAAGAGCGCTGTTATCGTTAGATTAACTGGATTATTTGCTGCTATTTTTGCTATTGCTTTAGTCACTGATTTATTATTTGACGCACAGGGTAATGAAGCGACATTTGCTACAATTGGTGTGGTGACATTATTAGTTTACGCAATTTATATTGTTTTATTATTCAATTCATTATCCAAAGAAAAAGCTGAATAATTCAAAACTTATTTATTAAACTACTAGCCTCGCATTTGCGGGGCTTTTTCGATATTAATTAAATAATATGGCGGAGTAATATATTTTCTAATAAAATTATTACAAGATGAACATTCTTCTTACTAATGATGATGGGTATGATGCTTTAGGTATAAAAACACTGAAAGCACTTTTAAGCAAGTATGGAAAAGTGATTGTAGTGGCCCCTAAAACAGTGATGTCCGCTAAATCTGTTGCTCTTAATTTAACTGAACCAATTGAAGTTATTAAAAGTAGTGAAGATTTATATATTGTTGATTCTACCCCTGCTGATTGCGTAGCGTATGCTTTAAGTAGCATTGATATAAAATTTGATCTTGTAGTATCTGGAATAAACCATGGTCATAATATTTCTTATGACACGATGTATAGCGGCACAATTGGAGCGTGTTTACAGGCTTTAACATATCGTATCCCTGCTATAGCGGTATCTGCTGAGCATAATTTCGAATTAGTGGAATCCTATTTTGATGAAGTGATGTCTTATATCAAAATTAATAACTTATTATCTAATGAATATTTATTAAATATTAATTTCCCATTTGGTAGTGAAGTTAAAGGAATTAAAAACACTCACATCTTTTATCGAAAAGAAGTTACTTATTACGAGTCTAGAGGAAATAACAAATATCAGGCTCTTAGAAAATTAAAAGATGAAGAATGCACTGATGAATCTAGCGATGTATACGCTGTACATCACGGCTATATATCTATCTCGAAATTAGGAAAGACATTAGATTATTATGAGTAAAGTTACATTTAAAGACGACAAGAAAATTAATCAATACCGCCCAAGAGAAAAGAAGATGTGGTGGCGATACTTATTGGTGTGGGGTTCAGGATTATTATCCGCTTTTCTTATTGTAGGGATAGTGGCTATTGTTCTTACAACCTCATTTACATCTAAAGAAGTATTAACGATGTTCGGCGTTAATGTTAACGC
>DDQE01000031.1:7175-8510 GCA_002342545.1 Caryophanales bacterium UBA2450
AGCGAAGATTTATCAACTTATTTAGGTAGAGCTATCAAAGAAGGGGTTTATCTAAAAGATTTTATCAATGGAGATATTCCTTACCTTGTGAATTTATTCTTATATCCTAAAGATGAATACGGAGAATTTGATTTTGATGATCCGTATTGCTTAATGGATTTCATTAACGCTGATAGCGATTTCTTTAATAACATCATAGATAGTGTTAAAGTCAAAGACTTCATTGAAAACCCATCAGGAGACCCACTTTTACAGCACATTGGAGAATGGTCTATTAATGATTTCGATGATGAACATATTAATGCGTTATCTTTAGGTTTATTCATTGATCCAAGTTCTACTGACCCTTTAATGCAAGAAATTTCAACTTGGACAGTTGCCGATTTAAAAGCAGGAAATAAATTTGATACATTATCTCTTGGCTTATTCTTAAATCAAGATTCAACTGACCCATTTATTCAAGAAATCTCTACCTGGACAGTAGCTGATTTAAAACAAGGTGACGCTATTGAAAATTTATCTATTGGTCTATTCTTAGATCAAGAATCCACTGATCCAATTATTGAAAAATTAAGCGAATTAAAAATTAAAGATTTAAAAGATGAAGATACAATTAGAAATCTCTTTATGACTTTAAAGTTAGAGGAAGTGATTGATGTTGATTCTTCTACCCCTCAAATTATCGTCAAGCTTATAGATAAGAACTACACAATTAACGATTTATTAACAAGCAACTTATATAACGATTTAACAGTGGGTGATGTTTTTGACACCACTGATAATCGTTTATTAGAAGCTTTAAAAGACGTTTCTCTTAACGATATGGAAGATGAAGACACTATTTTAGCCTTAAAACTTGGTGATGTTTTACCAACTACAGAAGACGGTGATTCTATCATTGATAAATTCGCTGATAAAACATTAGCAGAATTATCTAATTTAGATATTCACGATATTAAAATTAGAGATTTATTTTCTAGCGAAGAAATTTATAACAATAACAACAAATTCTTAAAAGCACTGGTGGAATCTAATCCTGATATCACCATTGGTGATTTAACTGACACCGCTTGTATTAGAACTTTAAAACTTGTTGATATTTTGCCTTATGAACAGATTATGGACAATAAAATCTTATATGCTTTAGCAGAATTAGATTGCACTATAGGAGAGATATCTTCTAAGCTCGATACTTTAACTTTAGGGACAGTGCTTGGAATTACTTCAACTAGTTTAGGAGTTCCACGTATCTTACAATCTTTAGCAGATACCCCTGTAAATGAATTAACTAATAAAATTAACACTTTAGTGTTATCGGAAATGATTGATATTGAT
>DDQE01000039.1 GCA_002342545.1 Caryophanales bacterium UBA2450
TTTGGAAATCAAATTTTAATTTCCTAGATTTTGGACATGACTATTTTATTTAAGGTAATTAATTAAAAACATGTACATACTATATACAAAACATGTACATTAAACTATAATATTTATGTACAGGAGATATTTATATGTGCAGAGTAAATGTTACAGAATTTAGAAATAATATTTTCCATTATCTTGATTTGTGTGTGACAGAAGGAATCCAAATAACTAAAAATGGTGAAGTAGTCGCCGTCCTTTCTGGTCCAGATTCAAAATACTATGAAGCTTTAACAAATTTATGTGGTTGTCTTCAAAAAGGTGACGATGGTTCTAACTATGATGATCTAATCGGAGAGGAAATATTAAGAAGATGCGGTTATTAGTAGATACTAATATTTTCCTTGATATAGCACTTAAAAGAGAGAATGGCTGTAAAGATGCTTTAGAGTTTTTTATTTGGTGTCGTAAACATCGTAATCAAACATATGTTACTTCTATGTCTATTAGAGATATAGAATATGTTGCATCTAGATACCTCCATGATCACAAAAAGGCTAATATTGTAATTTCAAATGTCTATTCTCTAGTTTCAAAAGTAGTTGGTATAAGCGCTGATTGTGCAATTAATGCTATCTATGAAGATTATAAGGATTTTGAAGATGAACTAATTGTTCAGGCGGCAAAAGAAAACTTGCTTGATGCAATTGTTACAAACAATATAAAGGATTTTGAAAACAGAGGAGTCCCAGTATATACACCCAAAGAAATTATGCAAAAAACATCTTTTGTGGTTATGTAATTCTTTTTTATCTCTTACTAGAAGAGATTATTAACAAAATGAATTAAAAAATTAAAGTGTGACAATTTAGTGGCACATTGTTTGTTAGAATAAAATCAATAAAGGAAAAAGCTAGTTATGAGAAAAGAATTACTTAAAGGATTAACCGAAGAACAAATCGCTAAAGTTAGAGAATTTGATGATGTTTCAGATTTAATTCAACTCGCAAAAGATGAGGGAGTAGAATTAACCGAAGAACAACTTAATGCGATTAATGGTGGTGGATGCGATAACACCAAACCAAAGAAAAAAATAATTGAAGACTAATATATGTACTATCGCTTAAAAGACAATATCGCTCTAAGAAAATGGAGATATGTTGATCGTGCAATCTATGTTAAAGGCATAGAACATGCTTTAAGTGTGTCACCAAAAGATTTTGAACTTCTTTTACAGTGTGATGGTGAGCATGATATTGAGCCTAATCCACGTTTAGTGACATTACTTGCTCAAAATTATATTGAGGAATGTCAAAAAGGTGATAGAGCTAATGATTGGTCACTTCTTCATGAATATGACAATTATTATTTCCCAAAAATGAATTTAATGATTACTGGGAAATGTAATTTAAATTGCTTACATTGTTTTAACGCGAAAGATAACGCCCCTTTAAATACAGAATTATCTTATGAAGATGTTTTAAATATTTTAGATCAAGCTAAAGAGATTGGAGTTCATGCATTTACTTTAACAGGTGGAGAACCACTTGTTCATCGACGCTTTTTAGATATTGTTAAAGCGATTTATGAAAGGGACATGTATGTCTTTGAATTAAACACGAACGGCTTATTAATTAATCAAGCAATGCTTGATGAATTTAAAAGACTTGGTTGCTCACCTCTAATAAAGATTTCTTTTGATGGAGTGGGATATCATAACTGGATTAGACAACATCCAAAAGCGGAAGAAATGACTTTAAACGCTATTGAGTTATGTATTAAAAATGGCTTTAGAGTGAAAGCCCAAGTTCAGGTCAACCGTAAGAATGTTGATGTGATGATGAAAACTGCTCAGCTTCTAAATGATATGGGAGTGGTGGAAATGCGTATCATTCGCACTACTGAAGCTCCAAGATGGGAGAAAAATTCTCCTCAATCTAGTCTCACCATTGAAGAATACTATTCTAGAATGTTAGAGTTTGCCAATGAATATATTCATTCAGGAATGAAAATGAATGTCGATATCTGGCAATTTGTCAGACTATTTCCTAGACAACAAATGTATAATTTAGTCCCAATTGCCTGCAATAAAGATGAATTCAATATTCGTATTCCAATGTGTAAGGGAAATCGAGGGATGATTGCAGTGTCTTCACATGGAGAAGTAGTCCCTTGTTTACAAATGTCTGGCTATTTCTTAGAAAAAGGGATTAGCCTAGGAAATTTATTTAAGACTCATTTAAAAGAATTAGTAAAAGATAGTCCATATCTAAATCTAGCGATGGCGCCTTTATTCAAACAAATCATTGAAAATGATAAATGTGGAAACTGTAAATATTATAAGGCTTGTACTGGAGGTTGCCCTGCTTTAGGCTTACTATATTCCCCGAACAGTGATTTCTATCATGAAGATATTACTAAATGCATTTTCTTTGAAAATGGATGGTATAAAAAAGTTATTGATGTCTTAAAAGATTGGAAATTAGAAAACCCACTTGATATCGATTAAAAAATCTATTTTATAAAGCACTGATTAATTTCAGTGTTTTTTATTATTTAGATTGGGTTTTACTCAATCTAAAAAAATGATATAATCATTAAAAATGAGTAAGAAAAATAAAAATATTGGTATTACTAATCCCGATGAATTAAATAAGCATCTTCAATATACATCCATTTCAACGTGGATTGTTTTAGGCGCAGTTATTCTTTCTTTAGCGGGTTTATTTACCTGGTCTTTTGTTTATAAAATCCAAGAAAAGATATTTGGTAAGGCTTCTATTTCTTCTGGAGCGGTTACTTTAACTATCGAAGAAAGCCAAAAACCTAGATTAGCGGTTGGCCAAAAAGTCTATATCGCTGATAAGGTTGGAGAAATACTTTCTTTTGATGATGAAAATCCAGTTGTTTCTCTATTTGATTTAGAAGATGGCAGTAACTATACATATACGATTGTTGTTAAAGAAATGCGACCAATTGATTTTTTGATTAAATAAGATGAAGAAGATAAAGACGCCAAAGACAAAGGGAGTGGCAAATACTCCGATTATCATGCAACTAGAAGCTCTAGAATGTGGAGCGGCATCTTTAGCTATGGTTATGGCCTATTATGACAAATGGGTCGCTTTAGAGCAAGTGAGAGTGGATTGTGGTGTCTCTAGAAACGGGGCTAATGCGAAAAATATCACTAGAGCTGCGAATAAATACGGCTTTGTGACTAAAGGCTATGCTTATAACGTCCAAAAACTTAAAGAAAGAGGGAAGTTCCCTGCCATTATCCACTGGGGTGGAGCGCACTTTGTTGTTTTAAACGGTTTTAGAGGGAATAAAGCCATTATTAATGACCCTGCTAAAGGATTACTGAAAGTTGATTTAAAAACTTTTGATAAATTCTTTACGGGCATTTATCTCGAAATAGTGCCTGGAGTTGATTTTGTTCCTGGTGGTAAAAAGAAATCAATTCTTTCATTTGCTAAAAAAAGACTTAAAGGGGCTGCGGCTTTAATTGCCTTCTTTGCTATCACCACAATTATCTTTTATCTATTCACTATCATTAAACCGGTGATGAGCCAGGTCTTTGTTGACTATTTATTAGGTGGGAATAATCCTAGCTGGGTATTACCGTTTATCTATATTGTCGCAGGAGTTGGTTTACTTGAAGTCATTGTTACTGGTGTCCAAGCCATCTATAGCTATAAGATCAAAGGAAAATTAGATTTAATTGGCTCTACTACTTATATGTGGAGAATATTAAGATTACCAATTGAATTCTTCTCTCAAAGAATGGTAGGAGATTTACAGTCTCGTCAATCAGAGAATGCCTCTATAGCGGACATTTTAGTTAATGTCTTTGCTCCACTGGCCTTTAACGCGATCATGATTGTGATTTATTTAGTAATCATGATTAATAAGAGTTGGATCTTGGCTTTAGTTGGTGTCGCTACTGTTGTCCTTAACGCATTCATGTCTAAATATATCTCTAAAGTGAGAGTTAATATTTCTAGAGTGCAGTCTAGAGACAATGCGAAATTATCAGCAATGACTTCTAAAGGTATTGAGATGATTGAAACTATTAAATCTAATGGAGCAGAACAAGCTTATTTTGATTCTTGGAGTGAAGCTCAAGAAAGCGTGGTTAAAGGGAAGATAAAAATGGCAAAAACCAATCAGACCCTCGCTCTTTTACCAGCTTTTATTTCAATGCTCGCAAATTATTCGGTCTTAATTCTAGGTGTTTATTACACAATTCAAAATCAATTCACTATTGGTTCTATTTTAGTCTTTCAAGGTATTTTAGGAGCCTTTATGTCTCCTGCAATGACGATGATTAATAGCGGACAAACTCTTCAAGAAATGAGAACACAAATGGAGCGAGTGGATGATGTCTTAGAATATCCTTTAGACGAGAATGTTACTCGTCATATTGATATGGATGAAGTATCTAAGATTAAAGGTAACCTCATCTTAAAAGATTTAGTGTTTGGTTATTCAAGATTAGATAAACCAATTCTTGAAGGATTTAATTTAGAAATCAAACAAGGTCAAAAAGTCGCGATTGTAGGTACTACGGGAAGTGGTAAGTCCACATTATCTAAATTAATTTCTGGATTATATTCTCCCTGGTCTGGAGAAATTATCTTTAACGGTAAGAAGATGAATGAAATCGATCATGAAATCTTTACCTCTTCAATTGCAGTAGTGGATCAAGATATTACTCTATTTGAAGATACAATTATGAATAACATTAAGATGTGGGATGAATCGATTGAAGATTATGAAGTGATTATGGCCTGTAACGACGCGCAGATTCATAAACAAATTATGGCTAGAGAAGGCGGATATAACGCTCCGGTACTTGAAGGTGGCAAAAACTTCTCTGGAGGAGAAAAACAAAGATTAGAAATCGCTAGATCTCTAGCAGCAGATCCTAGCATCATCATTTTAGATGAGGCTACTAGTGCGTTAGATGCTAAAACGGAATATGAAGTGGTTAAAGCCATTAAAGCTAGAGGTATTACGACAATTGTTATCGCACATAGATTATCCACAATTAGAGATGCTGATTTAATTGTCGTGTTACAAAAAGGACATATTGTGGAACAAGGAAATCATGATGAACTAATGAAATTAAAAGGTTCTTATTATGACCTTGTTACTAATGAATAGAAAGGAGAGAGAATGGGCTGGTTTGAAGAGCAAGTGAAAAAAAGAAAAAAGCTCGATGAAATGACGTTCGAGGAATCTTTCCTTTCGCTTGCGGGAATTAGAGGCGAGAAACAAAAAGATCTTTCTGATGAAGCAGTAAGAGATAATTTTGTTATTTCACAAATTCTTTCTTATTTCCATCACCAGATGATTTCTATTCCTAATAACATTGATAACTTTAAAGACAAACTTACTTATGCCTTAAGTCAATTTGATATCGAATATCATAAAGTGGAACTTAATGAGAATTATGTGGGTGATCCTAACGCTCCATTATTAATATTTACTATTGTAAATGATATTCCAGTCGTCTTATTCCCTAAAGGGAAAGATAAATACGCTTATATTAATTATCACACCGGCAAGAAAGTTAAAATTGATGCAGAACTAGTAAATAAATTAGAGATTGAAGCTTATAGCTTCTATCGTCCTTTACCAAGCAAAAAAGTATCAATAAAAGAATATTTCAAATATATTACTAAGTCTGTTAGGCCATTAGATATTGTTTTATTAGTCCTTTTTTCTGCGGCAGTGTCTGGGATAGGAATGCTATTACCATATTTAACTAGAATATTAACTGGTCAAGTGGCCGCTAATAAAGATATCCATCAATTTATTTTTATTTCAATTTATGTAGTCGCTACTGCTACGGGATTACTGTTAATGAGGGCGATCCAAAACTTTGTTAACTCACGTATATCAATAAAGATTGAAAAAGCGGTTTTAGCAGCAACAATGATGAGGGTATTATCTTTACCTGCTTCATTCTTTAAGAAATATAATACTGGTGAACTAAGCGCTAGATTTGCTAGTGTTCCTAGACTCGCTTCCATCATTATTAACGGCATCTTTATTACATTAGTATCCGTTGTGATGTCTTTAGCTTATTTATTCCAATTAGTGGGCTTTGCTCCAACTTTAATTCTTCCAGTTGTTTTAATTTTATTAGTGTCTACTGTTTTTTCTATTTCTATCTCTTTACTTCAAAGGAAATATCAAAAGAAACAATTAGAATTATCTTCTAAAGAAGCTGGTGTCACTTATGAATTGATTAATGGTATTCAAAAGATTAGATTAGCGGGTTCAGAAAAGCGAGTCTTTGCTAAATGGGCTAATTCCTATGCTAGATCAGCAAAAGTCAAATATCATCCACCTCTAATTTTAAGACTTGCTCCTGCTATTAATTTATTAATTACATTACTTGGTAATATCGTTTTATATTATGTCGCTATTAGATACAATATCGATGTTGGTAGTTATATGGCCTTTACTACAAGTTATGGCGTTCTTTCTGGAGCGTTTGCCTCAGTCGTTGAGATGGTGGGAGTGATATTTACTATTCAACCTGTCTATAATATGGCACGCCCAATTTTAGAAGCTGATATTGAAAATACTCAAAATAAGAAAATCGTGGAATCGATATCTGGAAATATTAAATTAGAAAATGTTTCCTTTAAATATAGTGAAACTGGTCCACTTATTGTTAATGACCTCTCTTTAGAAATTAAAGAAGGCGATTATATCGCTATTGTTGGACAAACTGGATGTGGAAAATCTACTTTAGTTAGACTCTTATTAGGATTTGAAAAACCTCTAAAAGGTAAAGTCTTATACGACAATATGAATATTGAAGAATTAGACACTTCTTCATTAAGAAGAAATATTGGTACAGTTATGCAAAATGGATCTTTATTCCATGCGGATATCTACTCTAATATCATCATTTCTTGCCCATCTATGAGCGAGGAAGATGCTTGGGTAGCAGCAGAAATCGCAAATATCGCGGACGACATTAGAGAAATGCCTATGGGCATGAAAACTGTCATTTCAGAAGGACAAGGCGGCATCTCTGGAGGACAAAAGCAAAGAATCATGATTGCTAGAGCAATCGTTCATAAACCAAAGGTCTTGATTTTTGACGAGGCCACTAGTGCTTTAGATAATAAGACTCAAAAAAGTATTTCTGAGTCCATTAATAAGTTAAAATGCACTAGAATAGTTATTGCCCACCGTTTATCAACAATCCAAAATGCTGATAGAATAATAATGCTCGAAGGTGGCAAAATTATAGAAGACGGTAATTATCAACAGTTGATTGCCAAAAAAGGAAAATTTGCAGAATTAGTCGATAGACAACGACTAGATAATAAATAAATTACGGAGGAAACCATATGAAACACGTTATCGAAAACGAAACACTCACTATCTTTTTAGAAGGAGAGCTCAACTCTTATAATTCTGAAGAAGTGGAAAAAGAAATTGAGGCAATTGTCTCTAAAAAGGGGTTTAAGGCTGTTAAACTTGATTTAAGGGAATTACGTTATATTTCTTCTGCAGGACTTAGAATTATTGTTCGTTTAAAGCAACAATATGATGACACTATTTTAGTCAATGTTCCTAAAGGTGTTTATGATATTTTTGAAATGGTTGGATTCACTAACTTATTTACTATTGAAAGAATTTAATTAGATTATGGAATACAAGTTAGAAAAAGATGTTTTAACCATCTCCATTGAAGGTGAATTAAATTCCGTTAATTCGGAAAGTGTTGGCGAAGAGATTGACAAAATTATCAAGGATAAATCTTTTAAAAGTTTAGTTTTAGATTTTGATAAAGTCTCCTATATCTCTAGCGCTGGTCTAAGAATAATTCTTAAATTAAAACAACGTTACGATGATTTTTCTGTGATTAATGCTTCTTTAGAAGTATATGATGTTTTCCAAATGACTGGCTTTACTAGCATGATGTCTATTAAAAAAGCACTTAGAAAAATTGATTTAACAGGAGCAGAAATCATTGGTGACGGTTTCTTCTCTACAGTCTATAGATTAAACAAAGACACAATTGTTAAAGTTTTTAACCGAACAAGTGATCCTGAACAAATTGAAAGAGAACTTCGCTTAGCAAAAGAAGCGTTTGTATTGGGCGTTCCTACCGCGATTTCTTTTGATGTCGTTAAAGTAGGCGATAAGATGGGTGTTTGCTTTGAAATGCTTGACTGTATGTCTTTAAAGACTGCCTTATTGACTGATAAAAACAAATATAATGAATATCTAGAAAAGTATGCGGCATTATTAAAGAAAATCAACACAACAGAGTGTTTTAATCCTTTGATTCCTGATATTAAAGTAAATTCTTTAAAGAAAGTTGAAGCCATTAAGCCATATTTAGAAGAAAAATATTATTTAAAAGCTAAATCTTTAATGGAATCTATACCAGAAAGAAAAACCTTTGTCCACGGAGATTGCCATTTTAAAAATATTATGATTCAAGGAGATGACCTTTTATTAATTGATATGGATACTTTATCAGTTGGCCATCCAATCTTTGAACTAGCGGCAATTTACGCGCCTTATTGCGCCTTTAATGAAGATGATCCAGGTAATAGTGAGAAATTCTTCGGAATTAGTGATGAGGAAGGAAGAAAATTATATAACGAGACAATTAATCTTTATTTTGGTAAAGACGACCCAGTTATTAAAGACAAGATTAAAGTTGTTGCCTACATCCATATGGTGTGGTGGAATCGCGTTAATGAACCTAATAATAATGTGAGATTAGAAGGATGTAGAAGTCGTTTATACGCATTATTAGACAAAATTGACGACTTAGATATTGGTATTTAATTATGGCTATTAAAAAGGATAGAACTTATCAAGAAGCCTATTACGATAATGAAGCTGATGCCAATAAACAGATGTCCTATGTTAATGCGGCAGCTGGTGCATTAGCTATTGTTATTTGGCTTTTATATCTCACTAAGGTATTTACAATCCCTGATCATTTTTTTGTTTTTATTTGTGTTTTATTCCCTGTGATTGCTGTATTAATGTTTATCCCACTTTTCTTTGTTAAAACTGACTATATAAGAAAACCTGGATATAAATATTTCATCCTATTTTCTCTTCTTGCAGTCATATGTGCATTAAACGTATCTATACCTAAACATAGCGTTTTATTCTGGCCATTTGCAATTTTAATCGCGAACCATTATTATAATCCGACAATCGGAAGAGTAATTTATGGTGTTTCTATAATTTTAATGCTGATTTGCATATATTTAGGAATGTTTTTCGGCGAATTTGATGAGAATTTATTTGGTGGCGGTGTAGTTTTACCAGATGGTTCAATCGGTACAGTTGAGACCTTTGAAGAGCGACTACAGCTATTAAGAGAACGAGTTGCTAGTGGAGATAATCGCTATCTAAAAGTATTACTATTCTATTATTTTCCAAGAGCAATGATCGTTTCATTGTTCTTTATGGTCTCTAACCTACTAAATAAGAGAACATATAAATTATTAGATAAAGAAATTAAAGTTCACGATGAGCAAGAAAAAGCCAAAACCGAACTTGGGGTTGCTAAAGAAATTCAGCTAAATACTTTGCCTGATGGCATCCTTGATTCTAAAGATGTTGAGATTGTTGGTGAACTAAAAGCCGCGAAAGAAGTTGGTGGCGATTTATATGATTATTTAGATATCGATGAAGATCATGTTGCCGCTTTAATTGGTGACGTTTCTGGAAAAGGGGTACCAGCAGCGATGTTTATGATGAAAACCATTACTTCTTTTAGAGATTTCGCTTCTCCGAATAAAACCCCTTCTCAAATATTAAAAGAAGTTAATGCTTCAATTCATATCGGCAATAAAAAGAGCATGTTTGTTACTTGTTTCCTAGCAATTTTAAATAAGAAGACAGGACACTTAGTGTACGCTAATGCTGGACATAATCCTCCAATTGTCGGCAGTAATCGTAATTATCGATATTTAAAATGTAATCCAGGATTCTTACTTGGCTGTTTTGATGACGCTTTTATTAAGGATGAAGAAACATATTTAAAACCTGGTGAAAGCTTAACTTTATATACTGACGGTATTACCGAAGCTAGAAATGCCAGCGGTGATTTCTTTGGCGAAGAAAGATTATTAGAAGTTTTTAATAAGCGCGAATATACATGCACCATTGAACTTCATCATTCGATTAAAGATGAAATTGCCTCTTTTGTTAAAGATGCACCACAAAGTGATGATATCACTTTTGTTACTTTAAGATATCAAGGTGGTAAATATTCTTTTGAAGAGAAGTTCTACGACGCTAAAAAGGAAAATGTTCAAAAGATGCTTGATCAGATTAGTCAATTTGGTGATAAACATCATTTCCCTGAAGATTTTAAAAATAAATTAGTAATTGTTGGTGATGAATTATTCTCTAACATTATTATTCATGGATATGAAAATAAGGGTGGAGACATTTATGTGCGTCTATTATTTAATAAAGATAAGAATGAATTTGTTTTAACAGTTATTGATAGAGCTAAAGCATTTAATCAACTTGAAGTTAATAATCCTGAAGTTGGTAGTGACGCTAAGGCGCAATCTATCGGTGGATTAGGGATTATGATTGTTAAAAAGATCATGACTGAATATGCCTATGACAGGATTAATGATAAAAACATTTTAGTTCTTAAAAAGAGTTTTGATAAAATAACTGAATAATTATGGAAGAAGTAGTTAGAAAGAAAAATGCAGCCTATTATATTGCTTTTATAAGCGGTATTTTAGCTATCGTCTTTTGTTTTACTAGCATTGGTCTATCAGTAAGTGATAACTTTGTAGCTTTATATACTTTGTTTATAGCCATTGTGCTGCTTGGAGTTAATCGTATAGGGCTTCACTTAAGTAATCATTTTAATAAATACTTGTTCGAAAATATCTTTGTCACATGTTTTATCTTTGTAATCGCTTTACTTGTAAGCTTAACAAAATATGGCATATATTTCCTAACATCTGCGTTATTTAGCTACTGTTTAACTATTATTGGCTCTAGAATCCTTATATTAAAAGAAGATCACTCAACACAATCGATTGTATTTAATGTCTTGTGCATTATTCTCTCATTCTTGATGTCTTTTGTGTTCTTCTTTCCTGCAATATACGCTAAACACGCTACATCAGTTAGCAATTCAAACTTCATTGTTATGTGCTTTAGCATCATCATTATCGTCTCTAGTAGTAAGAACCTTATTTTCCCTTATTATCATTTTCTTAAACTTAATGTAGTCTCTAGGATCATTAAAAAATCATTAGTGAATGAGATTTTGATGATTTTGATTATCTTGATTATTCTTTGTTCTGTGTATTTTACAGTGGTAGAACCAAATATTACTAGTTATGTCGATTCATTATGGTATTCATTCTCCGTTATTACTACGATTGGATTTGGTGATGTTTCTGTTGTGACTACATTTGGAAGAATCTTATCAGTAATTCTTGGAATTTGTGGCATTGTGGTTGTTGCTTTGGTGACTTCTTTTATAGTTAATTTCTATAACGAGATGAACAAAAGAAGAGAAGATGCGACTCTTGAAAGAATTCTTGATGAAGAAAAGAAACTCAGGGAAACTATTGAAGAGGAAAAAAAGAAAAAATAGCGAAATTTGCTATAATTCTTGCTCAAATTTAACATTTAATTTGTAAATTTTATAATTAAAATATGAAGAAGTAAGTTGGCATAGTGACCGATTAAATAGAGAGATGTGTGTCAAATTATACTGGCATTATGGTCTTGCTTTTTTTTGGACGAGAATAGCGTTCACGATTGGTCAGCCGCTATATCAAATGCTTTATTTTTTAGACTATGTCTTGTAATACAAAAGTAACTTAAATTATGTTAAAGTATTAATGCTATGAATAAACCATTCTTCTCATTTCTTGTTCCTAATTACGGCTATAACAAATTTATATTTGACTGTTTTGATTCTTTGGTCAATCAAAAAACTTCAAAAGATTTTGATTATGAAATTTTGGTTTGTGATCAAAGTGATTTAGATGTTTTTGATAAAATCAAAAAAGACACTAAAGAGAAATATGGTGATCGAATTAGATTTGTTCACAACGATATTAAAGGGGTATTAAGAGCAAGGCACACTTTAGTTAGAGAAGCAAAGGGTGAATATTGTATTTTTGTTGATAGCGATGATTTCGTTGATAATGATTATTTATTTGTAATTTATGAGAATTTAAAAAAACACAATTTCCCAGATATCTTAATTCATAACTTTATTAAATGTGATGAAAGCGGTAAGGATGATCCAAATTTATACACTCCTTTTATTTGCGATGAAAAATATTTAATGGATTTCTTTATTTATTCTAACTTTTTTAATGAAGTAGTCCGTAAAGCATTTAAAAGAAGCCTATACGAAATAGATGAAAAAGTAGATATGGAATCAGTAATTTGTGATGATTGGCTTTTATCCTTCCCGTTAATGATGAAGGCTAAATCTGTTATCTATGTTCCTGAGATTCAAAAGTATCATTATCGAATGAATTCCAATTCGCTTACTCACACTGTAAAATTTGAAAGAGCTATGAAAAACCTTGCAGTTCATGACCAATATTTGTCAAAACTGGCTCCAAATAATCTTCAAAAGAAAATCTTTGATTCTCAGATTGCTATGACGTATGTCGCTCTTGGCGATATGTTAATTAGAGATAAGACTTTAACCTCCAAACAATTTAAGGAATTTTGTAATAACGCTAGAGATCACTTCTATGATATTGATATTAATGACACCGAATTATATGAGATGAGTAAGAATCACAAAACAATTTATAAGCTTTTGAAAAATAATTCTTATTGGCGTCTTAAATGGATTTTTAGAATCAGAAAACTATTACATTAAAGGAAGCAGCCCACTTTGTGGGTTTTTTCTTTTATGAAATAGTGGTAGGATTATCATAGTGATATGAAAATTCAAATCCTATTATCAACATATAACGGAGAGAAATATCTTAAAGAACAATTAGATAGTTTGTATTCCCTTGACAACATCGAGGATATTTCGATTTTAGTTCGAGATGACGGCTCTAAAGATAAAACTCAAGAGATTCTTTTAGAATATCAAAACGAACATCAGAATTTTTCTTGGTATCAAGGGGAAAATAAAGGCCCTGCTAGAAGTTTCTGGGAACTTTTAAATAAGGCTAAAGGAGCGGATTATTACGCTTTTTGCGATCAAGATGATGTTTGGGAAAAAGATAAATTAGTGGTAGCGATTGATGCTCTAGAGAAATTAGATAAAACTAAACCGCTATTGTATATGGGCGATGTTCATGTCGTTGATGGAGAACTTAAACATAAAGCAAACGGATTCGTTGATGTTAATGTCCCTATTAATTACCCTTGCTCTTTATCAAATTCAGTTTGTCCAGGATGTACCTTTGTTTTTAATGAATTAGCTAGAAAGTTAGCCACTAAGTTCGACGCCGAAGAATATATTGATCATCACGATTGGACTTTATATAAGATTGTTGTTTGCTTTGGCTCTGCTATTTTAGATAAAACTACACATATGCATTATCGTCAACACGAAAATAATGTTATTGGCGCCAAAACCAAATTTGGTAAATACTGGGACATGATTTTCAAAAAACCAAAAGATCCTAGATTTATTCATCAAAGATTAAGAAATGCATTAGCATTAGAAAAGTATTATGGAGAAATGATGAGTGAAGAAAATAAATATTTAACTCATTTAATAGCCCACTACACCGAAGATAAAAAGATAAAGAAAGCTCTTTTAAAAGAAAAGAGATTTAAATATTCAAAAATGCAATTCGCATATTTTAAATATCTTGTGAGGATTAACAAATTATGATGAGTGTGGATATTGTTTGTCCGATTTATAAAAACTATGAGCAATTAATAAGGCTATACGATGCTTTAAGTAAGCAAGTAGATGTTAAGATTAATCGATTTGTTTTTCCTATGACCATTTCTGAAGATGAAGAAATAGACAATAAAATTCGACAATTTATCAAAGATAAAAACATTACCAGTTTTGAAGTTACTAAAGAAGAATTTTCTCATTCATTAACAAGAGAAAAGGCAATTAAAGAATATTGTAAGAGCGACATAGTTATTCTTTGCTCTCAAGATGTTGTTTTCTTTGACGAACACGCTGTTAGTAAATTGGCCTCATCAATTAATGAGAAAGTTATATATGCTTATGGTAGACAAATCTGTCAAAATCATTCAATTGAAAGATACATTCGTAAAAAGAATTACCCAAAAGAAAGTTATATCGTTTCTAAAAATGATATTGATAGAATGCAGTTGATGGCGTTTTTTGCTAGTGATGCATTTTCTTGTATTTCAAGAAAACATTTCTTAGAATTAAATGGCTATCAAGGTTATAACGTCATGTTTGCGGAAGATATGCTTTATTCCAAATTCGTTTTAGATGCGGGATATAAAAAAGCATATGTTAGTGAGGCAGTTGTTGCCCACTCACACAAATATAAACTCAAGGAGTTATTTAGACGTTATTATGAAACTGGTAAGTTCCATAAAGAGATTGGACTGTTCAATCAATATAAAAGTACTGATTCAGGCTTAAAATTAGCAGTTTATGTCTTAGGACAAGCATTAATACACTTTAATATCCCAGTTTTATTTAGATGGCTTCCTGATATGGCCGCTAGATACTTAGGAATGAAGAAAGGAAAGAAATAACATGAAAGGTATTATTTTAGCAGGTGGTAGTGGTACTAGACTTTATCCACTCACTAGAGTCACTAGTAAACAATTACTTCCAATTTATGACAAACCAATGATTTATTATCCTCTTAGCATTTTAATGCTAGCGGGTATAAGAGATATTTTGATTATCTCTACTCCAGAAGATACTCCAAAATTTGAAGCTTTACTCGGAAAAGGTGAATCAATGGGTGTCAACCTATCTTATGTTGTTCAACCTTCTCCAGACGGACTTGCTCAAGCCTTCTTATTAGGTGAGGAATTTATCGGAGATGATGCTTGTGCAATGATTCTTGGCGATAATATTTTCTACGGTAACGGACTCAAAACTAAATTAAAAGCATCTGTTGAAAGAGCAGAAAAAGAAGGCCTTGCTACTGTTTTTGGCTATTATGTTAACGATCCAGAAAGATTCGGTGTTGTCGAATTTGATGAACATAATAACCCAACTAAAATCGTTGAAAAACCTAAAGAACCAAAGAGCAATTACGCAGTTACTGGTTTATATTTCTACCCTAAAGGTGTCTCTAATATGGCTAAAAAAGTTAAGCCAAGCGCTAGAGGTGAATTAGAAATTACTGACTTAAATGTTATGTATTTAGAAGCTCATAAATTATCTGTGGAATTAATTGGTAGAGGTGTCACTTGGTTAGATACCGGAACTCATGAGTCTTTAGTGGAAGCTTCAATATTCGTGAAGACTATCGAAGATAAAATGGGTTTAAAGATTTCTTGTCCTGAAGAAATTGCCTACACAAATGGTTGGATTTCCAAAGAAAAATTATTAGAAATTGGTAATACAATGGCAAAAAATCAATATGGACAACATTTATTAAATGTTGCAAGTGGAAAAGTGAAGTTATTATAGTATGGAAAAGACATTTGGTAATTTTACATTTATAGAAACCCCAATTAAGGGTGTATATGTCATTGAAGCAAAAAAATACGGCGATAATCGCGGTTATTTTATGGAAACATATCAAAAAGAAAACTTTGATAAGGCGGGATTAATTTTTAACTTTATCCAAGATAATCAATCTAAAAGCAAAAAAGGCGTACTTAGAGGTTTACACTATCAAAAGAAGTTCCCTCAAACAAAACTCGTAAGAGTGATTGAAGGAGAAGTATATGATGTGGCGGTTGATTTAAGAAAAGATTCTCCAACATTTGGTAAATATTATGGTGTTGTTCTTTCCGCAGAAAAAGGAAATCAGTTCTTAATCCCTAAAGGATTTGCGCACGGCTTTTACGTTTTAAGTGAAACCGCTACTTTTGTTTATAAAGTTGATGAGTTTTATCATCCTGAAGATGAAGGCGGCTTTATGTGGAACGATCCTGAAGTTGGAGTGAAGTGGCCTTTAGACGGTGAACCACTTTTATCTGAGAAAGACAAAGTTCAATTATCGTTTGAAGATAGCAAAGGATTATTTTAAATGAATAAAGACTTAAAAATCTTAGTTACTGGAGTAAAAGGACAACTAGGTTTTGACTGCGTTAGAATCCTAAAAGAGCGAGGCTACTGTAGGGTTTTAGGCATCGATAAGGATGAATTAGACATCACTGATGAGGAAGAAGTTAATCGATTTGTCTTAGAATATAAACCTGATGTTATTATGCATAATGCAGCCTGGACTGCAGTGGATAAAGCTGAAGAAATGCCTGACCTAGTTTATAAAGTTAACGCTTTAGGTCCTAAATATATCGCTGCCGCTGCTTATAAAGTTGGGGCAAAGATGTTTTATATCTCTACTGACTATGTTTTTGATGGAGAAGGAACTATTCCTTTTGAAGTAGATTCTCCTAAAGATGGTTTATCTATATATGGCAAGACCAAGTCTCAAGGAGAGGACTTTGTGATTGGCGAAACTAATAAATATTTTATTATTCGTATTTCTTGGGTATTTGGGATTAACGGTAACAATTACATCAAAACAATGTTGAAGTTATCTAAGATTAAGGATGAATTAAATATTGTTTGTGATCAAATTGGCTCACCAACTTATACTTATGATCTTGCTAATTTGATGGCGGACATGATGGAAACAGATAAATTTGGTATTTATCACGCTACTAACGAGGGATTCTGTTCTTGGTATGATTTCACTAAATATATTTATAAAGCTAAAGGGATTACAAATGTAAAAGTTAATCCTATTACTACTGAAGAATATTTAAAGATTAATCCAAATCAAGCGAAAAGACCTCTTAATAGTAGAATGTCCAAATCTTCACTTACAAAAGCGGGATTTAATTTACTCCCAAAATGGGAAGACGCAGTTGATAGATATTTAAAGGAATTAGGTAATGATTATTGATGGAGTTGTAGTTTTATATAACCCAGATATAGAAGTAGTTGAAAACATCAATAGTTATCAATCTTTTTTGCGTAAACTGTTCGTTATTGATAACTCTACTTCATATAATGAAGAAGTCATTAATAAGTTAAAAGAATATCCAAATGTTGTCTATAAGTCTTTAGATGGGAATAAAGGTATCGCTAAAGCACTAAAAGAAGGCTTAGAATTATCAATTAAAGACAAAGTAGACTTTACCTTAACCATGGATCAAGACTCTGTTTTTCCGAAGGATAAATTAGATATTGTTAAAACTTATTTAGAAAAATATTCAAACGAATATGCGATTATTGGTCTTAACTTTAATAGCGATTCAAAAGAAGCAAAATTAGTGGAAGAACAATTCTTGTTAACTTCTGGTAACTTCATTAAAAATGAAGACTATCATAAAATAAGTGGTTTTAAAGAAGAATTATTTATCGATTGGGTAGACTTTGATTTATGTGAACAGTTCTATTCAATTGGAAAAAAAGTTGGCTATATTAACGAAGTTTCTTTGCTTCATACGATGGGTAATCCAGAAAGCCATAATTTATTAGGTAAAAAAGTTACCACGCTTAATCATCCGCTGATTAGATATTATTATCGATATCGTAATGGATTATATCTATACAAAAGAAACAAGAAGTTTTTCAAAAAGAAATATAAACACGACATAATTATTGATAGAATTAAGATTCTTCTTTATGAGAAGAACAAACATGCGAAATTTAAAATGATAAGAAGAGGCCGAAAAGACGCTAAAAGAAATATATTAGGACCTTACAAGGAGGAAAAATAACATGGCGAAATTCTTAGTTACTGGAGGAGCAGGATTCATTGGAGGAAATTTCCTTCATATCATGGTGAATAAATACCCTGAAGATCAATATGTTTGTATTGATGCATTAACATATGCTGGAAATATGGAAACCTTAGCTCCTATTATGAATAAACCTAACTTTAAATTTGTTCATGAAAATATTTGTAATAGAGAAGCAGTGTTCAAATTATTTGAACAAGAGCATTTTGATTATGTAATTAATTTTGCTGCTGAATCTCACGTTGATCGAAGTATTGAAAATCCTGAAATCTTTTTAAAAACCAATATTTTAGGTACTCAAGTTTTAATGGATGCTTGCCGTAAATACGGAATCAAAAGATATCATCAAGTGTCTACTGATGAAGTCTATGGTGATTTACCATTAGATAGACCTGATTTATTCTTCCATGAAGACACCCCAATTCATACTTCTAGTCCATATAGTGCATCTAAGGCTAGTGCAGACTTATTAGTGCTTGCTTATCATCGTACATTTAAATTACCTGTAACTATTTCTAGATGTAGTAATAACTATGGACCATATCATTTCCCAGAAAAACTCATTCCTTTAATGATTCAAAAAGCATTAAGAAATGAGCCATTACCTGTATATGGTAAAGGTGAAAACGTTAGAGACTGGCTTTATGTAGGCGACCACTGCACTGCGATTGACTTAATAGTTAGACATGGTAGAGACGGCGAAGTTTATAATATCGGCGGTCATAATGAAAGAACTAATCTTGAAGTAGTGAAGACCATTTTAAGAGCGTTAGGTAAACCAGAGAGTCTTATCACCTATGTTAAAGATCGCCCTGGTCATGATCTTAGATATGCGATGGATCCAACTAAGATTGAGACCGAACTAGGTTGGAAACCTGAACATAATTTTGACACAGGAATACAGGCTACCATTAAGTGGAATCTAGAGAACCAGGAGTGGCTTAAACACGTCGAAAGCGGCGAATACATGAACTGGTTAGAAAGACAATATAAGTAATCAATCAAATCGCTAGAAATAGCGGTTTTTTTGCGCAAAACAGCCCTAATTTTTCTAAAAACGTATATTTTTTTGTCTTCTACGTCTTAAAAACTATTTATAAATGATTTTCTTTTCTTTACAAATATTTTGTAAATTGTATAATCGATATAACGCTTTATAAGGTAATTTATGGGTAAAGCAATTAGTGACGAAACAAACGTTGAACGAATAGAACATAAAAGTAAAAAGAATATTGCCATTGGCACAGTCTTAGGCTATGTTGCTATTTTAATTAGCGTGGCTTATGGATTGTTCTTGACTCCGATTATTATTCAACATGTCGGTCAGGATAACTATGGAATTTATGGTCTTTCTACTTCCATAATCAATCTTTTCTTGATGGATTTTGGTTTAGGCCAGACTATTTCGACTAAACTTGCTAAATTAAGAGCCGCAAATGATAAAGAGGGTGTTGAAAGATTCCTTTCTGGCATTTTCAAACTATATTTATTTGCCGATTTATTCTTTATTGTTGTCATTCTTGTTTTGTTCTTCATTGCACCTTATACATTTAAAAGCTCATACACTCCAGATCAAATCACGACATTGAAATATATGTTTTTAATTGTTGGTGGTTATTCTTTAATTTCTCTACCATCAAGTGTATTTACTGGTGTTATTTCAACTTATGAAAAATTTAGCATGATTAAGACTTTTGATATTATTCAAAAGGTCTCTTATCTTGGCTTATCTTTATGTTCAATCTATTTAGGATGGGGCGTTATTGGTATTGTGTGCGTTAACGTTGCAAGCGGTATTCTTGCTATTGCGTTGAGATTTATTTATATGCGCACATATTTAAAAATTAGACTTAATCTTCGTAAGAGCATCGATAAAAAAGAACGAAAAGACGTCATCTCATTCTCTGGGTGGGGATTTATTATTGCCCTATTTGGTAGATTAACTATTACCATCACTCCATTTATTTTAGGAATTGTTTCTAGTGCCTTCCAGGTTACCTTGTTCACCTTAGTTTCTACTATGGAAACATACATATTTATGTTTGGTGAGGCATTTTCTGGTTCGTTTATGGCCAAGATTGCTAGAACTGAATCTACTGGAACTAAAGAAGAAAAAATTGCTCACTTACAGTCATTAACGGAAAAAGTTGGCAAACTTCAATTCTGTGTAATTTCTTTAATTATTGTTGGTTTCATTTCTGTTGGATATGAATTTGTTCATGTTTGGATGGAAGGTGCTGCTACTATAGAACACCCTCTTGTTCCTGGACCTGGACAAAGCTTATTTGAATCATATTCAGTTATTTATTATGCCATTATTGCTATTAGCGCTTTAAATCTTGTTGATTTACCACAAATCCCATTAGGGAATGCTATGTATTTACACGGACATATCAAGCCACTTGCAATTAACAGTATTGTACGTGCTGTTATTAACGTTGGATTATCATTTGCTTTATCTTCATTCTGGGGAGCATTTGGTGCTTCAGTTGCTGTTTTAATAGCCGGTATAATTGGTTTATTCCTTAATAATATTTCTTATAAGAAATATCTGGGCATTTCTATTTCTCATTATTTTATGTCAGTCTATGGTAAAGCTGGTCTAACCGCCTTAATCACAGTAGGTATTGGTTTATTATTACATTTCTTTATGCCGCTAGATGATAAGAAATTTATTAAACTTATCATTGATGGAGTAGCGGTTGTTGTTGTCTATTTGACCTGCACCTTTACCATTACATTCAACAAACAAGAAAGACGCCATTATATGAACATTCTTTTTGAAATTTTGCACATCAAAAAGAGGTTCGATGAGAACGCTTAATTTTTAAAATCAATTTTTTCTGTTTTTTCTACTTTTTATGCTGGTCAAGATACTTTGGAGAGTGTCGCATCAAAAAGGAGATATCTTTAAAAAAAGATATTATTGTGTATAATATTCATAAAGAAAAAATCATGATGCGTATTTAAGTAGAAAATATTGGTGAAGAAACTAATATATTAAGAAGTGAGAGAATTTAATTATGACTAAGAAAAGTAAATTTGTAATAAATCCAGATACTATTAGAATCATTCTTATTGTGATAGGAAGTATTTTTTCTACCTTAGTTTTAGCCTTTTCTATCTTAGCAATCAATGAAATCCAGACAAATCACTTAGACGCGGCGAGTAGATATTTATTATTTATCTTTATTGTTTTAGGCTTATCTAGACTAGTAACATTCTTTATAGAAAGAACTAAATTAAGTTTTATAAGATTCCTTACTTTATTCATTTTTAATGCGGTACTTGGAATTATTGTAATGTTTGCTAGACAAAACCCATATTTTTATCAGCTTGTGGGTGGACTTTACTGCATGACTATTATTATTTCTCGTATCTTTAAATTATTACAAAATCATTCCAAAAGAAGCATTGTAATAAATAGCTTAATTATTTTGGCAGCGATTTTATTGGCTATTGGTTTATTTATTTCAAAAGAGAATGACACAATTGCTAGCCCAGTAACTGTAACATGTACAGTAATCGCTATTAGTGCCTTCTTTGAAGTTATCTCTAATGCGACTACACATATGAGAGCCAAAGTTTTATTCAAAATTATTGTTAGAACCTACGCTTTAGAAATCATTTTAGGTTTAGTAACTTTAATGGTTGGCTCCTCCATTATCTTAATGATTTATGAAAAAGACACGATTAAATCATTCTGGGATGGGTTATATCATTGCTTTGCAACCGTTACCACAATCGGATTTGGTGATTTCCCAATGGTCACTCCAATTGGAAGAGCGATAACAGTTATATTAGGTATATATGGCATTGTCGTTGTGGCAGTCATTACCTCTATTATCGTTAACTTCT
Organism: Caryophanales bacterium UBA2450; assembly: GCA_002342545.1. GTDB lineage: Bacteria > Bacillota_I > Bacilli_A > RFN20 > CAG-826 > UBA2450. The sequence goes on from DDQE01000039.1 coordinate 21,748, forward strand.
ATAACGAAACCACCGGGAAAAAAGATATTGACGAATTTAAAGAAATCGAAGAAGAGACAAAAAATAAAAAGAAGAAAGAATAAATGCCACTATGTGGCTTTTATTTTGAGTATTTTGCTTTGGTTGAATCGTAAATGTGTTCCACTGCAAAGTGAATTTTTGTTAATGCTTTAGGGTTAATTAAAGGATAAACAAAATACGTATTTTCATTATCCGCTAATTCGAGAAAGGCACCTCGACCAATATAATCATATTCGATATGGATGCCGTAGCTATGTAGTGGTGGTCTAATAAATGAGAACTCTTCTTTGTTCTTTCCTTTAACGATAATTCCTTCATTTATGGAGTGCTCTAGATGATATTCTCCTTCTAAAGGAACAAAACCTATTTTTGCTCCTAATAGCTTTTCTACTCTAACATCATCTTCAAAGTGATACGTGCCTTCTAAGACTTCTTTTTTGACACATTCTTTTTCCCATTTATACCATTTTGATGGGAAATCAAATTTAGTTTCCCCGTTCATACATTTTAAATGACCATCTTCTAAATAATCATAAGTAACTCCACACTTATTACATTTTAAGTAATGGGATTCACTAGACATTTCAAATTCCGTTCCACAGTGGGGACATTTATATAATATTCTTTCTAATCCAACCGCGCGATTTTCATAGGTGTTTTTGATGTTGTGATCCAAAGCCCATTTTTCTTCATTCATATCGTATTGGGCTTCAATCTTTTCTTGAATCTCTTGAGGAGTCATTATTTCTAAATCAGACTTATAAATGATAGTTTCTACTTCTGATATTATTGGTCTTACTTTTCTTTGTTTTCTATCTGACCATTGAGGGAGGTGGAGATAATCTCCATGACACTTAATAAAAACTACAGGTACATTTGCCTTTTTAATAAATCTCCCTAAGCTTTTATCTATTCTTTCGTTTTCTCCGGTAAATGAATATCTCGCTTCTGGATAGATAATTAATGACTTCTTTCGTTTTTGAAGTACTTCCATGTATTTAAGAGCGCTTCTAGGATCATTAGAGAATTTACGCTTTGCTAAAACACCTATATGTCTAAAGATAAAATAGCGTGGAATAAATTCTTCTACTGTACTAATCCAATACACCCTATGAGGGAAAGTAGTGGCTAAAGCGATATAGAAATCAAGCATTGAAGCATGAGTGGATAATACGATATAAGGCGGTTTAGGAAGTTTAGTCTTTTTTATTATTTTTATTTTTTGAAGAAACTTCACAATAAAAGCCGCAGTCCAAATAACAAAAGCAAAAGATATCCATATTCTTTTTACTGGTAAATAAGGACTAATCTCAGGATATTTCTTTTCTTTTTTCATCAAGAATATCTTATACGAATGTGTATTTATAACAAATACAAAAAAGAAAATAAAAAGGCTTTATGATTCAAGCTAGCTTACTTTATAATGGATTTGTTAGAGGTCATTATGAGTAATAATTCTAATAAAAAAAGAGAACTAGAAAATAATACCCAAAAGACTAATTTGGATTCTTTTGATATGAATAAATCTTTAGTCCAAAAGATTAAAGAAGGCGAAAAAGAAGATATTTCTTCTATGTCCACCTTTAATCCTAACGAAGAATGGTAATTTTATATAAATAATTCGCTCATACCAAGAGCAGCGGTTATTACCGGAATAGAAATAACTACTCCATATTTAATGAAATCTATAAATGTGAATCTCACGTTATTTTCATTTACTAAGCCAGTAAACATAATACCCGCTAAAGCGCCAATCGGAGTTAAGAAAGCGCCAATGTTACTACCAATAATAGAAGCGTATATTGCTTTGGTATAAGCTACTCCTTCTAATGAGTTAGCGATATTTGTATATAAAATAGACATTGGAATATTGTTAATTAGGTTACAGGCTAAGAAAGAAGAATAACCATATACCCAAGTAGAATTATTGTTACCTAATAGTTCTGCTATTTTACTAGCGATACCTTGTTCATTAAGGGCGACCACAATAATAAACATTGAAATAAAAAATGGGATTAATTGATAAGGTAATCTTTTAGAAGTATGAACTACATGCTCGAAATTAGATTTTTTGAAACATGAATATATGAGCATAAACACTAATAAAGCACCTGCACACACCAGAGATATTAACCACATCTCTAGATTGATATAGCTGGAGATAATAAGAAACACTAAGCAAGTTCCTAGTATTGATAAACCCACTATAACCGGTACTTTATCTTCTATAGGATAGATAATGTCATTAGACTGTAATGGCTCTTTAAGTTGCTTATGGAATAGAAGTAGTAATAACCCTAACTCTACTATACCCGCTACAAGAGTAGGGACCGCCATAACTTTAAAATAGTCAATAAAGGTAATGCCGCTACTAGTGGCTAAATAGATATTAGTGGGATTACCAATCACAAACATTAAACTCCACGTATTAGCCGCAGTAAATTCCGCTACTAAATATGGAACTGGGCTAATCTTACTTCTTTTAGCAAAGAAACAAATAAAAGGAGTTAGAGTAAGTATCACAATGTCGTTAGAGGTGAACACTGTTAACACTGAGGTTAATAGATAAAGTATTAAAAATAAAGTTAACTGATTGCCTTTTGCGTGTTTAGAGGCCACACTAGCAAGATATCTAAATAAACCTAACTCATCTAAGAATACGGATATTAAAGTCATTGAGAAAAATAAGACTAATATCTTAAGCGGATTAATCGCATTATTACTAATTAACTGCTCTCCAACTTGTTTGATAGGGGCGTAACTACAAGCAAGCAAAATAATCGCTCCAAGTAGAGATATGATCCAATATGTATCTAATTTGATCTTACCTATTTTTAGGTGCGGGAAAAATAAGATAGATAGAATTACTAAGACAAATGTTATACAGGCAATAATAATTGTAGGTATCATAACAAACAAAGATTATTATCCTTCTATTCATAAAAGACAATAGTAGATGTATTTATAGTAGAGTAAAAAGCTATCTAAAAAGGAATAGTAAACGTTAAAAATGTTGTCTAATCCGGAATCAGACTCCGGAAAAGACAAGAAATAGATAAAAAACGGGCTCTTGAATTATATTTAATTATAAGAACAAGATAGATAATGCGATTAAATTTTGAGCGATATAATACATAAAAGAATTGCTTACTAAGTCAATTGGCTTTTCATGCCCTTCACCAAAATAGGTGATGTTAAGTATTAAATCAGATAAAGCAAATAAAGACATGCCCACAAAGATTAATATTAGAGGGATATATTTAAAGCCTGTCATAATAGCAAAAGAGAAAGATATACCTAAATCAAAGAATAACGCTAAAGCATATAAGAAGACTATTAATCGATATTCCCCATAATTAAGTTTTAATGGCTTTTCAATTAAGATACAGATCAAAGCCATTAAAATTGCAAAGACCACTGGTAATAAGAAATATAAGACTATTTGGTCGATATATAATTCTAAGAATAAACCAGTGATATAAGCTACATGCCCTAAAGCAAAGGCAACAAAACCGATATATGTATATTTACGGTCGTTATTTTTATAAACACATTTGAGTTCTAAAGCGATATCTCCAATCATTCCAAATACTAAGGCGATGATCGCGGCAATAGAAAATTTATGATATCCGCTTTGAGAAAAGCAGTACGCTGCTAAAGCGATAAATAGAAGTGAACAGATAGATTTAATAATGACTGCTTTAATTGAGTAAGCTTTACATTTTTCATAAGAAAACCAAGAAACAAAGATAAAGCTCACTGATAATAAAATACTTGGAACAAGCATAGTTATACCCCCTATTTTAAGAATTTAGATAATACTTTCTTTTTCTTATTAGTGTAAGGATGTTCTCTTAAAGATAAGTTCATTTTGGTTTTGCCGTATAAGACAGTACTAGGATGAGTAAATTCGTTAAATCCCCATTTGCCGTGATAGGCTCCTATACCAGAATGACCCACTCCATTAAATGGAACACCTTTAACCATAAGATGGAGACAGACTTCATTAACACAGCCTCCTCCATATTGCTGAGTTCGCATTACTTTTTTTGCCCATTTCTTATTTTTAGTAAAGATATATAAGGCTAGCCCGTGTTCTCTAGAAGCAATAACATCTAATAAGTCATTAACTTTATCATCATCAAATTTCACCACTGGTAGTAGTGGTCCAAAGATTTC
>DDQE01000054.1 GCA_002342545.1 Caryophanales bacterium UBA2450
CAAAAACTCCCTACTCGATTTTACTTGTAAAAAGAATTTAAAGTGATACTCTTATAGTTGTAGATGAAATTATTTATTCGAATGAGTGTTAAGTCGTTTTAATGACCATTTTTTCATACGTTCAAGAAAGGAGCCTCTATGTATAAGAGCGAATATTTAAATAATTTATTAGAAGATGTAAAAAGAAGATATGGTAATGAAAAAGAATTTGTTGCCGCAGTTGAAGAATTTTTTGACTCAATGGATTTCTTAGTGGAAAAAGATCCACGTATTGAACAATACTCAATCTTAGAAAGATTGATTGTTCCAGAAAGAGTTATTGAAATGAGAGTCCCTTGGGTTGATGATTCTGGGAAAATTAGAGTAAATACCGGTTATAGAGTGCAATTCAACTCTGCAATTGGTCCTTATAAAGGTGGTATGAGATTTCATCCATCAGTTAATTTATCAATTTTAAAGTTTTTAGGATTTGAACAAACATTTAAAAATAGCTTAACTGGCTTACCAATGGGTGGCGGCAAAGGTGGCGCTGATTTTGATCCACGTGGAAAAAGCGATGGTGAAGTAATGAGATTCTGTCAATCCTTTATGTCTGAGTTATTTAGACATATTGGACCTGACACTGATGTCCCTGCTGGAGACTTAGGATTTGGTGCTAGAGAAGTCGGATATATGTTTGGAATGTATAAGAAATTAAGAGACGAATGGAGCGGTGTTTTCACTGGCAAAGGAATCTCTTATGGTGGCAGCTTAGCTAGACCTGAAGCAACAGGTTATGGTTTGCTCTATTATGCTAGAGAAATGCTCAAAACTTACTATAATACTGATTTCAAAGGCAAAAAAATCATTATTTCTGGATGTGGTAAAGTCGGTGGAATGGCCGCTGAAAAAGCACATCAATTAGGCGCTATTTTAGTGGGTATGAGTGATATTGATGGATACGTTAGTGACCCTAATGGATTAGATGTTCCATATATTGTTGAATTAAGTAAGAAAAAAGGTATGTTCTCAAAAGAATATGCTTCTACACATAAAGGTGCAAAATTTGTAGAAGGACCTAGAGGATTATGGTCTGTTCCTTGTGAAATTGCTCTTCCATGTGCAACTCAAGGTGAAATCGCCTTAAAAGAAGCCAAAGAGTTAAAGAAAAATGGTTGCTATATGTTAGTGGAAGGTGCCAATATGCCAACCGATGTAGAAGCAATTAGATATTTCAACACTCATGATGTCTTATTTGCTCCAGGAAAAGCAAGTAACGCTGGTGGAGTTGCGGTTTCTGGACTTGAAATGAGTCAAAACGCTATGCACTTAAGTTGGACATTTGAAGAAGTTGACCAAAAACTCGAAGAAATTATGAAGAAAATCTTTAAAGCATGTCATGATACCGCGGTTCAATTTGGTCAACCACGTAACTTAGCATTAGGTGCCAACATCGCGGGATTCTTAAAAGTCTATGATGCAATGCTTGCTCAAGGTGTTTGCTAATGATTAAAACTGTAAAGGCACCTCATATCTTACTTCCTAGAAAGGGAGTGGATATGTCTAAATATGCGGTCATTGCCTGTGATCAATACACTTCTAATCTTGAATATTGGGACTCTTTAAAAAAAGAAATTGGAGAAGAAGTCTCAACTTTCAATATGATTTATCCAGAAGCGTATTTAGAAAATACTGATAACGACAAATACATTGAAGGTATCAATAAAAATATCAATCATTATTTGAGAAACAATGATTTAGTAGATATCGGTGAATGCTTTATTCTTGTTGAAAGAGTCACCTCTTATGGAGTTAGACGCTTAGGTTTAATTCTAGCAGTTGATTTAGAAGATTATTCTTATGAAAAAGGGACTGACGCTTTAATTAGAGCAAGTGAAGCTACAATCGTAGAAAGAATTCCACCTCGATTAAAGATCAGAAAAGACGCACCTATTGAATTACCTCATATTTTAGTGTTATTTGATGATCCTAAGAAAACCATTGTGGAAGAGTTATATGCTAATAAGGACAAATTGGAAAAAGTATATGACTTTGAACTCAATAAAGATGGCGGTCATATCCGTGGATATAAAGTTAATAACACTAAAGAAGTTATTCAAAAATTTGATGAATTATTCCATAGGAATAACAATGGATTATTATTTATAGTTGGAGATGGTAATCACTCTTTAGCGACTGCAAAGGCGCATTGGGAAAATGTTAAAAAGGGTTTATCTCAAGAAGAAAGAGAAAATCATCCTGCTAGATTTGCTTTAGTGGAAGCTAATAACTTATATGATGATGGAATCATCTTTGAACCAATTCATCGTGTGTTATTTAATGTTGATAAAGAATTCGAACATCAACTTAGAGATGTTTGCAAAGGTGAATATTCTTCCTTTACCTATACAAAAGAAGAAGGCAAGAAGGAATTAAAATTACCAAAAAATGCCCCTAAAGCATATTTAATGGTCCAAACCTTCTTAGATGTTTATATGAGGTTACATCCTCAAGTGAAAATTGATTTCATTCATGATGAAGAAGAATTACTTGCGGTTGCTGATAAAAATAAGGGAAGTGTTGCAGTAGCAATGCCTGCCTTAACTAAAGAGGACTTATTTGATTATTTAGCCTCTGGAACTGTGTTACCAAGAAAATCATTTTCAATGGGGCACGCAAACGAAAAAAGATATTATCTTGAAGCCAAGAAAATAATAAAAGATTAAAAGGAGAATTTTATGGCAAGAATTTATAACTTTTCTGCTGGACCAGCAATGCTTCCTGAAGAAGTATTAAAAGAAGCAGCGGAAGAAATGCTTGATTATCGTGGATGTGGAATGTCTGTGATGGAGATGTCCCATAGATCTAAGGTTTATCAACAAATTATTGATGAAGCGGAAGCTGATTTACGTAAGTTAGTGGGTATCCCAGATAATTATCGTGTCTTATTCCTTCAAGGAGGAGCGACACTTCAATTTGGTATGATTCCAATGAACTTAATGACCGTTAATAAAAAGGCAGATTATATTCATTCCGGTGTTTGGACTAAAAAAGCGATGCAAGACGCTAAATTCTTTGGTCAAGTTAACGTCGCTGGAAGTAGTGAAGATGTCCAATTTAGAAGGGTTCCTGATGTGAAATCGCTCAAATTAGACCCTGAAGCAGACTATGTTTATATGTGTGATAACAACACAATTTATGGAACTAAATTTAAAGAATATCCAGATACAGGTAAAGTCCCATTAATTTGTGATATGTCTTCTTGCTTCTTATCTGAACCAATCGATGTTAAGAAGTTTGGAATGATTTACGCTGGAGCGCAAAAGAACGTTGGTCCAGCTGGAGTCACTATTATTATTATTAGAGATGATTTAGTGGAACGCTCAAAAGAATTACCTCTTCCAGTTTATTTAAGATACGCTCCACATGTGGAAAATGGCAGTATGTATAATACCCCACCAACTTATGGCATTTATATTTGCGGAAAAGTCTTTAAGTGGTTACTTGCTACTGGTGGACTTGAAAAGAGAAGAGAACTTAACGAAGCTAAAGCCAAAATCTTATATGACTATTTAGATAGTTCTTCATTCTATAGACCAAGTGTTGAAAAAGATTCACGTTCATTAATGAACGTTACCTTTAGAACTCCAAGCGACGAGTTAGATGCTGCATTCTTAGAAGGTGCGAAAAAATATAAATTCACTAACTTAAAAGGTCATAGATCAACCGGTGGATTAAGAGCCTCTATTTATAACGCGATGCCTATTGAAGGGGTTAAAGCTTTAGTGAAATATATGAAAGAGTTCGAAGATGAACATAAATAGGTGAACTAATGGAAAGAAAAATTTATTGTTTAAATAAAATCTCTAAGGTTGGTTTAGGTGTATTACCATCTAACTACAAAGTAGTAGAAGAGTTAGTTGGAAGTGACGCAGTCTTAGTAAGAAGTGCAGCAATGCATGAAATGGATTTACCAGAATCTGTTAAATGTGTCGCTAGAGCGGGAGCAGGAGTGAATAACATTCCTTTAGATAAATATGCGGAAAAAGGTGTAGTTGTCTTTAATACTCCAGGAGCTAACGCTAATGCGGTTAAGGAATTAACAATTGCAATGATGCTACTTGCTGCTAGAGATATTAGAGGTTCTATGGAATGGGTCAAAGAAAATAAAGGTGATCCAGAAATTAATAAGACCATGGAAAAAGCTAAATCAGCTTTTGCTGGTACTGAAATCTTAGGGAAAACTTTAGGTGTTATCGGCTGTGGCGCCATTGGCGCTTTAGTAGCTGATGCAGCTAGTAAACTCGGCATGAAAGTAGTGGGTGTTGAGCCTTCTATGGGCACTCGTGAAAGATATAAAGATTTATTAGCAGGTGTCAAATTTGTTGAATTAGATGAATTACTTAAAGTCAGTGATTACATCACTGTTCACGTACCTCTTATGGATGCAACTCGCGGGATGATTAATAAAGCTGCATTATCTAAAGCTAAAGATGGAGTAATTGTTATTAATGCAGCTAGAGATGCTTTAGTTAATGATGATGACATGAAAGAAGCTTTAGCAACTGGCAAAGTTAGAAGATATGTTACTGATTTCCCTAATGCTAAAAGCGCTAATACTGAAGGTGTAATCGCTATATCTCACTTAGGCGCCTCTACAGAAGAAGCTGAAGATAACTGTGCGATGATGGCGGCTAAGCAAGTTGTCGAATTTATCGAAAACGGAAATATTGTTAATTCAGTTAACTACCCTAACTTAACTCTTGGTCCAAAAGCCGGTCCTAGATTAGTAGTGCTCACTAAAGGTGATGCTTCTGAAAAAGCATTAGAAGCAGTTAAAGCCGCTGGAGGAAAAGTTAATAAATTTGTTTCTGGTGTTAAGGGTGCTTATGGAGCGGTCTTACTCGAATTAAGTGAGGAAGTTAAAGCATTACCTTCCATTCCTGAGGCTATCAAAGTATTAGCTAGATAATTTATTTATAAAAGCAGATGTTAGAATTTTTAGCGTCTGCTTTTTTTGTTGATTGAATCAAAATAAAAGTGGACTATAATATAGTCGAAAATTAAAAAGGAGATATTAAAAATATATGAAAAAAAGATTATTAATGGTTGTTCCAGTATTAGCGTTATTAACTAGCTGTGGAGAAACCGACCCAATGGAGGCGGTAAGAAAATCACTTCCGGATGATGTTAGTGTAGTTGATCCTGCAAAAGAAGGAGAAGGTGTTGTTGAAGAATATATTGATGATGCTTTTAAAGAAATGCTAAATGTATCTGAAATGCGTTCAGTCTATCATTTAGCTGCTGATCTATCTGCTTCAATTTCGGTTGCTGTCGAAAACGTTACTTATGGAGGTAATGTAAGACTTAAAGGTGATTTATATTTTGGATTTGAAACTGTTGTTACTGCAGATGAAAAATCCTATTCATCTTTATTCTTAAATTTAGATAACTTCACTCTTAATTCTCATTTAAATTTACCTGATGAAGCTAAAGAAAAGATGCCTATTCCAGAAGATATTGCCTTTAACGACGTTAATTTATCTGTCTATGCCACTGAATTAGAAGATGGTACAGTTGCCTATTTTGATTTATCAAATCCTGTTCTTCAAGATTATATAAAAACTGAACTCGCTTTAACCGAAATGCCAGAAGAACAAATTGAAACAACGCTTGATTCTTTACTTGGAGAAAAAATTGAAGGCAGTGAATATCGTCCAGGATTAGCACTTGTTGATGTCACTAAATTACTTGAAAGTATTAATGAAGCTAGAGTGGCAAAAGGCGCTCAAGCAATGGAAGAACAAGAGATGTTACATCCAATTACTGCAATTCTAACTTTCGCTCAAGAATTCGTTGGTCAAATTGAAACAAATATGAATGAATTCGTCAGTGAATTCCTTCCATATGTTTCCCCAATTGTTGGAATTAAGACGACTGAAATTAGTGAAGGAGAAGAAGGATTAGATAAAACATCTATTGCTATTAATGTTAGTAGTGCTCAAATTGCTGCTGCTTTAGAAATTCCACCAGAATATATGCCTGTAAATGGTGTTGCTGGCTTATTAGTGAGTGTCGGCATGGATAAAGGTTCTGAAGATTATGCATTAGAAGAAATTAGTTTATCCGCTAATGTTTCTGGGACAATTGAAGAAGTTTCCTTTGCTATTAATGGTTCAGTTAGTTTAACCGCTTTATATAACGAACAAGCAACAATGGAAGAATTAGGCGAAACAGAAAAACTTAATTATGCTGATGTTACTGCTTCAGTATATGGCATAATTTCTAACTTGCTATAATTTGTTTACAAATTAAAGGAGCGATTTCTCGCTCCTTTTTTTGTTTGCTTTTTGTATTATTTGATAATTGTTCCACTTTTTTCTTCGAACGCTTTTTCAGCGTTTTCTAAAGCGGCAATAATGGCTTTCTTTCCTGGACACTTAGTTAGGAATTTAACACAAGCATTTACTTTTGGATACATGCTACCTTTAGCGAAATAGTCACCTTTTAAATATTTTTTAATTTGATCTAATGATACATCTTTTAATTTGATTTCATCTGGTTGCTTGTAGTTGATACAAACATTATCAATAGCGGTTAAGATTACTAAGTAATCTGCTCCAACAAGCTCACCAACTAAAGCGGAAGCGTAGTCTTTATCAATAACCGCAGCAACGCCTTCAAGTTTATTTCCTTCTTTAATAACAGGGATACCGCCTCCACCTGCACAAATGACAACGTTACCGGCTTTCACTAATTGAGAGATAACTTCTTTTTCTTCAATATCAATTGGAAGTGGTGAAGGAACTACTCTTCTATAGCCTCTACCAGCGTCTTCTTTAACGGTCCAACCTTTTTCTTTGGCAACTTTTTCTGCTTCTTCTTTTGACATGAATCCACCGACAGGTTTACTTGGATTCTGGAATAGTGGGTCATTTTTATCTACAACAACTTGAGTGACCACTGTAGCGACATTTCTTTTTACACCTTGAGCTTTTAATTCATTTTGTAAAGCATTTTGTAAGTGGAAACCAATATAACCTTGTGACATTGCTCCGCATTCTGGGAACGGCATATCTGGTACACTTTTAGCGTCAGTAAAAGCATTATTAATCATTCCTACTTGTGGTCCATTACCATGGACAATAACCACTTCGTGACCGTCCTTCATAAGTTTAACAATGTATTTCGCAACATTGCTCACTAAAACTTTTTGTTCTTCGGCGTTATTACCTAAAGCATTACCGCCTAAACTAACTACATATCTAGACATTTATGTTTACCTCGAGAAAATAATATACCCTTTAGAGATATTAATGAATATATAATCAAAAAATAGTAATATAAACGTATGTACCCAAATTTATTTGGCATTAACGGTTTTTCAATGGTGGTGATGATCATTCTTGGAGTGATCGTCGCTAGCGTGATTTTCTTTATCTATTTATCTAAAAACGGAGTAGAAAAGAAATCATTTTTAGATTTATCAATTGTGATTATTGTTACTGTTATTGTCGGAATTATCTTTGCTATTTTAGTGGAGAATGTTTATGAAGCAATTAAAGCTTCCATAAATGGAACTTCTCCTCATTGGACTTGGGCGATGACTTTCTATGGAGGGTTAGTGTTTGGTATCCCTGCCTTTATATTAACGTACCGCTTCTATTACTTAAGAAATAATCCTCCAATATTTAAAAAGATATTAGTGATTGCTCCAGGCTGTGTCGCTATAGGACACGGGTTTGGAAGAATTGGTTGTTTTTTAAGCGGATGTTGTTACGGCATTACCACTCACACTCATCTAGATATTAATTTTCCAGGTATTGGAGAGCACCTTCCAACTCAACTCATTGAGATGACATTTTTATTCATTTTAGGGGCGCTCCTACTTGTTTTTGCCTTCAAACACTATACAAATTACACAGCGGTTATATATTTATTCGCCTATTCTATATTCCGCTTCGTTATTGAATTTTTTAGAGGAGACGAAAGAGGACAATTAGTAGGCTTATCCCCTTCTCAATATTGGTGTATTGTTCTATTTTTAGGGGCGGGTTTGTTAATATATTTATATAAGAAGAAAGTGTTTGTAAAAGATGAAATTTAGATTTTCTGATTTATTAATATTTGCCTTACTTTTTATCTTTGTTGCGGCTTTTCCAGTTGATTATTTTCATATTGATCCAATTTATGAATATGTGATTAGGATTTCTTTATTAGCCCTCATTCTTATTTATTACATCTATGTCTGCTACATCAATCATATCAATATTTTTAAATTCTATAACTTAAAGAGGATGCTTTTATTCGCTCCATTTTTATTAGTTTGCTTTTCTAATTTAATCGCTACTGGAATTGATGGAAGTTATGGAGCTACCTCTATTTCAAATGAACTATTCGCAGTGATGATTATTTATCACTTCTTACAAGCGATTAGCGAAGAATTCTTATTCCGTTTATTTATCCAAGGGTCTTTAATTAGAGTCGGCTCTATTAAAAGAATTATATATGGGGCGTTAATTTTTGCATTGTTCCATCTACTCAATATGGTGAGTATCAGAACTGTTGATCAATTAGTAAATGTTTTAATCCAAGTAGCGTATAGTTTTGGTTTAGGAATCCTTTTAGGATTTGTTTATGAATACACCTATTCATTACCTGCTTGTATCTTCTTACATTTTGCGTTTAATTTCTTTAATACGGTTCTGTTTGAATATTTGGGTTGCAAATACAACGGTTATTTTGTGTTCTACATTACCGCGGTTGTTATTGCTTTAGTTTTAGCGATTTATACTTTCTTGATCTATTGGTTTGTTTTAAAAAGAAATGATCGTTATTTTAGAGAATAATAAACTTTTATAACCATCTATTTTATGTAAACATAATAGTAGGAGGTTATTTATGATAGATATCAACATTGATTCTGCTGCTGAGAATTTTGATGTTATTTTTGATAGCTGCGTGAAACACGATTCTATTTATAGAATTAAAACTCATAAAGGGAACGTCATAATGCTAAGCAAAAAGCGTTATAAAAAAATGCTTAAGGCTATTGAAGATGCATCAATCTTAAAGTCATTAAAAGAAATCAATCAAACTCCTACTGATGAATTTAAGAATACTCCGCCTTGGAACTAGATTCGAAATGCAGAAAACAAAAATGGCCAAATCAGGCTGTTTTTGTTTGTCTTTATTGATAAAAGGCTAATTATAAATATATAATTATCTCATGGCGGAATGCATTATCTTAGCCGGTGGCAAGTCCACAAGAATGGGCACTAATAAGATGCTTTTAGATTATAAAGGGCATCCATTACTTTGGTATACCATCCAAAGTGTGAGACCATTTGTTAATAGAATCATCGTGGTCACTGGTAAATACGATCAAGAAATTAGAGAAGTTTTAAAAGAAGAAAATGTCGAATTTGTCTATAACAAAGACTATGAACTAGGAATGTTTTCTAGTGTATTAACAGGAGTGAGAGTTACTAAAGATGACTTTATGGTTATCCCAGGAGATTGCCCTTTTATTAAAAAAGAAACATTTAAAAAAATCTTAGAGGGAACAGGAGATATTCGATATCCAAAATGTGGAGATTTAGAAGGTCATCCCCTTTATATATCCAAGAAATATAAAGATGAATTACTGCATTTTGGATTAGATAATAATCTAAAAATGTTTCGTGATAGCAAAAAATGTGAAATAATAATTGTTGAAGACAAAAACATAAGTATGAATCTAAATAATATTTTAGATTTTTCTAGTTTGAATATTTAATGAAGGAGATAGTATGAAAGTTAATGAATACTACCGAGCCTCTTCTTTAGAAGATGCTTATCAAAAACTTCAAGCCTCACCAAAAAATGTGATTCTCGCTGGTGGACTTTGGATGAAGAAAATGGGTCAAAGTTATGACTCTTTAATTGATTTATCAAAACTTTGTTTGGATAAGATTAGTGAAACTAAAGATGAAGTGATAGTTGGGTCAATGGTTACTCAACGTGATTTTGAAGACTCCAAAATCGTTTCTTTTTTATTCGCGGGCGTACCTGCATATGCAGTAAGAGAAGTGATGGGAGTGAATTTTAGAAACCTCGCTACTATTGGAGGATCAATCATGGGAAGATATCCTTTCTCTGATGTGATTACTGGATTACTTCCTTATGATGTTGAATTAGAATTCTATCCTGCTCAAAAAATGAGCTTAGAAGAATACTTAAACTATAAAGGTAAATTAAACGCTATCTTAGTGGCGGTTCATATTAAAAAGGGCGAAGGTAAAGGCTTCTTCAAGAAAGTAAAAACTACCGCCTTAGATTTCCCAATTGTGAATATTGCAGTCGCTAAAGTTAATAAAGAATATCGTGTTGTCGTTGGCGCTAGACCAATGGTCGCCGCTAGAAGCTATAAAGCGATGGAATATTTAAATAATGGAGGTAAAGATTTTGCTCACGCTGCTGAATTAGCGGTTGAAGAACTTTCCTTCATGGATAATAAAGATGCCTCTAAAGAGTATCGTGTTGACTTAGCGAAAGTCTACGTGAGAAGAGGACTTGAGGAGGTCAGTAAATAATGTTAGTGAAATTTTATTTAAATGACACTTTAGTGTCATATGATGTGAGACCAGATGAATATTTATCCGAGACCTTAAGAAGTCATGGAATTAAATCTGTTAAAGTTGGTTGTAATGAATCTACTTGTGGTAGCTGTACACTTCTATTAGAAGGCAAACCAGTGATGTCTTGTAGTGTTCTTACTGCCTCTATTGAGAATAAACACGTCACTACCATAGAAGGTATACAAGAAGAAGCTGCTAAAATCGCTTATCATTTTGCAGAAGAAGGAGCGGATCAATGTGGTTTCTGTAATGTTGGATACGCTTTAGTTGTTTATGCATTAAAGAAAAATATTAAAAATCCAACTGATGAACAAATTAATGATTATATCGTTGGCAATTTATGCCGCTGCAGTGGACTTCATAGCCAATTAAAAGCTATTAAGGCCTACCTTAAGGAGGAATAATTATGGCTATCGATAAGAAAAATATGAAAGTTGTTAATAACAAAACCCATTCCCTTGATGGCAGAGCCTTAATGCAAGGTAAAGGCAAATACACTGATGATTTAGCTGAACAAAATTCTTTAGTGATTAAGATTTTAAGATCTCCTCACGCATTTGCTCATATTAAATCTATTGATGTGAGTGAAGCTCAAAAATTAAATGGAGTAGCGTTAGTTCTTACTTATAAAGATGTCCCTCATGTCTCCTTTTCTAGAGCGGGACAAGGCTATCCAGAACCATCTCCACATGATAAGTTCATTTTAGATGAATATGTAAGATACGTAGGGGATGAAGTAGCAATGGTCGCGGCCGTTGATGAAAGAGTCGCTGAAGATGCTCTTAAATTAATCAAAGTAGAATATGAAGTTTTAGAACCTGTTTTAGATTTTGAAACTGCTTATGAAAATAAATCAGTTATCCATCCAGAAGACGGCATTAAAGAGATGTTCCCAATTGGATTTGATCCTAAAAAGAATGTCGCGGCTAGCTATGAGATGCATGTTGGTGATGTTGAAAAAGAACTCGCTAAATCTGATGTTGTAGTAGATGAAACATTTTATACTCAAGCCCAAGCTCATGCGATGTTAGAGACTCACTCTAGTAATGCTAGACTTGATATGCATAATCGTTTAGTTATTTATTCTTCTACTCAAACTCCATTCCATATGAGAAGAATTATGGCTACAACCTTAGGTTTGCCAGTTTCTAAAATTAGATTTATTAAACCTCGTGTTGGTGGTGGATTTGGTGGTAAACAAGCATTCCACGGAGAAATGTTCTGTGCTTTAACGACATTAAAAACAGGATTACCTTCTAAATTAGTTTATACCAGAGAAGAAGTCTTTGGGGCATCTTACACTCGTCATCCAATGCGTATACAAATGAGAATTGGAGCGATGAAAGATGGTCGAATTAATGCGATTGATTGTCGTTCTTTAAGTGACACTGGTGCTTATGGAGAGCATGCTTTAACAGTCTTTATGATTGTCGGTAGTAAAGTTCTTCCTTTATATAATAAAGTTGATGCGGTGAGATTTGGTGGAAGAGTGGTTTACACTAACCACGTTCCTGCTGGAGCATATCGAGGATATGGTGCGATTCAAGGTAACTATGCTTTAGAGTCCACAATCGATATCCTTGCGGAAAAACTTGGCATGGATCCAAAAGAAATCCGTGAAAAGAACTCCATGAAAGAAAAAGAAACTTCCCCAATCTTTGAGATTATGGGTGAAGGCACTAAAGGTACCGCGATGATTATGGAATCTTGTAAACTTCCATATTGTATTAAGCGTGGTGCTGAATTAATTAACTGGAATAAAAATTGGCCAAGAGTGAAAGTTAGCGACACTAAAGTTAGAGGATATGGCATGGCTATTGCTATGCAAGGTAGTGGTATTCCATTTATGGATATGGGTAGCTGTTCTATTAAACTCAATGATGGCGGTAGCTATAACGTTACTGTTGGAGCCACAGATATTGGTCAAGGTAGTGATACTTTAATTGCCCAAATCGTCGCTGAAGAATTACAAACCTCAGTGGATAATATTTTGGTCTATTCTTCGGATACAGACTTAACTCCATTTGATTGTGGCGCTTATGCTTCCTCTACCACTTATATTAGTGGTAATGCAGCCTGGAGAGCAGCAATTAAGATGAGAGAAAGACTTATTAAAGAAGCAGCAGAATATCTTGGAGAAAAACCTGAAAATGTTGAATTTGATGGTAAGATCTTTACAAGTAAAGATAAGACCGTCTCCTTATATGATTTATCAGTTCAATGGTTATATAACAAGAACTTACATCAAGCTAGTGTGACTGAGTCTTATTTTGGTCACGTTTCTCCTCCTCCATTTATGGCAGCTTATGCGGAAGTAGAAGTTGATTTAGAAACTGGCGAATATGAAGTCTTAAATTATGTCACTGTGACTGATTGTGGCACCACCATTAACCCAATGCTTGCTAGAGGTCAAGTTGAAGGCGGTATTGTTCAAGGTTTAGGTATGGCGTGCTTCGAAGATGTGAAATACGATAAGAAAGGTAATTTATTATCTAATAACTTCCTTAGTTATCACATCCCAACCCATAAAGAAATCCATAAATTAACAAGTGAATTTGCAGATTCTTATGAACCTACAGGTCCATTTGGTGCGAAGTCCGTTGGTGAAATTGGTATTGATACCCCACCAGCAGTCATTTGTAACGCGATTTATAACGCTACTGGAGTTAGAGTCCACACTCTTCCAATTACTCCGGAAAAGATCTTAAAAGGACTTAAAGAATTAAAAAAATAATATGCTCGACTTACTATTAGTAAATGGTTTTGCTTATATAAACGGACGATTTCAGAAAGTGAATATCGGTATTTCTGGTGAGCGCATTTCTTATATTGGAGTAGACACTCCTAGCGCTTCTAGAGTAGTTGACGTTCATCATAATCGAATCTTGCCAGGATTTATCGATCCTCATGTTCATTTTGCTTTATATTGCGGAACTATTACTAGTCGAGACGACTTCATTGCCGGCAGTAAAACTGCAGCTTATGGCGGAGTAACCACTATAGTGGATTTCTTAGATCCAAGTAGGAACGCTAAAGAATTAGTGGAAACTTATAATAGACGATTAAAAGAAGCTAAAGGTTGTAATGTTGATTATCATTTCCACGCCTGTATTAAAGAGCCTAGTGGCGATTTAAAAGAATATGTTTTAAAGATGAAAGAGCTTGGAATGAATACAGTGAAACTATTCACTACTTATTCTGAGACTCATCGTAGAACTTATGATGAAGATATCAAAAAACTTTTAAAGCTATCTAGAAAATATAAGTTTGTGGTGTGCGCTCATATTGAAAATGATGAGATGATTAAACACGATAAAAAATTAACTTATAAAGATTTGCCAAATGCTAGAAGTAGCGAAGCAGAAACTTCTGAGGCTCTTAAATTATGCGAAATGGCGGTCAAAACTAAAGGCCACTTATATATGGTGCATTGCTCTAGTGGATTTACTCTAGAAAAAATAGTTAACAAATATAAGCAATATATTGGTAAATACATTTTTATCGAATCATGTCCTCAATACTTTGCTTTTAATAATGAAGTTCTTAAAAAGGACAATGGATATTTATATACTTTTGCTCCTCCTTTAAGAAGTGAAGTAGAGAGAAGAAAGATGTGCAAATATTTTGATTATATTTGCTCTATCGGTACTGACCACTGCTCATTTAATAAAAGTGATAAAGAGTCTCATCCACTTTTAGAAGGTCATCCTTTAGGTGTGGGCGGAATTGAGACAAGCTTTTTAGTAATGTATGAAATGTTTGGTGAAAAAGTCATTGAAAAAATGTGTCAAAATACCGCGAAAATTCAAAGATTTAAGTACAAAAACGGCATAAAAGTTAAAAATTACGCGGATTTAGTGATTATGTCTAGTGACCCTCAGGTCGTGGGTAAACCTCATGGTGTGGCGGACTATTCTATATATGAAGGAATGCATTTATCTAATAAGATTGTTGGCACAATTGCTAGAGGCAAATTCATTTTAAAAGACGATAAATTCTACCCTCATAAAGGTAGACTAGTGAAATGCGAGATGAAAAGGTTATGAACGCTTTAATTAATGTCAGAATTTTTGATTACGAGAACTATATCGAATCTGGATATGTTGTTTTTGATGAACATGTCCAAGAAGTTGGCAAGATGTCTGAATTCAAAAATAAAGGTTATAAAGTAATTGAAGGAAAAGGACAATTATTAATGCCTAACTTTGTTTGCGCTCATTCTCATATCTATTCCATCTTTGCTAGAGGTCTTGCTTTACCATTTAATCCTAAAAACTTCCAAGAGATTTTGGACCAGATGTGGTGGAAGTTAGATAGCAAAATCGATAACCCAATTACCTATTATTCTGGTATTGCTGCGGGAAGTGAATTTTTACTTAACGGAGTGACTACAATTATTGACCATCACGCTTCAGGTCGAGATATTTTAGGTTCCTTGACTTCTTTAAAGAAAGCATTAGATAACACTTTACACTTAAGAAGCATTTTATGTTTTGAAACTAGTGATCGCTATAATGTTAACGAATGTATTAAAGAAAACATTAGCTTTGCTAATAGATATCATACTTCTCACGTAAGTGGCTTATTTGGTATGCACGCTTCGATGTCACTTAGTGAAGATACTTTAAAGAAAATCTCTCGTAAATTAAAAGATCTACCAATTCATATCCACGTAGCGGAAAGTGATATGGATGAAGCTGACTCCCAAGAGAAATATCATACTTCGATTATTGAAAGATTAGATAAGCATCATCTTATTAATAAAGATTCTTTAATTGTCCATGGTGTTTATCTAACTGACAAAGAACTAGAGATTGTTAAAGCTAGAGGCGCCTATATGGTGGTTAACACTACCAGTAATTTGAATAATGCCGTTGGTATTACCGATATTAAGAAATTCTTAGAAAAAGACATTCCAGTGATGATTGGTAATGACGGCTTATCTAGCTCTATGGCGGTTGAATATCAAAATGCGATGTATCTTACTCATTTAAAAAATGAATCTCCAACTGCTTTAAATATCGGACATATCGCTAAAATGATTAATAATGCCTATGAATATACTTCACGTAGGCTTGGAATCAAATTAGGAAAAATTAAAAAAGACTATGTCTCTGATTTTATGTTAGTGAACTACACCCCATTTACTGAAATGAATAGTGGTAACGCATTTGGTCATATATTCTATGGCTTATTCCCTAATTTTAGACCTAATGATGTTTATGTTGACGGAAAACGCTTAGTGAAATCAGGCGAATTAGTTTCTATGAAAGCGAAAAACGAATTAAAAGAAGCACGAAAATATAGCGACACTCTTTGGAAAAGAGTAAAGGAGAAATAATTATGGATCTATCTACAAAATTCGATGGTTTAGTTCTTAAAAACCCACTTATGCCAGCAGCAGGCCCTCTTGTTGGTGATGCTGAAAAGATGCTTTGGCTTAAAGAACAAGGCTTAGGTGCATTAGTAGCGAAAACCATTTCCACTAAAGACGCTCATATTCCTCATCCATGTATTATTGGAGAAGGAAATAACGCTATCTTTAACTGTGAACTCTGGACTGAATATCCAAAAGAAAAATGGATAAATGAATTTCTACCAGAATTAGTTGCTAAAAAAGGAGATACACCTCTAATTATTTCTGTTGGATATACCAAAGAAGATATGGAAGAACTTATTCCTGCCTTAGATAAATTCGCTGATGCTTTTGAAGTGAGCTGTCACTATGTTGGTACTGACCATGAAAAAATGGCGGAAGTAGTAAGAACTATTAGAAAGCACACAAGTAAGCCTTTCTATATGAAGATTTCACCACATATTCCAGATCCAGCACATTTTGCTCATATTATTAAAGAGAACGGTGCTAACGGGGTTGTTGCTATTAATTCACTTGGTCCTAGTATGGTTATTGATGTGGAAAAACGTCAAATGGCTTGCTCAAATGACAAAGGATTTGTGTGGATGAGTGGACCAGTAGTTAAACCTTTAGCTTTAGCGACTGTCTATACCATTAAACAAGCTGAACCTTCTTTAACCGTAATTGGGGTTGGAGGATGTGCATCTGCTAAAGACGTCATTGAATTCTTATTAGCAGGAGCAAGTGCAGTTGGTATGCTTTCCGCCCCAATGTTAAGAGGAAAAGAATTATACGCTAAAGTTCTTGCGGACTTACCAAAAGAGTTAGAAAAATACGGCTTTAAATCTGTTCAAGACGTCATTGATACTCATTTAACAAATAAAGTGACTTACGAACATGAATTGCCTTGTGTAGAAAAAGCAAAATGCACCCACTGTGGTTTATGTATGAGAAATTGCCCATACTTTGCCATTAACATGGATGAAGCTAAAGTTCCTACATTTGATGCCTCTAAATGCTTTAGATGTGGATTATGTGCTTCTAAATGTCCAGTGAAGGCTATTAAGTTTTAATTTATTAAGAATATGAAAAAATTTGATACATCAGTTAAAAAAGTAGATAACGAAGAGAAGATGGCGGGTCTAGCTATCTTTACTTGCGACATCCGAATGGATGATGCCTATTTTGCGGTGCAAGTTAGAAGCGAGAAAGCACACGCAAAATTAAAAGGAATCTATGTTCCAAAATTACCAAAAGATTATTACTTTATCTCCGCTAAAGATATTGTCAAAGAGAACGTTGTGAATATTATCGCTTCTGATTGGCCAGTCTTTGCTGATAAAAAAGTTAATTATATTGGTGAAGCAATGGGCTTAATAGTTGGTCCAGATAAAGGGATGTGTCTATATTTAGCCTCTTTATGTAAAGGGGAATATGAAGAACTTGAACCAGTTTTTGAAATGAAGAACTCTTATGTTCATAAAGAATTCACTAAAGGTGATGTTTCCAAATTTAAAAATGCGAAAAAAGTATTTACTGAAGAATTCACTACTGGATACCAAGAACAAGTCTATTTAGAACCGCAAGCAATGCTTATGTATATGGAAAATAACCAAATTGTGGTTAAAGCATCTATGCAATGTCCTTTCTATATTCATAAGGCGATTGTTAGAACATTAGGCTGTAAGGAAAGTGATGTTAGAGTTATTCAACCTGCAGTCGGCGGAGCCTTTGGAGGGAAAGAACATTATCCATCCTTAATGGCCGCTCAACTTGCTACCGCGATTGTGAAAGTTAAAAAACCAATCAAAATGTTCTTTGATCGTAAAGAAGATATTACATACACCACTAAACGTCATCCATCTAAGACTAAAATTTCTGCTTATATGGATGCAAAAAACAATATTATTGGTGTGAAGATTCATGTAGGTATTGATGGAGGAGCGTATATTGGCTGTTCTATGGTTGTTTTATCACGTGCATTAATCGCTGCCACTGATGTCTATACATTTGAAAATGTTGATATCTCTGGAGATGCATATTGCACTAATAAGGTTCCAAGTGCCGCTTTTAGAGGATTTGGTTCTCCTCAATCAATATTTGCTTTTGAATTATTTATTAACCATTTAGCGGACTACTTAAAAGTGGATCGCATGCAATTAAGAATGAAATACCTTGTTAAACAAGGTGATGTCACTTCTACTTCTGGATTATTTAGAGATCCAATCGTTTTAAAAGAATTAGCGGATAAAGCGATGGAGATGAGTGATTATAAGCATAAAGTTAAACTCTACGCGAAAGACAAATCCTTTAGAGGTATTGGGTTATCAATGTTCTTACATGGATGTGGATTTACTGGTAGTGGAGAATCTGACTTAATTAAAGCCCAATTAAGAATTAAAAAAGATAAAAACGGGATTGTTACTTTCTATACTTCCCAAGTTGATTTTGGGCAAGGCAATAGAACAACCTTAAAACGTATCGTTTCTGATACTTTAGAAATACCTGAAGATCAGGTAATTTATGACGCTCCTGACACTAATGAAACTTTATCTACTGGGCCAACTGCCGCTAGTAGAACCATTATTATTGTTGGTGGATTAGCGGCTAAAGCTGCTGCTCACTTGAAACAAATTTGGAAAGATGGAGAAGAGCAAGAAATCATTGAACCATATGTTGGGCCAAGTTATATCAAATGGGATGAAGCAAAGATGCAAGGCGATGCATATCCTGGCTATGCTTGGGGTGTTAATGTCGTTGAAGTATCTGTTGATCCAATTACTTACGAAGTAAAAATTGAAGGATGCTGGTCAACTTATGATGTCGGTCACGCGATTGATGAAAGAATTCTTATGGGTCAGGCTGATGGTGGCTTAGCACAAGCTTTAGGCTGGGCTTATTTAGAAAAAGAAGTTGCAGAAAACGGCATGTTTAAACAAAAGACTTTAGCGGATTATTCAATTCCAACCACAATGGATTTACCAAATATGGAAACTGAATTAATTGACAATCCATTTAAATATGGTGCTTTTGGCGCTAAAGGTGCTGGAGAATTAACTTTTGTTGGTGGGGCCCCTGCTTTTGCTCTTGCTTTAGAGCAAGCAATCGGTCGCAAGGTGCATGATATCCCAGCAACACCAGAATATATTATGGAGCTATTGAACCATGAAAATTAGTTTTGTTATAAATAATCAAAAAGTTAGTCTCGACGTTGATCCAACAATGCGTTTATTAGATGTTATACGTAATGAATTACATTTAACAGGCACAAAAGAAGGATGTGGAGAAGGAGAATGTGGAGCTTGTACAGTCTTAATGAATGAAGAGCCAATTAATTCTTGTTTATGTCCAGTTATTAACGCTGCTAATAAAAATATTATGACTATTGAAGGATTTAGAGAAACTAGTGAATATCGCGTTATCGCTGATGCCTTTGCAGATAGAGGCGGATCTCAATGTGGATTCTGTACACCAGGCATGATTTTAGTTACTTATTCTTTGTTAAAGAAGAATCCTCATCCAACTGAAGAAGAGATAAGATTTGCTTTATCTGGCAACTTATGTCGATGTACTGGCTATCAAGCGATTGTTGACGCTGTTAAAGTAGCAGCGGTGAAAGGAATTAAATTATGATCCAACATTTTGTTCCTACTACATTAAAAGAAGCATTAAAGATTCTTGATGAAAGAGACTGCTATATCTTTGCGGGTGGCACTGATTTAATGGTGCAAAAGCATAGAGGTAGTGGTTTACTTCCTAATTTTGATAAAGACATCTTGTATGTGATGAATATTAAAGAACTTGATTACATTAAAACCGACGCAGAAGGTAATTTACGTATTGGTGCGATGAATCGATATTGTGAATTAATTAATTCATCTCTTGTACCAGATATCTTTAAGACTGTTTTTAAAGAGATTGCTTCTCCTAATATTAGAAATATGGCCACTCTAGTTGGCAATATTGGTAATGCTTCTCCAGCAGGAGATAGTTTATTACCTCTTAACCTATTTAATGCGCGTGTTGTCTTATCTTCCGTTAATGGAAATAGAGAAGTATTAGTGGAAGATTTTATCCAAGGCGTGAGAAAGATTGATCGCCAAAAAAATGAACTAATTACTGAAGTGATTGTTCCAAAATGTGACTTAAATTTCTACTATCGCAAAATCGGTTCTAGAAAAGCAGAAACCATCACTAAGGTTTCGCTCATGGGTGGTTATAAAATCGAAGGTGGAAAGATTAAAGATTTACGTATAGTTTTCGGAAGTATTTCCACAAAAGTCGTCAGAAATCACTTTATTGAAGAGAAATATCAAGGAAAGTCAGTTAATGAATTAAGAGCGAGAATTGATGACATAATCAATGAATATGATCATGAATTAAAGCCTATTACTGACCAAAGATCAACGATGGAATATCGTAAAAAAGTTGCAAAGAATTTATTGAGGGATTTCCTCAAACAAGTGAAATAAATTTAAAGGAGGGCACTGATGAATTATATTAAAGGATATCGCTGCACAATCTGTGGGAAATTCTTTGAAACCAAAGAAGCACTTTTAACCTGCCCTGATTGCGGTGAAAAAGGAATTCTTGATGTCGAATATGATTATGAGGCTCTAAAAAAAGTCTTAACAAAAGACTATTTTGAGAAAAATCGTAACTATTCGATGTGGAGATACGCTCCAATCATGGGAATTAAAGAAGATCACATTGATGAAATGCTTCGAATCGGGTGGACTCCACTCGTTAAGTCTCATAATTTATCTAAGATATTAGGAATTAAAGAACTATATATTAAAGATGATGGACTTAATCCAAGTGGAAGTAGCAAAGATAGGGCTAGTGGAGTTGCGGTACTTAAGGCAATTGAAGCGGGAGCGAAAGTGATTTCTTGTTCTTCTACTGGTAACGCTGCTAGTAGCTGTGCTTGTCACGCTGCTCATATGGGTTTACCAGCAGTAATCTTTGTTCCTAAACGCGCTCCAATTGGAAAATTAACACAAATCTCGTTATATGGAGCCACATTAGTCATTGTGGATGGAGATTATAAAGCAGCATTTAAGCTTTCTAAAGAAGCAATCGCAAAACATGGTTGGTATAACCGTAATGCCGCCATCAACCCATTTATGGTGGAAGGCAAAAAGACAGTTTCATTAGAAATTGCCGAACAACTTAATTTTAAACCAACTGATTGGGTAGTCGTTTCTGTTGGAGATGGCTGTACAATTGGTGGAGTTTATAAAGGTTTTAATGAATTATTCAAATTAGGACTTATTGATAGAGTCCCACGAATCTTAGGTGTGCAGTCAACGGGCTGTGAACCATTTGTGGTGGCCGCTAAAAATCATGAGCCTCTAAAGGAATGTGATGAGAATACTATTGCGGATTCTATCGCTGTAGGTATTCCAAGAAATCCAATTAAAGCTCTTAGAGCGGTTGAATACTCTAAAGGCGCTTGGATTAGTGTTCCTGATGAAGAAATCATTAAGGCTATGGGGTTATTAGGAAAAACTGAAGGAATCTTTGGAGAGCCAGCAGGTGTTACAGGTGTAGCAGGTCTAGCGAAAGCTCTTAAAGAAGGAATCATCAAAAAGGATGAATCAGTTACTATAATTGTCACTGGTAATGGACTTAAAGATCCTAATAACGCTCAAAAGGCCATCGTTAAGCCAGACTTAATGGAGCCAAATATCGAAAAGTTAGACATTTACTTAAAGGAAAAAGGAGTAATTTAAATATGTCAAAAATCCCATTTGGTCCAACATATGATGAAATGTTGAACCCAAGCCATCAAGACCCTGAAGTAAGAAAAAAGGCTTTGAAGGCAAAACAAGAGAATGAACTTGATCCAATCAATCTCTTTAACATCACTTGGAAAAACGAAAAGGATGAAGTTAATAAGATCGTTCTTCCAAAAGCTTTAACTGGAGTAGACGCAAATATTGTTGTTTTACTCGGTAAATATTTCCCAAGTGGATCACACAAGGTTGGACCTGCCTATTCCACCTTAATTGAAGGATGTGTAGATGGAGAAATTATCCCAGGAAAACACACAATTTTAGGCCCAAGTACTGGTAACTTTGGTATTGGAGTTAGCTACATCACTAACTTAATGAAGTATGACGCGATTGTCATTATGCCAGACAATATGTCCAAAGAAAGATATCAAAGAATTCAAAAATATGGAGCGAAATTAGACTTAACTCCAGGTAGTGAATCTGATGTTATCTTAACTCTTGAGAGAACCTACGAATTAAAGAAAGATCCAAAAAATAGAACATTGGCTCAATTTGAATTATTACCTAACTATCGTTTCCATAGACACGTCACTGGTAATAGCTGTATCGAGGCTGTTAAAGGTATTGGTAACGGAAGAATTGCTGCTTTCTGTAGCGCACCTGGTAGCGCAGGTACTCTAGCAGCTGGTGATCAAATCAAAGTGGCATTCCCAGAATGTAAAATTGTCGCCTTAGAACCACATGAATGTAGTACTCTCACCAATGGTGGACGCGGACAACACCGTATTGAAGGTATCGGCGATAAAATGTGTACATTAATCCATAACGTCTTAACTACTGACTTTATCACTCAAATTGTTGATGATAACTGTGTTAGAGGCTTAGAAGTCATCCATGAAGGTACTGATATTTTAGTCAAACATGGTGTTGATAAGAAATTAGCGGAATCTATGGTTAACTTATTTGGTGTTTCTGGTATTTGTAATATCTTAGGTGCTATTAAAATGGCAAAATACCTCAAATTAGGACCTGAAGATAACGTCGTCACTATCGCTACTGATAGTTTTGATAGATATGACTCTGTTATTGAAAACTTAAAACAAAGAGAACTTGAAGTCACACCTAACGTCTTAGAAAGATGGTTTGAAGATGTCTTTATGGGAGCGGATACCTCGATGATTTTAGATACACGTGGTAAGGCTGCTAAAGATGCTTTATTTGCTCAAAAAGAGAAAGACTGGTTACCATTTGGTTATACCAAAGCTTATCTTGATAGCATGAAGAAACCAGAATTCTGGGAAGCTGAATACAACAAGATTCACGAATACGATAAAAAGATTAAGGAACTTAGAGGAAAGGAAATTTAATAATGAAAGTACCTTTTGAAAAAGTATTAGAAAAAGCTCAAGCCTATAAGGCTGACATGGTCAAATTCCTTAGAGATATGGTCGCTATTCCTTCTGAATCATGTGAAGAAAAAGAAGTTGTCCTTCGCATTAAAGAAGAAATGGAAAAAGTTGGATTTGATAAAGTGGTTATCGATCCAATGGGAAATATCTTAGGCTATATTGGACACGGCAAACACCTTATTGGCATGGACGCTCATATCGACACTGTTGGTATTGGAGAAATCAAAAACTGGACATTTGATCCATATAAAGGATTTGAAGATGATGTCCATATTGGTGGTAGAGGAACTAGTGACCAAGAAGGCGGTATGGCCTCAATGGTCTATGCTGCTAAAATCATCAAAGATTTAGGTTTAGAAGATGACTACACATTAGTGATTACTGGTACCGTCCAAGAAGAAGACTGTGATGGACTTTGTTGGCAATACATTATCGAAGAAGATAAAGTTAGACCAGAATTCGTCGTTTCTACTGAACCAACTAGCTGTAGAATTTATCGTGGACATAGAGGAAGAATGGAAATTAAAGTTTCCGTTAGAGGTATCTCTTGTCACGGTAGCGCTCCTGAAAGAGGAGACAACGCCATCTATAAGATGGCACCAATCATTGAGCAAGTTAAGGAACTCAATGAAAAAGGACTCGCTTATGACCCATTCTTAGGTAAAGGCACAGTCACAATTAGTCAAATCTTCCATAAATCACCATCTAGATGTGCAGTTGCTGATGGCTGCTGGATTTCTTTAGATAGAAGACTTACAGTGGGAGAAAACGATAAGACCTCAATCGCGGAAATTGAAGCTCTTCCAGGAGTTAAAGCCGCGAACGCTAAAGTTGAGATGTATCGTTATGAAAGGCCATCCTATACTGGATTACTATATCCAACAGAATGTTATTTCCCAACCTGGGTTATTCCAGAAGAATCAGTCTTTGTTCAATCCATGAAACAAGGTTATGAAGGCTTATTTAAAAAAGAACCTATCATTGATAAATGGACATTCTCCACTAATGGTGTTTCTATTATGGGTAGATACGGCATCCCTTGTATCGGATTTGGCCCAGGTGATGAAAAAGAAGCTCATGCACCAAATGAAAAAACTAGAAAAGAAGACCTCGTTATCTGTGCAGCCATGTATGCTGTCTTACCAGGCTTATATCTAGAAAATTTAAAGAAATAGTTTATTAAGAAAGGAAATAAATTAAATTATGGAAAAAGTCGCACCAAGATTCGCTGGTAGACACTTAATCACCTTAGAAGATTTCACTAAAGAAGAAATCGACTACATGCTTAAAGTCTCAAGAGACTTAAAAAATGCATTCTACGCTAATGAACCAACAGATTGGCTCACTAACAAAACTGGATTCTTAATGTTCTTTGAGCAATCAACAAGAACCCGTAACTCCTTTGAAAGTGGTATGGCCCAATTAGGCGGACACGCTACTTTCTTAGACACCTCCATGATGCAAATCGCTCACGGAGAAAGCGCCAAAGATACTGCAGTTATCTTATCTAGCTTTGGCCACATGATTGCTTGCCGTTACTGTAATTGGGGTTTAGGTAACAAATATATTCGTGAAATGGCGAAATATTCTACAGTCCCAATTATCAACTTACAATGTGATTTATATCACCCAATGCAAGCTCTTGCAGATTTAATGACCATTGAAGATGAATTCGGTCATACTGAACACTTAAAAGTTTCTGTTATTTGGGCAATGGCTACAACTCACAAGAAACCAATTTCTGTTCCAGTTTCTCAAGTTTTACTTTTCCCAAGATACGGTATTGATGTCACATTAGCCTATCCAGAAGGATATGATTTACCAGACTGGGTTATTGAAAAAGCGAGAAAGAACGCTGCTGAACATGGTGGTAGCTTAACTATTACTCATGATATGGATGCTGCTTATAAAGACGCTGATGTTGTCTTCCCTAAAAACTGGGGTAGCTGGGTTACTAACCAATCTACAACCGTTGTTGATGATGCTTTATTAGCATTAAAATCATGGAAATGTACACCAGATAAGATGGCTTTAGCTAAACCAACTTGTAGATATATGCACGCTCTTCCTGCTGATAGAGTCAACGAAGTCGTTGATGAAGTAATTGACGGACCTCAATCAGTTGTTTATGAAGAAGCAGAAAATAGAATTCATACTGCAAAAGCAGTTATGGCCTTATTTGTTCACGACAAATTACCATCTGATAGAAGATAATCTCTTTTAGGAGAATTTCCAAATGAAAAACATTAAAAAAATAATGGGGATCTGCATTTGTTTAGTAACCCTCGCATTTGGCATTTTAGTTCTTGTTGATGATATTAGACTTGGTACATACAGCGTTTTAACCAATTTATCATTTGCGAATAGAGATGCTGCAGCTGGCTCAGTTTTAGCTATCGCTTATCTTGTGATTGATGCTTTACTAATTTTATACCCGCTTATCAACTTATTCCTTGTCGCATTTGATAAGAGAAGTGGTGGGCCATATAAGGCAATTGCTAATTGTGCATTAATTATTTGTGCTAAATATCTGTTCATTCTCTTAGTGATGATTGTCAGCTTTATTATTAGTGGTTCGACTTGGCAAGACTGGAAAACATTCTTATTTAAGCCATTTATGGCTATTGTTCCTCTTGCTATTTTCATTGGTGGTTATATCTTTATTTTGCTCTCCTCTATCAAGAGCTTAGAAGGTACATTAAGAAGAGCAGTATTCATCACCATCGGTGCTGGAGCAACTATCTTTGGAGTTATCTTCTATAAAGCATTCGAAGGTATGTCTACTTTAGGTATCTTTGGTTTAATCGCTGGCGTTATCGCTTTAGCGGGTGCGATTGTTTATTCATTCTTACCACAAACTAGAGAATATAAAGCCTAACTTATTTAGTTAACAAACTTAACAAAACTGGTGGAGCAATCCACTAGTTTTTATTTATTTGATTTGTTTGTTTGCTATAATAATATCGTCAGAGGTGGAGAACCAGTGTGCGACCACGACGCATTCCTTCGGGAATGGATGCAGCGATCCAGAATGTTAACTGCTCTGGCTGACGAAATAATATCTTCCTAGTAGGAGGATATTTTTGTATTAATAATATGAAAAACTAATAAAAAATCACAAATATCAAAAATTATTAAAAAATTTTCAAAAAACGCTTGCAATAGATTTTCAATGAGCGCATACTAATAGACATCCAACATCGAAAGATGCTTGGGTGAGAGATAATTAATGATAGTTAATTAACTCTCAAGACTGGATAAGTCAATCACCGCGAAAAAGAAGAAGTTGATACAGCGGACTA
Organism: Caryophanales bacterium UBA2450; assembly: GCA_002342545.1. Classification (GTDB taxonomy): domain Bacteria; phylum Bacillota_I; class Bacilli_A; order RFN20; family CAG-826; genus UBA2450. The sequence continues at coordinate 26,404 of DDQE01000054.1, forward strand.
CTAAGAATTAAAACAAGAATCTTAGACTAATGATTGCTCCAGCACGATAGATCTTCGGGTCTATCAAGGCACATCCTCCCCGTTACTGTGGACGCTGAGTTAGAACTTAACAGCTGAAAATCCACCGCCTGACAAGATCAAAGAGGACCGATATGAGGTAATAGCCATATCCACGACCGAATCACGTTAAAATCAACTCAAAGCGTGAGATAAGTAATCGAGATTGAAAGATACTCGATACAAAAAAGGTTCGAAGTTCAGCTAACGTCAGACAATCAGCCCATTACACGACGTTGATAGTAAGGCATCTAGAATTAAAAAGTCTAGTTAATGATTGCAGTTAACTTGTCATTAGCAATAATGACTAAACGGCCCACCTCCCTGCTACAGTGGTCACTGAGTTAGAGCTTAACAGTGTAGAAAATCCACCGCCGGACATGATCAAAGAGGTAAATAAAAGTCCTATTAACTAAAAAGAATAGGAAAAGCCTAATCCACATTATTCAACTCAAAGTGTGGTGAGACTTAGAAGGGTTACAAACTCTTAGCACCTTCTAAGCAGAAACGGAATAAAAAGCTTAAGACTAGATAAGACAATCAGGTCCTTGAATTGAGTGGGGACCTCTGGAAATTAAAAGCTTCCAGTTAAATGATTGCGCTAGCAAAGGGTTAGAAGAGATTCTAATCATCGGTACGTTCCTCCCTGATGGCAACATCACTGGTCTCCGCGTTAAAGTTTGACGGAGTAAAACCAGCACCGGACATGACAAAGAGGAAGACAGCCTTGAAGCTAATAACTAAAGGAAGCTGGCCATCGATACGCTATTCAATTCAAAACGTATCAAAATCAAGAAGCACCACCAGCCAAAAGGAACTTAGCTTAAACCCTGTGCTTGCACAAGGTCACGGTTAGCGGTAAAGAGAAAAGCCGCTTTTTTTTCGCTTTTGAAATTGATTTGACTATATAACACGTGTTATAATGTCAGCATGAAATCATACGACATACAAAAAGATTGTTTATTAATTAGAAGAATGCTCAAAATGACACAGACTGAGTTTGCCGATGCGATCGAATTATCTTTTGCCACTATTAATCGCATTGAAAATGGAAAACATCGTCCTACTAATCCTGTTATTGAAAAAATATATAGCTATGCGTATGAAAACAATTTAAGAATTAATAGCGTTCTTTCTGAAATTCTTCAAGAATCGTTTAATTGTATTTATTTTCATGGTGCAAAGAACGATATTGAAGGTGAACTAGACTTAAATCATTCTGATAAGAACATCGATTTTGGTCCGGGGTTTTACTTAGGTGAATCATATAAACAGGCCTCTTCTTTTGTATCTAATGATAAAAATGGATCTGTTTATGTTTTCAAACTTGATGAAAGAAAATTAAACACCGTTAGTCTAGAAGTCGATTTAGATTGGATGCTAGCGATTTGTTATTATCGAGATACCTTAAAAGAGGCGCATCGTAATTCCTGCTACGTTCAAAGATTAATTAAAAGAATCGAAGAAGCTGATGTGATAATAGCTCCTATTGCAGATAATTCGATGTATGAAATTATGACTAAATTCGCTCAAGGTAAGTTGACTGATATCCAAGCAAGTCATTGTTTATCTGCATCGTATTTAGGTAAACAACACGTAATTAAAAGTAGTAAAGCATTAACTAATTTAAAATTTGTTAATCGCCTATATTTATGTAAGCAAGAAAAAATAGATATATTAAAAGGAAAAGTGGAAGAAGATAAAATTGCAAACACAAAAGTAGATGCTTGTTTGATTAAATACCGTAGGGAAGGCAAGTATATTGAGGAAATACTAGATGAAATTAACTGATGAAATGATCAAAATTTGTGAAATACAAGCATCGTATTTTTCTTCTTCAATAGAAGATTTTACTTGTGGTAGCAGGCTATTTACTTTTCGATTTATGAATTCAAAATTAGCAAAGTTACTAGATAATCCGGATTATATGTCTTTATATACTCCAACAAATTATAAAGAATTATTGATTAAAGAATATCCAGGCTTAAATCAAAAGTATGGTTATAAAGTCGATGAACCGATTATGCACTGGATTGGCTATATCTATAGAGCAATCAGCTTATTGCTACACATTTCATCAAAGCACCTTTTAAAGAAGCTCCCGTTTGCCGATATGGTTTTTCTATATAAAGTCCATCATACTTATGGAGTTGAATACTGTGTTAATCGAATTAATCAAGAATATCAACTTGTTAAAACAAATAGTAGCGAAGAAAAAGAAATAGCAAAAAAAGTTTATAAAGACTTAATAATGTCCTTAAAATAAATTAGGAAGGAAAATGTTATGTTAGAAGCAATTAAAGCTCGTAGAGCGTGCCGCAATTTCTCTAGTAGAGAAGTAGAAGAAAGTAAGATTAAAGAAATAGTGGAGGCTGGTTTACTCGCTCCTAGTGGGATGAATAGACAAACTCCAGTAATTATCGTCATCAAAGATAAAAAAACTAGAGATGAATTAATGAAATTGAACGCTCAAATTTTAAATAGAGATATGGATACTTTTTATGGAGCGCCAGTAATTATGTTAGTTGCTGCTCATAAAGATGGACTTTCTATTTATGATGGCGCGGCCACCATTGAAAATATGTTACTTGAATCCACTAATCAAGGATTAGCTTCTTGCTGGATTCATCGAGCAAAAGAAGAATTAGAATTAGAAGAGGGGAGAAAGATTTTATCTTTCACCGGTTTAAATTTTGATGATTACATCGGAATTGGTCACGTCATTATTGGCTATCCAAATGAAGACTACAAAGTCGTTCCTAAGGTCATAAAAGAAAATAGGGTGTTTATCAAATAGAGGCTGATTTATATCAGTCTTTTTTATTGACTAGGAATTTGCTTTTAT
>DDQE01000048.1 GCA_002342545.1 Caryophanales bacterium UBA2450
TGGTCGAATTCTATAATACAAGGTTTATATTTATGGTTAACGTTACAGAATTAAGACCTGGCAACTATTTCATTGAAGAAGGCAATATCTATCAAGTTTTAGATATTTTACTTAACAAAACCGCAATGAGAAAAATGGTTGCGAAAGTCAAAGTGAAAAACCTCCGTTCAGGCGCTGTTACTGAAATGGCACGTAATAGTGGATACGGAATTGAAACTATCAGATTAGAAAAAAGACAAATGCAGTATCTTTATGATACTGGAGATGCCCTTTGCTTCATGGATCAAGAAACATATGAACAAATTGAAATTTCTAAAGATAGATTAAAATGGGAAATTCAATTCTTGAAAGGCGAAGAAATCGTCGAAATTACTTCTTATGAAGGTGAAGTGCTTGGTATCAACTTACCAGCAAAAGTTGCTTTAAAAATCACACACTGCGAACCAGCCATTAGAGGTGATACAGTTAACAAAGCAATGAAAGACGCTGAATTAGAAACCGGACTAAAAGTCCGTGTCCCATTATTTATCGAAGAAGGCGAAGTTGTCTTAGTTAGAACTGATAATGGAAACTACGACGGAAGAGCGTAATTAAGGAGAACACTTATGTCAACAGGTGGATGGATTGGATTATTAGTCGCTGCAGTTGTCGCCGCTCTTATTGCTGGATTCTTCCTTGCTAGATGGTTCTTTAAAAGACAACTTGAAAAGAACCCTCCAATCAATGAAGGAATGATCAGAGCCTTATATCAAAGCGTTGGAAGAAAGCCAAGTGAAGCTGATATTCAACGTACAATGGCTGCTGTTAGAAGACAACAAAAATAATTTAACTTATAGGTTAATAATAAAGACGTCGTAAAGCCAAATTACGGCGTTTTTTATTGCTTCTTGATTCAGAGGCTGCGAAAAACAGTCTCCTTTATCTATAAGGCTATTAAAGTCAATTAAAACGTATTGATGCAATCAAGAAAAAATCCACATCTGCGTTTGATGTGGAAAACTTAATTCACAATATACTATATCTACTAATTTTCTACTAATTATCTACTTATGGATTATTTCATCCAAGTAATTTTTCTTTCTGTGCCCTCTTTAATTCGCTTTATGTTGGCGCGATGTCTAAAGGTTAAAATTGAAGCAGCAAAAGTAACAACAATTGAGTGGACATAGCCAAATTCCATCATTGTGTAATATCCCGGAATCCAGCTATAGGCAAATGGTATTACTCCTGTTAACATTAAGATTGTCCATATCCAAGTTAACGCTGTTGCAATCCAACTAATTGAGATACTTGCGAGAGAAACCATTTTCTTCCATTTAAGGATAACCAAGAATAAACAAGCTGGAATTACGCCAAATAACCAAGATGAAACAAATCCAAATCCGATAAAGGAGGAAACATTTTTGCCTCCTTTAAATCCGGCAAAGATTGGCCAGCAGTGTCCGAAAGTGCAACCAACCATAACCATATAATAAGCAGGCCATTGAACTAAATATGCTGATGTATCCGGATTATTTATTTTTGCTGAGACACTTGGAATTAATGGTAAACCGTTATACATTGGGACATTTGTTAAAATTGCCCAAGAGATGATAAAAGGAGCAATGACTTTTAAGCAATCTAAAACAATACAAAGAACACCGATTTTCTTTCCGAATATTCTACCGACATTTGTGCCGCCTGAATTTCCTGAGCCAAAATCACGTGGATCTTTATGGAAAAATAGCTTACCAATCCATATTCCGTTTGGTATAGAACCAAACACATAGCCGATAATTATTAATAAAATTGCTACCAATATATTATATAAAATAATATCCATTTTTTACCCTCGTTCTATTTTACTAAATAACTTTAATTTTGCAACAATTTCCGTTTATAATAAACGGCGAAAAGAGAGATATAGCATGGCAGAGAGAAATTATACCGCTAATGATATTCAGATTTTACAAGGCCTAGAAGGTGTTAGAAAAAGACCAGCAATGTATATTGGTAGCTCTAACGCTAGTGGTCTTCATCACCTTGTTTGGGAAGTAGTTGATAACGCTGTTGATGAAGCGTTAAGTGGATATGGAAAAAACATAACCGTTACTTTACACAAGGATGGAAGCTGTTCCGTTTTAGATGAAGGACGTGGTATTCCAACTGGTATCAATAGAGAAACCGGAAGACCAGGTGTGGAAATTGTTTTTACAGAATTACACGCTGGAGGAAAATTTAATTCAGCTGTTTACAAAAGCGCTGGTGGACTTCATGGCGTTGGTGCATCTGTTACTAATGCATTAAGTGAATGGTGTGATGTCACCGTTTATCAAAACGGTGAAATACATCATTTGCGTTTTGAAAAAGGTGGACATTTAGTGACTCCTTTAGAAGTTACTGGCAAAACCAATAAGCATGGAACACTTGTAAGATTTAAACCAGATCCGCTTATCTTCTCTACTGTTGATTTTAAATATGACACAATTTCAAGCCATTTAAGAGAGTCAGCCTTCTTAATGAAAGGTGTACGTTTCATCATTGTTGATGAAAGAATTAACGAAAAGCAAGAATTCTTCTATCAAAATGGCTTGGTAGAATACATTAATGTTCTCAATGAAGATAAAAAAGAAATTATCCCAGTTGTGGAATTTAATGAGGTTGATCCAACTACACAAATTGAAACCGAAATCGCTCTTCAATATTGCTACGAAGACTATAACGAAACCATCTATTCCTACGTTAATAATGTCAAAACTGGAGATGGTGGAACCCACGAATCAGGCTTTAGAACTGGTATTACTCGTGCAGTTAATGACTTTGCCGAAGCGCAAGGATTACTTAAAGGTAAAAAACTTGAAGGTAGCGATATTAGAGAAGGCTTAACCGCAATTATTTCCTTAAAAATTCCAGAAGAATTGCTTGAATTTGAAGGACAAACAAAAGGTAAATTAGGTACTCCAGTTGCGGCTCCAGTTGTCTCAAGTTTAATTTATAATAAGTTTACTTATTATCTTACTGAAAATAAAGAAAATGCGATGCGCATTATTAAAAAATGTGTAGATAGTCAGCAAGCTAGAATTGCAGCTAGAAAAGCAAAAGATGAAGCTCGTAGTAGTAAAAAAGCCAAACAAGAAGTCATTCTCTCTGATAAATTGACTCCTGCTCAATCTAAAGACTACATGAAAAACGAACTCTTTATCGTTGAAGGTGATTCCGCTGGTGGAACTGCTAAGAAAGGTAGAGATCGTTTGCATCAGGCAATATTACCACTTCGTGGTAAACCTTTAAACACTGATTCTATTGCTTTAGATAAATTGGTACACAATGAAGAAATTGCAACTATTATCAACACAATCGGTGCCGGATTTGGTCAAACTTTTGATGTTAATGACATTAGATACGGAAAAATCATCATTATGACTGATGCTGATACCGATGGTGCACATATTCAAACGTTATTATTAACGTTCTTCTATCATTACATGAGAACTCTTATAACTACTGGACACGTCTATATCGCTGTTCCACCTTTATATAGAGTTGCCCGAGAAGAAAATAAAAAACTTATCCAAGAATATGCTTGGGATGATGCAGGTCTTGAAGCCGCCAAAAAGAAAGTTGGTGGTGGCTCTCAAGCAAAGATTACAAGATATAAAGGTCTTGGCGAAATGGACGCAATCCAACTAAAAGAAACCACAATGGATCCAAAAACTAGACTCTTAATTCAAGTTGATATTAACGACCCATTCTTAGTGGAAAAACGTGTGAACGTTTTAATGGGAAAAGATGCTTCCCTTAGAAGAAAATGGGTTGAAGAAAACGTTGATTTTACCAATGTTGATACATTCTTAAAGGAGGCGAAGTAATATGGCGAAAAAACCTGAAGTAGTCGAAGAAAAAATCGTCGAGAATATTTCTGTTGAACCTCTTGAAGATGTAATGGGTGACCGTTATGCTACCTATGCAAAATATGTCATTCAAGATCGTGCTATCCCTGATGTTAGAGATGGATTAAAACCTGTTCAAAGAAGGATTATTTTCTCTATGTATAAAAGTGGAAACACTTTTAATAAGCCAACAAAAAAATGTGCTCACACTGTTGGTGCAGTTATGGGTACTTATCACCCACATGGTGACACTTCAATTTATGAAGCTTTAGCCAGAATGAGTCAGGATTGGAAAGTTAGATATCCATTAATCGACTTCCAAGGTAATAATGGCTCTATCGATGGTGATTCACCTGCTGCTTATCGTTACACTGAATCTAGATTAAGCGAATTATCTAACGAGTTGATTGCTGATATCGAAAAGAAAACTGTGGATATGCAATTTAATTTTGATGACACAGAATTAGAACCAACTGTATTACCATCTAGATTCCCAAACCTATTTGTTAATGGTACTGAAGGTATTGCAGTTGCTTTGGCAACTGAAATCCCACCTCATAACCTTAGAGAAATGATAGAAGCAACTATTTATCGTATTGGTCATAAAACCGCAACTGTTGAAGATTTAATGCAATTTGTTAAAGGTCCGGATTTCCCAACTGGTGGTTTTATTTATGATTCTCCAGGACTTCAACAAATGTATTTAACTGGTAGAGGAAGAATTGAAATTGCTGGAAAAGCTGAAATTGTAGAAAAAAAGGATATCAATCAAATAATTATCACAGAAGTGCCTTATAAAGTGGTGAAAATTCAGCTTGTCTATGAAATAGACAAAATTAGGCATTCAAAAGCGATTGACGGCATTATCGAAGTTAGAGATGAGTCTGATTATAAAGGAATCAGAATCGCTGTCGATATTAAAAAGAACGCAAAAGCAGATCTTATTCTTCAATATTTAATGAAGAAAACCAATCTTCAAACTGGCTATACCGCTAATATGGTGGCTATTGTTGATGGTAGACCAAAAACTCTTTCGTTACTCGATTATATTGATGCTTATATTGCACATCAAATTGATGTTGTTACTAGAAAAAGCAAGTTTGATTTAGATAAATATTCAAGTCGTTTACATATTGTTAACGGACTTATTTTAGCTTCGCTAAACATTAATGAAGTTGTTGATATTATCCGTAAGAGTAAAGACAAAAATGATTCTAAAGTGAATTTAATGAATCGTTTTAGCTTATCTAACGAACAAGCAGAAGCTATTGTTACCATGCCTTTATATAAGTTAAGTCACACTGATGAACTTATTTTAGAAAAAGAAAAGGCAGATTTAGAAAAATCTATTGCTGATTTAAAAGAAATTCTTGATGATCCAAATAAACTCAACAAAGTAATTATTAAAGATTTAAAAAATCTTTCAAACAAATATGGAGATGATAGAAGAACTCAAATAATTGAAAAAGGTGAGACTAAAGAAATTGATAAACGTGATCTCATCGCTAAAGAAGAAGTTATGGTTGCTGTCAGCTATGATGGCTATTTAAAACGTAGCTCAATTCGAAGCTTCTCTAGTAGCAATGGAGAACTCCCTGGTTTAAAAGATGGAGACATGCTGGTTGGTAGTGGAAAAGCTTTAACAACAGATTATCTGATTTGTTTTACAAATCAAGGCAATTATGCCTCTGTACCAGTTCATTCTTTAACTGATGCAAAATGGAAAGATGAAGGTACACATATTAATGAATTTACTACTCTTGCTAGTGGCGAAAAAATTATTAAAGTCATGGCAATTAGCGAATTAAGAAATGACTTATATTTAGTCATCTTGACTAAATTTGGTCAAATTAAACGTATGGCTCTTTCTAATATTGATGTCATTAAGCATTCGCGTCCAGTCAAATGTATGAAACTCCTTCCAAATGATTCTATTGCTGGAATCCAATTAGTAACAGGGGATAGCGATTTATTAGTTATAACTAATAATGGTAATTGTTCATTCTTCAATGAAAATGAATTATCGATTCTTGGAAATAAAGCTGGTGGAGTGAAATCTATCTCTGGATTAGGAAATAATCAAATGGTGGGTTTACTAGCCTTTGAAAAGGAAGAAAAGTCCAAAATTATATTATTTACTAATAAAGGACACATGCGCGTTACAGACATTTCCAAATTCTTTAAAACAAATAGATTAGGGAAAGTGCAATCCATCATGCAATCATTTAAAGGTGATCCACATAGTATTGTTAGTGCCTTTAAAGCAAAAAGAGATGAAAGTTTAAATATAAATTTATATTTAAATGATAGAACTAATAAAATTATTACAGTGGATGATTTAAGAAACACCGAAGCTCAATACGCTAAAAAGAATATTGACGAGATTACAGCAAAGCAACATATTGCCTTTGTATTTGATCCAGAAGTAGTTGTTGTTAATAAAGATATTATTTCTCATCCTGTACCAGTTAAAGAGGTAAAGGAAGATGAAAATACCGAAGCTGAAGTTATTGAAACAGCGGAAGTCGAAGACAATAAGCAAGATAAAGAAGAAGTGAACTTCGAACAAATCTCGATATTCGATGATTTAGATTAAATATAACATAGTTATATATAATAATAAAATAGTTAGAAATTAGTAGTTAATTAGTATATATTAATTGACTACTTTTTCTTTTAAAAGAAATGTGGATTGTGCGATTTTTTATAAAAGTCTATTTTTATAAGACTTTTTCGTATAAACTATTTATTGAGGTTTTCAATGTTTAAAAAATTCATTCCGTATGCTCACGCTAAATCGATTTACGAGATAGATCCTGAGTTCTTTGTGCGTAATGGTGTTAAAACTTTGTTTGTGGATTTAGATAATACACTCGATAGTTATAAGTCTAGAGAGCCAAAAGAACATACGATTGATTACATTAATAAATTGAAGTCTGCTGGCATAGAACCAGTTATCATATCGAATAATAAACCTCATCGTGTATGTGGCTTTGCAGACAAAGCGTGCATTGAATATTTAGCTAGCGCCCATAAGCCCGGTGCGAAAAGAATTAAACAAGAAATAGCAAGACGTGGTAGAACTAATGACGAAGTTATGCTGGTCGGTGATCAGATGATGACGGATGTATTAGCTGCTTACAAAGCTAAGATTCGAGTTGTCCTAACTGAAAAAGTTGTCAAAGAAGATCAATGGACAACACACATTAATAGGCTATTTGATAGACCTATTAGAAGATATCATCGTAAAAGAGGCAATCTAAAAGATTGGAGGAACATATAATATGGCAAATGCAAGAAGAGTAATTAGATGTCAAAGTTGTGGAGCAATTCTCCAAACTGAATCTAAAAGTAAACCTGGCTTTATTTCTAAAGCCGTTATTGAAAGTGGAGTTCCAAGAATTCCATACTGTAACATATGTTACGAAAAGATGATTGCCCTCAATAGTAGTTCCCTTGATCATGAAACTGATAAGGATATTTTAAGAATCCTTAAAGATGCGGTTGCTACAGACTCTTTAATTGTTTGGATGGTTGATTTATTTACCTTTAATGGAACATTAAATCCTGATGTCGTTAAGCGCGTTAAGAAATTAGATGTTGTTGTTATTGGCTCTAAAAGAGACTTAATGCCATCTGCTGCAACTGATGAAATGCTTATTAGATATATCGATGAAAGATTTGCTGATGTAGGTATTAACCCAATTAGCATTGATCTTATTGGTAGTGAAGATTCTCTTGATATTAAAGATAAACTTACAAAACTCGGAGAATTAAGAAAAGGCAGAGATGTCTACTTAATTGGCGAACTTAATAGTGGAAAGACAACATTTGTTAATAAAATGTTGAAAGACTATAAAAACAACACTAGATGGCAAATTAAATCAGAATTATATCCTGGAACAAATTCTAATGTATTAGAAATTCCTTTAACCAATTCTTCGTTCTTCTATGAACTTCCGGATTTAAGCAATAACACTTCGGTGTTTTCGCATGTTGAAGCTAGCGTACAAAGAATTATTACTCCAAAGAAAGAAGTTGCTTTCAGTAGAAGATTCATAGGAGCAGGATCGTCAATTGTCGTTGGTAATTTAGCGTGCTTCTCTATCATCCGTGGACATCACACATCTGTTCGTGTGTTTACAGGTGAAAAGGTTGAATTCAAAGTTATCGACACAAACAAAATTGATGATTTCCTTGCAAACAACTTAAAGAAGAAATTTTTAAAACCAGTATCTGAAAGATATACATCTTTTAGAGATTACGATATGTTTGAATATGATTTAGAATCAGATGATTTAAGACACGATATTTCTGTTGAAGGATTATGCTGGTTCTCAATTAAAGGTAAAGGCCAAACAATCCGCATCCTTTTACCAAAAGGTGTTGCTGTTAAAGAATCTTTATCAAAGATTAGGTAAGTAAATGTTAACTCAAAATCAAAAGAAGCAATTAAAGACTTTAATTGTTCAAGATAAGACAAAATATCAAATTGGAAAAAGCGAGGTCACAAACGCTCTTTTAGACATGTTAGATAAGGCTTTGACTGCTAGAGAACTTATCAAAGTTGAAGTTTTAAAATCTGCGACTACTCCAATCATGGAATTAACTCTTGATTTATCAAGCAAGTTACATGCTGAAGTTGTTCAAGTTGTTGGAAGAGTAATAGTGCTATATCGCAAAAATAAAGAAAATCCAAAAATCAAACTTTGCAAATAAAATGAAAAATATCGTCCTCTTTGGTGGTGCATTTGATCCAATTCATAATGGGCATATAAATATGGCCAATCAAGCATCAATCCAGTTAGATGCCGATATTTTCTTTATTCCGGCAAAGATTTCTGTGTGGAAAAAAGAATCTGCACCAATTGAAGATAAAATTAAGATGGTGGAACTTGCAATTAAAGATAATCCTAGGTTTCATTTATCTAGATTCGAAGCTGATTCTAAAGAATCCGTAAACTATTCAATAGATACCGTTAAGCATTTTAAAAAAGAATATCCTGATAGCAATCTATTCTATTTAATTGGCACCGATCACGTTAATAGTTTCCATAAATGGAAAGACGCTAAAGAACTATCAAAATTAGCTAAAATTATTTATTTTAAGCGCCCAGAAATGGTGGTGGATTTAAATAATGTCAAAGAATATGAAATGGTGGAGATTAGCGGATTACTAAACGACGAATCTTCAACCGAGATTAGAGAATTAAAATCTTTGGACACTCTTGATTTAGTTATTGATTATATAATCAATAATCGCCTATATTTCATGAAAAAGATAGCTTCTTACATGAGTGAAAAAAGATTGGTCCACACAATTAGTACAGCAAAACTTTCATATGAGATAGCTTTGGCAAATAATCTTGTAGACGCAAAGAAAACACTTATTGCAGCCCTGTTACATGATATTGGAAAAGAAATGCCAATTAGCGAACAAAAGAAGATTATGGAATCATATTTCAAAGAATACATTGATTATCCACCAATCATTTACCATCAATTTATTGGTGCATATCTAGCAGAAAAAGACTTTGGAATTACAGATCCAGTGATTTTAGATGCGATTAAGTATCACACAACAGCAAACTCTAATATGTCTGATGTAGCAATTATTGTACATTGCGCAGATAAAATAGAACCAACAAGAGGATTTAAGTCTGAAAATCTAATAAATTCACTAAAAAGTAGTTTAAATAATGGTTTTGTTGATGTCTTGCATTCAAATATCGAATATTATGAAAGACACGGCATTGATTATAGAAACAATTTGCAGATGGCTTGTCTTAATCAATATTTAAAATAATAAGAATAAGCATTAATTTATATTGATCCGCCATTATGGTGGATTTTTTCTTGATAATGACTACTTCGCATAATAGACATTATGTTAACTAATCTAATAAAAAAGTATGATTAAATCTAAATAAACATTTTTATATATTTGTAGATTTATTCTATATTTCTGACTTTCTTTAATAAAAATAATCCACATTTCTGTGAATTATCCACCTACTAATTATCTACTAATTTTATTATTACACCACTAATTTTAATGTTTTGCTTACTTGCGTGATTTTCTTTTCTTTTACCATTTTTGTTATTGTTCTACTTAACGATTCACGCGTTAAATATAACTCATTTGCCAGCTTTGTTATTGATTTACATGTTATTTTTCCTTTGTTAAATGTAAGATAATAAGCCAATCTGTCTTCTGCGCTACTAATTGTTAATAATTTGATCTTAAAATTTAAGTTTTTTGAAAAATCTGATTGTTGAGTCAAATATAAAACTAATAATTCATCATCTTGTTTTAGCAATTTTAAAAGGTTTTCTCTATTTATAAACCATATTTCTGATTGTTTTTGAGAAATAACATCTCCTCTGTATCTTGGCGTTGAAGAAAAAACGAGGTTGTTGCCAAACATCTGACCTTCTTCTAAAACGTTATATGTAACTTCTTTTCCATTTGCAAAATATGATTTAATGCTTATTTCTCCGCTTTTAACAATACCAACGGAAATGCATGTATCATTTTCAAAGAAAATAGTCTCTTGTGGCTTGTATGTCCTTTTCTCTAGGTATTGAGGGTATTTATTTAGTAAATTAATTAGATTATTCATTTTCGTGATTCAAATCACATTTATTATATCTATTTTTATATAAAATAACAATCGAGGTATTAAACTATGAAAAAAATTACACTATTGATTCCAACAATTGCATTAATTGCCAGTTGCGGAGGTACTAATCCTTCTTTAAGACAAACTGATTTAAAAATTATTTCTCCTACAGGAGCTCCAGCGGTATCTATGTATAACTTTGTTAATGGACTCCACACTGTTTTAAAACCTGCCGCTGAATTACTTCCAGAATTTGGAAAAGATAATTATGACATTATTGTTGCTCCTGCTAAAGGCGGATTAACAAAGATTGTTAAGACTAATGCTAATTATCAAATGGCTGCGGTCGTTACCTTTGGTAACTTTGCTTTAGTGTCTACTGGTAAAGATGATAATAACACCTTAGATGCTGGCGACAACGTTTTAATTTTCCAAAAAGAGGATATCCCTGGCTCTGTATTTAATTATTTATATGGTGATTTAGGATTAAATATCTATGATGTGGCGGATGTTTCGGCAACTGTAGGACCATTAAATACTAGTTCAATCACTATTGGTTCGGAGACTATTGAGCTTGATTATGTTTTCTCTGCTTATCCTGTAATTAGCAATGTAAAAAAGACATCTCAAGTCGTTGAAAAAGCCTCTAATGCTTTCGCTAAAAAGACAGGTGGAAAAAGAATTATCCAAGCAGCAGTTTTTATTAATAAAAACTTAAGCAAGGAAAAAGCCGATGATTTCTTATCGTTATTAGAACAAGATATGACTTCTGCTGTAAGCGATCCAAACAATATTGTTTCGACTTTTAATTTATTCGGCGGAGAATCAGAACAAAAGAATATGTTTGGTGTCGCTGCTAGTGCTGTTTATGATGCAATGATTGATAACAATGGATTGGGTTTAGGTTATCTAAAAGCAAAAGACGCTAAAGAAGAAATTGATTATTTTATCAATGACATCTTGGATTTAAATTTGGAGTTAGATGAAGAAGTATATTACTAATCGATATTTTCTAACTTTCCTTGGCGTTATTCTATTCTTTTTACTGTGGTATCTAATATATATATTAGCAGGTAAAAGCATTTACGTTTTTCCTGATCCATTTACCACGATTAAAAGATCTTTTGAATTATTTGGAGACGCTTATCTATATAAATGCATATGGGGTTCTTTATACCGTATGCTAATAGGCTTTGGAGTGGCCTCTATTGTTGCTATTTTTATTGGGATGATTGTGGGCAATCATTTAAAACTTAAACATGTTTTTAATCCCACAATGATCGCTTTAAGAAGTATCCCTACTGCAGCAATTGTTTTCTTATTATTACATTTAGCAGGGTTTGATAACGCTGCTCCTTATGTAGTTGGTGTTATTGTTTTTCCAATGGTTTATGAAGCCACTGTTAGTGGATATCAGCACATTGATAAACAAGTTTTAATGGCAATGAAGCTTGATAATAACACAAGATTACAAAAGAATTATAAAGTCAAGCTTCCACTAAGCATGCCATATATCGCAGTTGGTCTAACAACTAGCTTCGCTCTATCTTTTAAGATAGAGATTATGGCAGAAACATTAACTTCCACTAGCCAATCATATGGTTTAGGAAGAGCAATCGCGGTTGAGTTTGCTAATCAAACAGATGGTCTAATCTCCACTTTTGCTTACGCTTTTATTGCCGTATTAATAATGCTTATTGTTTCGCTTCTAGTATTTATTTTAAAACGCACATTGCATATAAAAAACCCAGATGAGAATTAATCATCTGGATTATTTTTTTGTTATTTTTTAAGAACTTCCACCATCGGCTTACCAACTAAATTGGCCGGCATTTTAAGATTGAAATTTTCTAGAATTGTGGCGCCAATATCACCAAAGCATTCTCTTTCTTCTAAATATTTTCCGTTTTTAATGCTTGGAGAATACATAAGTAGAGGAATCTTTTCTCTAGTGTGATCAGTTCCTGGCCAAGTTGGATCGTTACCGTGATCTGCGGTGATGATTAATAAATCATCGTCTCTCATTTTAGAAACAAATTCACCGACTCTTTTATCAAATCTTTCTAAAGCCTCTCCATAACCAATTGGATTTCTTCTATGACCGTATTCACTATCGAATTCCACTAGGTTAACAAAACACATTCCGGTGAAATCATGATGTAATAATTCATCAATAGTTTTATCCATGCCGTCTTCATTAGAAACGGTCTTTTGGGTTTTACCAACTCCATAGCCGTCAAAGATATCACCTATTTTGCCAACACAACTAGTCATAAATCCATGCTCTTGCATGACATTCATTACTGTTGGTAACGTTGGTCTTAAAGCTAAATCATGTCTATTAGATGTTCTTTTGAATGTTTCTGGGGTTTTGCCAACATATGGACGGGCGATAACTCTTCCCACCATCCATTCTGGTTTCATACAGATTTCTCTAGCTATTTCACAGCATCTATAAAGTTCTTCTAAACCAGTTACTTCTTCGCTTGCAGCGATTTGAAGGACTGAGTCGCTAGATGTATAAACAATAAGAGAATTATCTCTTATTTGTTCTTCGCCTAATTGTTTAATTATTTCTGTACCACTAGCAGCGCAGTTACCAATCACTTTATGTCCGGTTTTCTTTTCTAATTCATCAATTAATTCTTTTGGAAAGCCAGTATCTGTAAAAGTCTTAAATGGAACTTTAGTATAGATGCCCATCATTTCCCAGTGTCCTGTCATAGTGTCTTTACCGTTAGATACTTCTCTACTACGAGCCGCAAATGCATGTGGATGAGACACTTTTTTAGTTCCTTTAACATCAGTTAAGTCTGCAATACCCATTGCCTCCATATTTGGAATATGTAGTCCATTAGGCATCTTTTCAGAAATATGGGCAAAGGTATTACTGCCCCAATCACTATGTCCGGCATTGAAAAATTTATCAGCATCTGGTTCATAACCGACGCCAGCTGAATCAGCGACGATTACAAAAATTCTTTTATAAGGATATGACATATATTTCTTACCTCGAGACTATAATATATTATTTTTTGTTAATAAACAAATCATATGCACTAATAATTCTATCCTTAGAAACATGTGTATAAATTTGTGTAGTTGCGATATTAGCGTGCCCTAACATTTCTTGTACCGTTCTTAGTTGCGCTCCGCCTTCTAATAAGTGAGTGGCAAAACAATGTCTTAAAGTGTGAGGGGATATCTCTTTTTCAATGCCGACTTCAGAGGCATATTTTCTGATTTGCTTAAAGAAATAGACTCGGCTTAACGGTTTACCTTTCTTATTTAAGAAAAGATATTTAGAATCTGCTCCATGGAATTTTCCTCTAACTTGATTAATGTATTTAACAACATATTCTAAAGCAAAGTCTCCCATTGGCACTTTTCTTTCTTTGGCGCCTTTGCCAAAAACAATCACGATCCCTTTTTTAAGATTAATATTGGCTTTTTCTAATTCTAGTAATTCAGAAACACGAAGCCCACTAGCATACATTAATTCCAACATCGCCTTGTCTCTTATTCCACTAGGAGATTTCATGTTTGGAGCATCAAGTAACTTTTCTACTTCCTCAACCGATAAATAAGTTGGAAGAATCTTTTCCTTTTTTGGACCTTCTATTTCCGGAATCTCATCGTTATAATATCCATCTTTTTTTAAAAAGAGATAAAAATGCTTAATAGAAGCCGCTCTTCTTAAAGTGGTTGATGGTTTTCTACCAAGACTTGCTCCATAAAGCATAAAAGAATTGATGTCATAAGGATTTAAGTCTTCGGTGTCTTTCTTGTCCTTAAAATATTTAAAAAACAACTTTAAATCTGTTAAATAAGCATCAACAGTCTTTTTTGATAAACCCTTTTCCACTAGTAGATATTGGGCGAATAGATTAGTAGCGTCATTTATTTCCATTTTTTACTTCACTCGCTCTTTTTAAATTTGCGCCTTTATAGCGACGATTTAAATCATTGATGATTAATTTAGTGCGATTCTCTTCTTCGTGTCTCTCGTAGTCAAATAAGGTCATTTGGATGGAAGAATCTTTAATACTGACAAGGTTTTGAAGCGTAACCCCAATAGCTCTTACGGTTAAATCGAGAAAATTACGTTCATAAAGTTTTAAAGCGGCATTAAGAATGTCTTTGCTGTCATTGGTTAATTTTTCTAGAGTTATCGATTTATTACGTGCCTGATAATTAGTGTCTCTTGCCATAATTTGAATGGTATTTCCGACCATTGAATCTTTTTTGGCGCGCATTGACACTTCTTCAGCAAGCATCATAAAAGTTTGTTTGATGATTTCAAATTGGTTTGTATCACTTTTTAAAGTTGTGGAATTACCCACTGATTTTGGATTTTCGTATTCGGTGATAATCTCATCTGACCCATAACCATTAATCCATAATTTTAATTCATCGGCAAATTTGCCTAATATTTTTAATGTTGCTTCGTCATTGTTATTTAATCTATTAGCGAGATCACCAATTGTTTTTACTCCAATATGTTCTAATCTAGGCGCTGTTTTCTTTCCTACGCCAAACATATCTTTAATTGGAAGCGGGTATAAGATATTTTTAATATCTTTTCTTCTAATAATTGTGACTCCCATTGGTTTTTTATAATCACTTCCCATTTTCGCTAAAAATTTGCTTGGACCCACTCCAATTGAACATTTAAGCCCAGTTTTTTTATATAGATCTAGTTGAATTGATTTGAAGTATTCAATGACACTTTTCTTTCCTTTAACAGCATCAGTAAAGTCTGCGAAAAGTTCATCAATAGAAGCTGATTCAACTTTTGGAGTAATACTTCTAATATAGTTTTTGAATTGATGCGATAAAGTGATATAAAAACGATAATCAGGTGGAACAATTAATAAATTAGGACATAGCTTAACAGCTTTGTTCATTGGCATCGCACTGCTAACACCATATTTTCTTGCTTCATACGAGCAAGTTGAAACAACACCGCCTCTACCTAAGTGGCCTATCGCTACTGGTTTATTTTCTAAAGACGGATCCCTAATTTCTTCTGCTCTAACAAAAAAAGCATTTAAGTCAATATGGACAATTACTTTCGCCATATTTTCATTATAAATGCATTAATATATTATGTTAACTAAAAGTTAAATTAAATCGATAATATTATCGATTTTTAATCCGAACATTTCTCTTTGTTCATCGATTGTCGCTTGTTTAACAAATTCCGTTGGAACAGTTTTAACAATAACTTTTCCTTGATAACCTAAAGCCATTAATCTACTTTCTAATGCATTAGCAAAGCCTTCTTTAGTAGCGTAAGCATTATAAATAATAACTTTTTTGTAGTTAAGAAGTTGCAAAACCTTAGCCTCGTCCATTGGTCTAATGTAGATTGCATTAAATAAGGTGACATCTTTATCTAATTCTTGGATTTTCTTTTTTAAATCAACAGTAACTGGTCCAATTGAAATAATTGCAGTGTTTTTACTCCTACCTTCTAATTCTACTTTCCAACTACCATAAGGAATCTTTTTTACTCCTTCGGTATTTACTGAGAAAAATTCTCGTGGATATCTAATGGCAAATGGTCCGTGATTACAAAATGATTCTTTCATTAATGAAAGAGCTTCGTTACTTCTGCTGGCCATAGCGATGGTAACATTAGGGATTGTATATAAGAATGCTTCATCATAAATTCCTTGGTGAGTTTCTCCATCGTTTCCCACTAATCCAGCACGATCAATTAAAATTGTGCAGTCAAAGTTCATTCTAGCGACATCATGAGATAATTCATCATAGCTTCTTTGTAGGAAAGTAGAATAAATGGAGATCACTGGGTGAATTCCACTACTAGCTAAGCCGCCTGCTAAAGTAAAAGCGTGTTCTTCAGCAATCCCAACATCGATTGTGCGATTAGGGAACTCGGCAAACAAAGAATCTAAATCAGAGCCATGCTCTGTAGCCGGAACAATGGTCACAATATTTTTATTATTTGTCATTTCGCTTTTTAATAAGAATTTATATTGTTCGCTCCAAGAGACAACCGCATCCTTAGCTTTGATTTCTCCGGTAGCAACATCAAACTTACTCACTCCATGCCATGAGCCTTCGACATCGTCTTCAGCGTATTGATAACCCCTACCTTTAATGGTTTTAATATGAACAATAACTGGTCTAGCCGTTTTCTTTGCTTGCTTTAATGCCTTTTCCACGTGTCTAATATAGTGGCCATCTACTGGACCAATATAATCTAGACCCATAGTATCGAATAAGTTAAAGCCAATAACTTTACGTTTTGTCCAGTTTTTCACTTTAGTGAATTTCACCCACATCCACTTTCCAAATCTTGTTAAGAAAAAGATTTTTCTAAAAGCGTTTTTACTTTTGATATAGAAGGATGAACCGGACATCTTTCTAAAGGCATTAGATAAACCGCCGACTGGCTGAGAGATGGACATTCCGTTATCATTTAAAACCACAATCACTTTGTGATTTGATTGAGCAAGATTATTTAATCCTTCAAAAGCTAATCCATTTTGAATTGAAGAATCACCAATAAAAGCGACGACATCATATTTTTCACCTTTTAAGTCTCTGGCAAAAGCCATTCCACTAGCAGCGCTAATTGAAGTTGAAGAGTGGCCAGCTTCAAAATGATCATAAGGCGATTCATTCATTTTTTGGAATCCGCTGATGCCGTCTTTCTTTCTTAAAGTGTCTAATTGGCGCCCAGTTAAAAGCTTATATGTATAACATTGATGTCCAACATCAAAGATGATCTTATCTTTTTTAAAGTCAAAAGTTCGACATAAGGCAATTGTGGCTTCTACTGTTCCTAAATTTGCAGATAAGTGACCACCATTTTTACTTGTTATATCTAAGATATAATCTCTTATGTCCGTGCTTAAAACATCAAGTTCTTTATAACTCATTTGATTGAGAAACTCCGGACCTGTAATAGTTTTTAAGTCAACGTGTTTAACTTCTTTAGACATAATTATTTTTCAATTTCGATAACCTTTTCGACTTTTTCCTCAGCTTTTTTGAGCTCTTCATTTAAAAGTTTAACTATTTTGTTGCCTTCTTCGTATAGCTTAAGACTTTCATCTAAAGAGAGTTCTTTTTGCTGAATTAAAGAAACGATTTCTTTCAATCGATTTAGTTCTTTTTCAAAATTTACTTCTTGAGCCATAATTACTCTCCTTTGATTCTAATGACTTCACTATCGAAGTCACCGTCTTCTAATATAGTGTGGACAATTTGTCCGGATTTTATTTGTTTAACATTTTTAATGGGTTTACCCGATTCATCTAAGGATATAGAATATCCTCTAGACAACACTGCTTTTGGATTTAATATTTCAAGCTGTTTAGAATAACTTTCTAATTCGTCTTTTTGACTTTTAACTAAATCTTTTAGTGAATCAGTTAACTCTTCTTTTAATTCATCAAGTTCTTCTTTTTTATCTTCGATAGAATCGTATAAAGCTTGTTCCATTAATAACTTTGACTGCGAGAACAGGTTTTCTAATTCTCTTCTATCAACAGTGGCTAATTCGGCCGCTCCAGTAGGAGTTGACGCTCTTTTATCAGCGATATAGTCAATTAAAGTGGTATCGATTTCGTGCCCTACCGCAGCGATAATTGGCATTTTGCTTTTAGCAACTGCTCTTACTAACTTTTCATCGTTGAAGGCACTTAAATCTTCACTTGCCCCACCGCCTCGACCAATAATTAGAGTGTCTAAATTGAATTGTTGAGATTTTTCAAAGGCCTTTAGTAGCCTTTCAGGGGCTTGTTCTCCTTGAACTAAACTTGGAAAGACATATATATCAGCGATCGGATATCTTCTTTTGATGTTGGTAACAATATCTCTAATTGCTGCTCCATTAGGAGCGGTAATCACGCCAATAGCTTTAGGATAGATATTGATCGGTCTTTTTCTTGATTCATCGAATAATCCTTCGCTAGCGAGTTGTTTCTTAAGCTTTTCTAATTCAATTAATTGCTGTCCTAATCCCACTTCTTCCATTTCGTAGATATTTAGATTGTAACTTCCTCTAGGGATATAAGCATCAACACTAGCTAGAACAATCACTTCATCTCCATCTTTTGGATTAAATGCGATACGCTTTGCGTAATTATTAAACATTACCGCACTAATGACAGAATTTTGATCTTTGAGCGAGAAATAAAGATGTCCGCTTGGATATGCTTTAAAGTTACTTATTTCCCCTTTGACGCGAATATATTTAAGCTTCTCATCATTATTTAAAAGGCTCTTGATGTAAGAGTTCACATCGCTAACTAAAACAACAGGAGCAGATTCAAACATTATTTCAAAACTCCTGAATCTAAAATGCCATTGATGAATTTTGCTTGTTTGTCGTCAATATACTTTTTTGCTAATTCAACAGCAACATTAATAACCACGGCTTTATCAGCTTTTTCTATAAAATAGAAATGTGTATAGCTCATTAATAAAATTGCCTGGGTTAATAAAGGAAGTCTTTCCCATTTCCATTTTTTAAGGAATGGAGCATAGGCTAATTTTATTTCTCCATATTTTGCTAAAGAAACCATTACTGAATCAACAACATAAGGCGGAACATCTTTGAATTCGCATTCGCATAAACTTGAAAGAACTTCTTCTGCGGAGCGATTAACTTGTTTTTCACCAAAAGTAAAATCGGTAAGCTCATTATAGATAGCCACCATAATTATGTAATGTTGTTGATTTCTAGTAAGTTCCATATTAATAATCCTATGACGAAATTTAATTAATTAAATTTATTGACAATTGATTCACAAAGTTCGACAAGATGGTCGGATGTGAAATTGAAATGAGAAATCACATCTTTTGCAGGTGCGCTAGCGCCAAACTCATCTAATCCCATGTGATATTTAGACCATTTACCCCAACCAAAGGTTGAAAGCATCTCAACTGATACTCTTCTTTCACTTGGTAAGAGTAAAACTTCACGTCTATAATCTTTTTCTTGTTCGGCAAAAATTTCCCATGAAGGCATAGAAACAACACGAACATCAATTTTCTTTTCTAATAATTTCTTTTGAGCTTCAATTGCTAAAGAAACTTCACTACCAGTAGCGATTAAGACTAAATCAGCGCGTTTGGCTTCTTTAGAAACTACATAAGCGCCGCGCTTAACACCTTCAGCACTGCTGCCTTCTAATAAAGGAAGATTTTGTCTAGACAAAATAAGAGCAGTTGGAGTTTTAGTGCTTCTTAAAGCTTCTCTCCAGCAAGCATAAGTTTCTCTTTCATCTGCTGGTCTAAGAACCCTAACATTTGGAATAGAACGTAGCATTGCAAGTTGCTCAATTGGCTGATGGGTTGGACCATCTTCTCCAACAGCAATACTATCGTGAGAGAACAAATAAATGCCTGGGAGGTGAGATAATGCTGCCATTCTAATGGCAGGTTTCATATAGTCTGAGAAAACAGCAAAGCAGCCAACATAGCTTCTAATTCCTCCGTGAAGTAGCATACCGTTTTGCATACATCCCATTGCGAATTCTCTAATACCCCAGTTGACGTTATGACCTTCACGATGTTCTGGAGTGAAATCTACTCCACCATTTAATTTGGTCATCACACTACCAGCAACGTCAGCTGATCCACCAACAAGCATTGGTACACTTAACATATAATCATTTAAAGCTTTTCCGCTAGCGACACGAGTACTTGTAGAACTGCCTTCGACAAATTCTGGCATTTCTTCTGGTAAGTATTTAGATACATCTAAACCTTCTAAAGATTCAAATCTCTCAGCTTCAGCTTTGTGGTCTTTGCGATAGTCTTCAAATACTTTCTTATATTCTTCGTGAGCTTTATTTCCACGAGCCACAAAAGTTGATTCAAAGTGTTTTCTAACTTCTTCAGGAACAAAGAAATCTTCGTGATCAAAGCCATAAACTTCAACTTTTGCATGTTTTCCGTCTTCTACACCTAAAGGTGAGCCATGGACTTTAGAGGTTCCTTGTTTGGCACTACCAAAGCCAATAATGGTATGAACCATAATCATGACTGGTTTATCCTTTGAAGATTTAGCTTTTTTAATAGCTTCATCGATAGCATCGACATCATTACCGTCTTTAACTTCTAAGACTTCCCACTCACTAGCTAAGAATCTATTTTTTACACTTTCAGAGAATGAAAGATCTAAAGCACCATCAAGTGTAACTTGATTGGCGTCGTAGAATAAAATCAATTTATTTAATTTTTGGTGTCCAGCAAAAGAAATTGCTTCTTGGGATAAACCCTCTTGTAAGCAACCATCACCACATAATACATATGTATAATGGTTCATAATCTTTTTGCCTTCTGAGTAATTAGCAGCAATTGAGGCTTCTGCTATAGCCATACCAACAGCTTGAGCAATACCTTGTCCTAAAGGACCGCTAGTTGCATCTACTCCTTTTGTCCAGTGATATTCTGGATGTCCAGGAGTTAATGAACCGATTTGTCTAAATCTCTTTAAGTCATCCATACTCACTTCGTATCCACTTAAGTGGAGCATTGTGTAAAGTAAGCTAGAGGCATGTCCTGCAGATAAAACAAAACGATCACGATTAATCCAATCAGGATCTTTTGGATCAGCCACTAAATGATTTGTGAATAATGTGTACAAAATAGGGGCGCTACCGAGTGCCATGCCTGGGTGGCCAGAATTGGCCTTGTTAATCATATCAATGCACAAGCTTCTGATTGTTGCTACTGATAATTTGTCGATTTCTTTCATATTTTTCTCCTTGTTTATGAATAGTTTTTAATTAGTAGTAAATTAGTAATTATATATACTTTGTATATAATTCTTATTTCTCGTAATCTGTGACTGCAATTCCAAGTTCTTTTAATTGGGCTTCATCAACAGTATTTGGAGCTAAAGACATTGGACAGACAGCTGCTAGGTTTTTAGGGAAAGCAATGACGTCTCTAATGTTATCAGTGCCACCTAAAATCATTGTTAATCTATCTAGACCAAAAGCCATACCAGCGTGTGGTGGCGTTCCATATTGGAACGCATCAACAAAGAATCCAAATTTTCTTTTAATATCTTCATCAGATAATCCTAAGACTGAGAAAATCTTCTTTTGAACATCTTGGTCATAGATTCTTAAAGAACCACCACCAGCTTCGTAGCCATTAATTACGATATCGTAAGCATAGCTTAGAATTTTTGTTGGATCTGTGTCTAAATATTTGAGATCTTCATCTCTAGGCCTTGTGAATGGGTGATGAGTTGAGGTGATAGCACCATTTTCCACATCTCTTTCAAATAGAGGGAAGTCTACGACCCATAATAAATCATATGTATTAGGTTTAATCAAACCTAGTTGTTTGGCATATTTTAATCTTAACGCACCTAGAAGTGGGCATACACGATTATACTTGCCAGCGGCAATGATAATGATGTCATCATTAACAAAACCTAATTTAGCTTTTAATGCGCTCTTTTCTTCTTCTGACAGGAATTTAACGAATGACCCAGTCAATTCCTCGTTCTCGACTTTAATAACGCTTAAACCGCCTAAACCAAACTTTTTAGCTTCTAAAGTTAATTCATCGATAACTTTTCTAGAAGTTGTTGTGGCGACTCCATTAACAACGATTGCTCTAATAGCTTCTACATCTTTAAAACCACCAAATTCGCTATTTGCGAATATTTCTTTAACATCTTGGAGTTTGATATCAAATCTGGTATCAGGTTTATCACTACCATAATTATCCATAGCTTCTTTATAAGGAAGTCTTCTTAATGGCAATTTCACATCATAGTTGATGGTCTTTTTAAAGATTTCTTTAATTAAGCCTTCCATCATAGTGAGGAATTGGTCTTGATCAAGGAAGCTTGTTTCAATATCGATTTGCGTAAAATCAGGTTGTCTATCCGCTCTTAAATCTTCATCTCTAAAACATCTCGCTATTTGATAATAGCGTTCCACTCCACCAATCATTAATAATTGCTTAAAGATTTGTGGAGATTGAGGTAGAGCGTAGAATTTTCCATGATGTACACGGCTAGGCACTAAATAATCACGCGCTCCTTCAGGTGTGGATAATGTTAAAATTGGGGTTTCCACTTCTATGAAGTGTTCCTTAGACAAATATTCATGGACCGCTAATTTAATTTGGTGACGAATATCTAAATAGGACTGCATGATAGGACGACGTAAGTCGAGATAACGATATTTTAATCTAGTATCTTCTAATGCATCGGTTTCATCGGCAATAATTAAAGGCGTAGTTTTGGCGGTGTTAATAACTTCCACCTTACTAGCGATAACTTCAATTTTACCAGTTTTTAAATTTGGATTAGCTTTCTCTTTTAGAAAAACTTTTCCAGTTACAGAGATGATAAATTCATTACGAATATCAGGAACTTCCACTCCTTCGTTAACTGTGACTTGGATAATTCCGCTACGATCTCTTAAATCAATGAAAAGTAAGGAACCAAGATTTCTTCTTTTAGAAACCCAGCCTACTAATGTGACTTCTTGGCCAACATTCTTTTCATTTAATTCGGTATTAAAGCAAGTTCTTTTCATTACTCTTCTTCCTCCTCAGGATATGACGATTCATATAATTCATCGAGCTTGTCGATTAAATTATCAATTTTAATTGTTTGCTGCTCTTGAGTGGCTAAATCTTTTAACACTACAGACTCAGCCTTAGCTTCATCTTCACCAATGATAACAGCATATTTAGCGTTCTTGTTGGTTGCTCTTTTAAACATGTTACCAAGTTTGACATTATCAAAACAAACATCCACTTTATAGCCACCGCTATTTCTTAAAATAACTGCAACTTCTTGAGCATATAAATCTAAAGATTTATCTAGTGGCATAATGTAGGCATCTAATTCATAAGCAACATCGTTTAATAATTCGTTATCTTGTAAAACAGACACAATTCTTTCGATTCCAAAAGAGAAACCAACTCCTGGTAAATCCGGTCCGCCTAATTCTTTCATTAAGCTACCATAATGTCCACCAGCGCCAATCGCTCCATAGTCATTGCCTTTATTGCTCTTATAATGGAATTCAAATACAGTTTCTGAATAATAATCTAAGCCTCTAACTAGTCCTTGATCGATTTCATAAGGAATTTGTAAAGATTCAAGCGCTTCTAATACTGCATCAAATCTTTCTTTGCTTTCCTTAGATAAGTAGGCTCCAATTTTTGGTGCGCCATCAATTACTGGGCGATCTTCAGGAACTTTGCAGTCCAAAATCCTTAAAGGATTTAATTCAAATCTACTTTTGCAATCGACGCACATATTGTCGATATACTTAGCAAAATATTCTTTTAAAGCAGTTCTATATGCATTTCTACTTGCTTCATCACCTAAGGTGTTGATTTTAATTTTGACATTCTCTAATCCTAATGAAGAAAGAATTGTATATGCTAATACAATGACTTCAACATCATTCATTGGAGAATTATGACCAATGGATTCCACACCAAATTGATTGAACTGACGATATCTTCCTAATTGAGGTCTTTCGTAACGAAAGACAGGTCCAACATAATATAACTTTAAAGGTAATTCGTTAGTGGCATAAAGTTTATTTTGTACCACTAAACGCATAATACCTGCGGTAAATTCTGGACGCAAAGTTAAATCACGTCCACCTTTATCAGCAAAGGTATACATTTCTTTTCTCACAACATCGCTAGATTCTCCCACCCCTCTAACAAATACAGAATTGTATTCTAATACAGGTGGTCTAACACCTTTATAGGCGTAGATCTCTGCGATGGATTTCATTAAGCTTTCAACTTTTTCGTAAGCATTGTTCTCATCACCAAATACGTCGTGAGTGCCTTTGACATTTTTGATTTCTTCCATCTTTTTCCTCCTTAATGAATGACTCGTTTGACGTCATAGACGCCTCTAATATTTAATATGATATTAAAAATATCATTTAATCGTTTTGCATCACTTACATAAATTGTCATATTAACATTAACAAGCGAAGTGTTGTGTTTTTGAATTTGAGCATGAAGACTACTGATAGTGACTTTTGCACTACTCATAGTGTTCATAATATCGATTAATAAATTAGGTCTATCATTTGCTTCAATGGATACGTCAACCGGATAAGTTGCGTATTCAATATCCTCTTTCCAATAAACATCAATTAATCTTTGATTTTCATTAGCGATATTTGGACAGTTCGCTCTATGAACCGCAATTCCTTTACCTTTGGTTACATAGCCAACAATACTATCTCCAGGAATTGGGGTGCAGCAATTTGCTAATGAAATCGCAATATTATCCGCGCCTCGACAATATACTGGAATGGATTCACCAGTTCTATTTCTTGCCTTTCCAGTTGGTAAGGTCACTGGTTTTTTAATATCTAAGAAGTTAATTATTGCGCTAGGAACTGGTTTTCTATTGGATATGCCAATAAATAAATCGTCAACTGTTTCGCATTCAAATTCTTTTAAAACTTTGTCGCTAGAAAGCATTTCCATCATTTCAGCTTCTTCAACACCACGATCTTTAAAAGCATCGATTGCGGATTGTTTGCCTTTGGCAATCTTTTCTTCTTTTAATAATTCAGCATTCTTTTTAGTTAAGAATTTCTTAATTTGACTTCTTGCTAATCCTGTTTTAACAAATTCTAACCAGCCTTCATTTGGTCCAGGAGAAGATTTGCTGGTCTTAATCTCTACTTTATCGCCAGTTTTTAAAATGGTATTAAGTGGAACCATCACACCATTAACAATTGCTCCGACACAGCTATCACCAACTTTGGTATGAATGCGATAAGCAAAGTCAACTGGTGTAGAGCCTTGCACCAATTCGATGACTTTGCCGTTTGGTGTGAAGACATAGACATTAGCATCGAATATATCATGGGTTAGAGTATCCATATATTCGCTAGCGTTTTCATGCTCTTCACTACTAATAGAGACAAAGTCTCTAAACCAATGTAATTTATTCTCAATTTCTTTTTGTTCTTCTTTTGGATTGTACCCGGATTTTTCTTTATAAGCCCAGTGAGCGGCAACACCACTTTCAGCAACTTCATCCATTTCTTTAGTTCTAATTTGAACTTCATAGAAGTTGCCATCGCCAGAAATAACTGTAGTGTGTAAGGATTGATACATGTTTGGTTTTGGCATTGCGATGTAATCTTTAAATCTACCAGGAACTGGCTTATAAGTTTGGTGAATTAAACCAAGTATTTCGTAGCATTGAATTTCAGTTTCACAAATAATTCTTAAGGCGAGGATATCGTAAATTTCATCGAATTGATGACCTTTTTTATAAATCTTGTCATAAATTGAAGAAATAGATTTCACTCTTGAGAAAATCTCAAATGGAATATTGTGTTCAAAAATAATATCCGCGATTTTCTTTTGGAAAACGTCTAATGATCTTCTTAACTTTTTCTCTTTTTGAGAAAGTAATGACACTATTTCTTTATATCTTTCAGGCTCTAAGTATTTTAAACAGAGGTCAGCTAATTCACATTTGATGTTATCTAAACCTAATCTATGGGCGATTGGTACAAACACTTGACTTGTTTCTTTTGATAAAGCGATTTGGCGTTCAGGAGATAAGGAATCTAAAGTACGCATATTGTGTAAACGATCAGCAAGTTTAATAATAATGACACGGATATCTTTAGCCATACCGATAAAAATCTTACGATGATCCTCGGCTTCAAAATCCTCGCTTTCAATCTTTGATAGCTTCAATCTTTGAATTTTTGTTAAGGCGTCAACAATTTTGGCGACTTCTTCGCCCCATCGTTTTTCAATTTCCTCAATTGTGACATCAGTGTCTTCGACAACATCGTGTAGTAATCCAGAAATAATTGTGGCAGGGCCTGTTCTTAAAGAGGCTAAGATATAAGCAACTTCTAAAAGGTGATGATAATATGGTTCACCGCTTTTTCTGAATTGCCCCTTGTGCTTTTCAATAATAAAATCGTAGGCCTCTTTAATCTTTTTTAGATCTTGAGGCTCGGTGATGTATTCCTTATATTTTTCCTCTAATTGTTCAAAGGTATGTAGAGGATACCCACCATTGATTTTAATACTACTAGATTTATTCATGTAAATTATTTTAGACTTATTTATTGCTTTTATAAAGTAATAAAAATCACTTAATAAAAAAATAGAATCACAACTAAGGATTCTTATTAATGATTATTCAATTTAATTTAAAAGGATATGTAGTATAAAATTATTTACTTGGAATCATTTCTTTAACAGAAAATTCTAAATAAATATATCCTTTGTATTCTTTTTTATTTATCGCTCCAATAAAATCAGCAAAACTTAGAGATTCTAATTCATCTTTTGGATAGTTAAAATAAACAATTTTTAATTTATTTCCTAAGCTTGTAATAATGTGTTTATGATCTCTAGAATATGTAAGACTATTAATTTTGATATGATTAAGTCTAAATATTGGAGCTGGCCAAGATTCCCCAAATGGTGAAAAAGAATGAACTAATTCATAATTTTCTAATATTAATTCACTCATCCCAATTTCGATAGTATGATGTTCAACCTTTTTCAAAGGTTTGTTTTGGGCGATTTCTTTAAAGCGACGTGCGAATTCATCATAATCTTTTTCTAAAATTGAGCAGCCTCCCGCCATCGAGTGACCACCACTAGTTAATAAAATGTCGCTAAGTTCATTAAAAGAATCAACGATGTCAAAACCTTCTGGAGCACGAGCACTACCTTTTAAATTGCCATCAATAGACTTAGTGAAAACTACCGTCGGAAGATGATACTTATTCATAATTGAATTAGCAACTAATCCAATAATTCCTTCTTTATATTCGCCTATAAGAACAATAGCCTTATCATTAGGAGAAATTTTACTTTCATCAATTTCTTCTTTCGAAAGAATTTTTCGAGCGTCATTCATCTCCACTATATGAGAAAAGTAGGACAAAATAAATTCTTTATCGTCTGTGACAAAATATTTAACGATTTCATTAATAGAAGTATCTTCACATAATCGGCCAATTGAGTTAATTCGTGGAGCGATTTTCATTCCAATCAATTGTTCGTTAAATTCTTCATTATCTCCTAATAAATCAACCGCTAGAAATTCACCGTGTTTATATATTTCAAAAACACTTCTTAATAAATTACGATTATATTCTAATAAAGGCATCATATCGCTAATTAAAGAAATAGAAGCTAAAATAGATAAATATTTATCTATTCTACCTAATAAAGCGATAGAAAACATAAAGGCGGTAAAAGCGCCACTAGAGCTAACTTGACCAAAGTGCGAATAAATTGGATGACATATTGCATCAGCAACAGGTACTGTATCCTGGGTTTGATGATGATCTAAAATCAGCACTTTAACACCATTATTATGAAGTAATTCAATCGGTTCAAAAGCGGTAATGCCGTTATCAACAGTAATGACTAAGTCATATTTTGCATCAACATATTCTTGAGCGTGAATCATATTGATTCCATATCCGTCGATATAGCGATTAGGAATGTAATAGTCGACAACCACATCTAAATATTGAAACATCTTCACTAGGATTGATGTTCCCATGATGCCGTCTGCATCATAATCACCATAAACAATAATTTTTCCTTTATTAGAAATCACATCTTTTACTAAACTAACTGCTTTAGCAATATCATCAAATTGATGGCCGTTACTAAAAGTCTCTAAGGAAGTTTTTGAAGTTATTTTAAGATAATCTTCATAGCTTAGATGATAATAGTCTAAAAGTCGTTCTAATAAGGATTTATTCATATTTGTTAAAAAAGCTACACTTAAGTGTAGCAATTTAAATTAATCGTTAATGCCAATGAAGATAGCTTCTTCAGGTTCTGCAGATTTTTTAACTGGTTTATTTTTCGCTCTTTTATTTTCTTTTGGCTTCTTGTTAACACTAACCTTAGAGAATAAATTGAATAACCAGTTACATGTTGGGACTATGAGAACTTGGATGATTCCTAAAGCAATAAGTACACCAATAAACATTGCAACGTAGGCGTTTGACATCACTGAAGGAGCAAAACCAAAGAAGTTAATTAAACAATAAACCCCTAAGACGGTTGTTACTAAAATTGGAGCATAAGCCATCGCAAATGCACGTTTTGCAACATCAGCACGATGTTCTTTGGAATTATCTTTAACTTTATCTTCAAGTAATAATTCTCTTTCACGATTATAGAATTGAATAAGGAACAAGTAGCTAAATAATGAAACTACAGGAACAGCAATAATTACTGAAGCGCTTAAATTTAAGGCGAAATTCAATAATAACATGATTCCAATAGTAATTAAGCTAGCGGCAACAGGGAATAATAATGATGCTAAGCCACGGCTCAAACGATATCTAAGCATTAAATAAACTGTTATAATTAATAACGCAACAGATGTTCCTAAAATAATTCTTGTCCATTTTGGAGAAGCAGGATTCACTACTGTATTAACTGCTTTTAAGCTCATTTCATTTTTCACAGAGGTTGTAAATGTTGAAGTTGTATTGAAATATTCTTCAAGAACATCGTTTAAAGTTTGATCGTCAGTTTGGACATACCCTCTAATTTGTGCACCTTCTTTACCAGTAAGTTGCTTGGATAAAACTAAGCGGAAATATGTATCAACATAATTATTGGAAATTTCTTCTTCAACCTTAGTTTCGGAAACAGAGAATAAAATTCTCTCTCCCACAAATTCTTTTAAGGTGTAGTAAGTATCTTCTTTTGTTTCATCAATTGCAACATCGGCACTCTTTTCAATTAAGATATTGTCTAAGATAGTGTCTAATGTTGTGTCGGTTAATGGAGAAGTTTCGTCATTAGTAACTAAAATTCTGTTTTGAATATAGACTTCGTTACCTAAAGATTTAACTGATGGTTGTTTGAATAAGTCTCCACCTCTAATGCTACTAAAAGTGATAACACCAGCTAAAGCAAGAACAACTGCTCCTAAAGAAATAATTCCAACTGGTTTTTTCTTTTTGGAGAAATCTTTATCAGCGTATGGTCCATAATATGTTTGTTTTTCTTCAGCCATATGATTTGGCACATTTTCTTTATTGATGCCAAGAAGGTCATATCTACCATTCATTGATGTAGCGTTAGTTAATAACCACATTAATCCTTTTAATCCGAAAATATTGATTAATCCAGAGATAATGCTGCCAATAGCTAATACTGCAGAAAGTGTTCTTAAAGGAGTTCCGCCAAAAGCATAAAGCATAACACCAAGAATTAAGCCCACAACGTGGATATCAATAATTGGTAATAAGCTCTTTTTGCTTGCTTCAGCGTTTGCTTTCTTTAAAGTGTGGCCTTTATAAGAGTCTTCTTTAACTTTATTTAAATAAATAACACCGCTAACAAGTGATAATAATGTCACTAAGACAACACCTACCACTCCTAAAGAATTATATGCAAGTCCGGTTTTAGCCATGATTAAAATAATTAAGAAAGCTGAAACAAGAGTAGAGGCGATGATACTAGCAGCGCCAGCTTTATAGAAGAAAACTAATAATAAGCTAACGATAACAATTAACGCAACAATTGCAGTTAATGTACGGTTCCAAACTAATCTACCAGTATCTGGATTAACAACTTGTTCTGTTTTAGCATCTAAATATTCTTTAGTGCCTTCAGTTAATCCTTTGATGCAGTTGACATCGTAATCAAATGCAGATGCAGAGAATAAATTTACTAAATAATCGGCTTGAGCATATGCATCACGAACTTCTTGAGGATCAGCATATCCATTTCCGTTAGTATCTTGGAATCCGCAAACTCTAGAGAAGGAATTTTTATTACTATCGTAATATAAACCGGTTTTATCATCGTCTAGTTCAAAATCAATAGTTAATAAAGTTTTACTAGATAACTGATTAGATTCACTTAATGTTGTATAAGTGTCTCCTTCTTGCCAGTTATAAATTAAATAAATTCTTCCAATTTGTTTTGTGGTTGCTTCTTCTCCTTCACCTTCAGTTTCTTCTTCAGGCTCTTCAACGCAACCTTCAATTAATTCTGGATAGTTTTTGGCTTCTGTATTTACTGGAATAATGACTGTTGGATATTCGTTAACTGCGTATGATTTGGTATAGGCTGCACCATTACGGAAATCTCCTTCAACAACATCGTTATGCTTATTAACTAAAGCGAATGAACCGCTGAAGCTTAAATAAGTAATGATTTGTTGATATTTTGTATCGTTTTCTGCTGAAAAGGAAACGGTGATAATATCGTTACCAACAGTTTTGAGGTCGTAAGAAGAAACGTTATATGTTTCTAATCTACTCTTCATAATGTCAGCAACTTCTTTTGCACTATCTTTAGTCAATGCAGCAGGATCTACATCATCATCTGTAGCTTCTCTTTCTCTAAGCTGAAATGTAAAAACACGACGAGTTTTAAATTCGCCATCAGTTGATAAACTTTTAACAACTCCTGGGAAAGAGGCAATAACTGCAACAACAGCAGCGAAGACCACAATAATGTATGCCCATAATCTTCTCATATCTAGATACCTCCAGTAAATTTAACAGCCTTGCGCAAACGCGCCTATTGAATAAAATACATCATTCACTCACATTATTCAATTATTTATTGCGTACGCGCTATATACGAAATCACAAAAGTGATCCTTGATGGGTAATTTTAAGATGCTTATAAGCTTTATCGCTTGCTACTCTTCCTCGAGGGGTACGATCAATAAAACCAATCTGTAATAAATATGGTTCATAAACATCTTCAAGATTCATGATTTCTTCTCCAATAGCATTAGCAAGAGTTTCTAATCCTACTGGCCCACCACGAAATCTTTCGATTAAAGTATTTAAGTAACGAATATCAACATCATCTAATCCAATTGAGTCTACTTTTAATGCATTTAGAGCATTAATTGCGTCATAATGCGATATCACATCTTTATGCTGATAATTAGCAAAATCTCTTACACGTTTAAATAAACGATTAGCAATTCTAGGAGTGCCACGACTCCTTTTAGCAATCTCTAATTCTGCGTCTTTATCGATTTCAGTATTTAACACACGTGCAGTACGTTTAACAATATCTTTGATTTCATCAACTGAATAAAAATTAAGCTTTTCCACGATTCCAAATCTCGCTCTAAGAGGGGCAGATAAATCTCCAGCTCTAGTAGTAGCTCCGATTAAAGTAAAAGGAGGAAGATTAATACTAATGGATTTACTTGCTGTATCTTTATTAATGATGATATCGAATCTAAAATCTTCCATTGCGGAATATAAAGATTCCTCTACTACTCTTGGTAAGCGATGAATCTCATCAATAAATAAAACATCTCCTGGCTCTAATTCCGATAAAATTGCGGCGAGATCACCAGTTTTTTCTATAGTGGTACCTGTCACTACTTTAATATTTGAACCCATTTCATGAGCAATAACGTGCGCTAAAGTTGTTTTACCTAGTCCTGGTGGGCCATATAAAAGAACATGATCAAGAGGTTCATTTCTATGTAAAGCCGCACCAATAAAAACCTTTAAATTCTCTTTTAAATCAGATTGACCAACATACTCTTTTAAAGTAAGCGGTCTTAAAGAAGTATCTAAAGATTCTTCTTGATTTGGTTTAGCATCTAATAATCTGCTCATATTATTTTTTTAACCTGCTTAAAGCAATTCTTAATACATCTTCTGTAGTAGCGTTTGGCTCATTGATGGTTGCTAAAACGCGGTCGATTGCCGCTCCTTTAAATCCAAGGGATCTTAAAGCGTCATACACTTCTTCATATTGTTTTGGATTACCTTTAGAGCCAGTTAGTTCGCCTTTTAAATCTAAAATAATTTGTCCTGCAGCCTTAGCTCCTAATCCTGGTAATTTCTTTAAAAAGGCAACGTTATTACTACTAATCGCGTTAATAACATCTTGAGGTGTCGTCGCGCTTAATGCACCAATAACAGTTTTTGGACCAAGACCTTTAACTTTAATCAAAGAGAGGAAAACGTTTCTTTCTTCAACATCAGAAAACCCAATAAGATAATTTTCATCTTCCCTTACAACGTTATAAGTATATAAAAGCACTTTTTGACCAACTTCATAATTTGTGACGTGAGAAACTAAAACTTGATAACCGACGTCATTAACATCGATAACAACACTGTCATTATCAACTTGATGGATTACTCCTCTTAAGAAATAAATCATTTCGTTTACCCCCTTAATTAATAAGTATAAACACTAACATTATTGCTAAAGCAATAACTGATGTAATCACTCCACTTAAAAATACCAAATCTAACTTTTTCATTTGTTTCTTATATACTCCGCTGGAGTTGGTGTTGGTATCCTTTTATGTTCGCTGACTTTATGAAGATGCTCTATTCTTTGAACACTTTTTTCGTCAATCTTCTCGCCTAATAGATATTTATCTAAATCCGCATATTTAACGCCCATTTCTGTTTCGTCAGTTTGTCCTTCGAATAAACCAGCAGTTGGGACGCGTTCTGCTAAATAGTCTCTAATGCCATATAATTTACAAGCTTCAACAACTTCACCTTTTGTAAGATAGACGATTGGCATAATATCTGCTGCTCCATCACCGTGTTTAGTGAAATAGCCTGTATATCTTTCGTCCATATTATCAGTTCCTACTACTAGACCAGACATCTTCTGAGCGTAAGCATATAAAATAGTCATTCTAATTCTAACTTTTAAGTTAGATAAAGTTGCTCTATCTAATTCAATCCCTTGTTTTTTAAATTCTTCAACAGTCTTATGGAATGATTCACTGCCATCAATAACTAAATAATTTAAATCTAAATCTTTAGCAAGTTGAGCAGCATCGATTTGATCAGCGGGGTTGGAATCTATTGGCATATTAATGCAAGTAAAGTTTTCTTTTCCTACTGCCGCTTTTAAAATGGCAGCGCATAAAGAAGAATCTACACCTCCAGATAATCCTAAAACATAATGTTTCATATGACTATCTTTTAGATAATCAGAAACAAACTTCTCAATAACCTTTAGATATTCTTTTAATTCCATAATTATCGATAGTACTCAAAAGTAAAGTCGTCTAGATAGACGAGGTCTCCATCTTTTGCTCCTAATTCTTCTAATTTATCATCAACTTTAAGTTTTCTTAGTCTTGTTAATAATTTCATCATGCCGTCATCTGTAGAAATGTTAGTCATTCGATAAAATTTAATAATTTTATCTCCAGTAATAATCCAAGTGTTATTGGTTGGATGTTTAATTTCAAATTCTTTTTCTTCTTCTGGAAGAGTATAGACTTTATTTTCTAATTCTTCTTCGTCTTTATCAAATAATGGGAAGGCTGGTGTTTTATCAAGTAAATCAGCGCATCGATATAAAAGTTCTTCCACTCCTTCTTCAGTTAAAGCAGAAATTGGCAAGCATTTAACTTTGGTTTTCTTTTCAAAATCCTTAAGTCTATCTTTTGCTCCTTCTTCATCCATTTTAGAAGCTACAACAATAACTGGTCTTTTATCTAGCCCGAAACCGTATTCTTTGAGTTCCTTTTGAATAATCTTATAATCGTTTACTGGATCTCTCCCTGATTCTGACATGTCTATGACATGAACAATAATTCTACATCTTTCAATATGTCTTAAGAATTGTAATCCTAAGCCCTTTCCTTGATGAGCTCCTTCTATAATCCCAGGAAGATCTGCTAATACAAAGCTTCGCCCATCTTTAACTCTCACTACTCCAAGATTAGGAATAATTGTGGTAAATGGATAATCAGCAATTTCAGGCTTGGCGCTACTGACAACAGAAAGTAATGTCGATTTACCAACGCTTGGGAATCCAACTAAACCAACATCTGCTAAGAGTTTTAATTCAAGAATTAATCTTTTTGTTTCTCCTGGTTCACCGTTTTCAGCGATACGTGGAACTCTATTTGTAGAACTTTTAAAGCAAGTGTTACCTCTTCCTCCTCTTCCTCCTTTAGCAACTTTTAAAGTTAAGCCGTCAGTAGAAAGATCTCCAAGGAATCGATGCTCTTTTTCTTCAAAAACCATCGTCCCAACTGGAACTTCAATGATCACATCTTGGCTATTTTTACCATATTGATTTTTAATTCCACCTTTTTCTCCATCTTCACCAATAAAGCATTTAGAATGGCGGAAATTGAACAAAGTATTAATCTTGCTGTTTGCTTTTAAAATGATAGAGGCCCCTCTACCACCATTTCCGCCAGCAGGTCCACCTTTAGGCACGTATTTTTCGCGTCTAAAAGCGATGGCTCCGTCGCCACCTTTACCACTTCTAACTTCAATAACAGCTCGATCAATAAACATATATTAATATGTTACAATAAAAAATAATAAAAGACCACAATTAATGTGGTCTAATATGCATTTTTAATTTTACTTATTTGTCAGCAACAACTCTGACTTGCTTACGGTCTTTACCTAAGCGTTCATATTTTACAACACCGCTCACTAAAGCGAAGATTGTATCATCCTTACCAATTTTGGTGTTTTCGCCTGGATAAATTCTTGTGCCTCTTTGACGGTAGATAATACTACCAGCATGGCACCATTGTCCATCAGCGACTTTAGCACCTAACCTACGACCAGCGGAATCACGGCCGTTTTTAGTGGAACCAACACCCTTTTTAGAAGCAAAGAGTTGTAAATCTAATTTAAACATCATAATGTGATTCATCCTTTCTTATAAATTTTCGACTCGGACGAAATCTTCTTCAGCTTCTTCTACGGTTTTGAATTGTGCCTCAATTGTTCTAAGAACAACTGCATCATAATCACTTGGAATGTCTAAGTGTTTAATGTAAGCATGACCACTTTCTAGAAGGAAGTCATATTCATTATCTGATAGAGCATTCATTCCTCCAGTAATAATGGCGCTTATAGCAGCGCACACAAGATCTTTTCCTTTAACATCCTTTCCAGAATGTCCTTTAACCTCGATAGAAGTTATCTTTTGAGAAGATTCGTCTCGTTTGATAACTATTTTAATCATAGTTACAATTAAGCATTGATTGATTCAATGACTAAGCATGTGTAAGGTTGACGATGACCTAAAGTGCGTCTTTCGTTAGCCTTATTCTTATAGGTGAAAACACGGATTTTCTTGGATTTACCTTGTTTCTCGACTTTAGCAACAACGTTTGCACCTTCGACATATGGGGTTCCGACTTTTGCTTTTTTGTCACAAACGAGGAGAACTTTGTCTAAAGTGACTGTTGATCCGACTTCAGCGTCTAATTTCTCGACGAAGATTCTAGCGCCGACTTCGACACGAACTTGTTTTCCACCAGTTTCGATAATTGCGTACATAATGTCCCTCCTTTTATTCAAATTTCACTAAGGACTCGCTATGAAGGTAACCCTAAGGTTTTATAAACCTTTTCTATGCGGTTGTAGCTAGTGAGGCGACAACGTTAGTAAATATAACATAAGTTATAAGCATAGTTCAATAAGAAATCGTTATTTTTTCATTTTTTCTAAATGAATAATAACATCCCTCTCCGATGATTATATGATCAATTAGAGAAATGTGTGCTCTTTTGCTCTCTTGTTTGATTTCTAAAGTTGAGAGAATATCTTCTTTGCTTGGCGAACAATCACCACTAGGATGATTATGAATTAGATAAAAACTTCGACCATCAAATTTGGCAATTTCTTTATAAATATCGGCAAAGGAATAATTAATGGTATCACGACTCCCTTTATATAGAGTGGTCTCATAAATTATGTGCTTATTTCGATTTAAAATGATAAGGATTAATTGCTCTTGACTAGAATAAATAAATTGGTCTTTATATTTATTATATAAATATTCACTGTCTATTTTTGTATCAGGAATATAGTTTTTCTTTTCGCTTACTCTTTTATAAAATTCTCCAATTAAAGCAATCTTTAAAGAACCAACATTTTTAATTCCTTTGTTCTTTTTAAGTTCCGAAATTGGAATATTTAATAAACCTACTAATCCTCCATATTTACTTAATAAAGATGTGGATATTTCTAAAATATTAGACCCTCGATATCCTTTATCTAATAAAAGGGACAATAATTCAATATCGCTTAAAGAACTAATGCCATATCTAAGCGCCTTTTCTCTTGGTCTTTCATAAACTGGTAATTCTTTGATGTTCGCCATTAATTCCAACTAAATTTCCAGCCGCCTGGAACTGTTGCATTACCTTTATCAGATAAAAACATCTTATACACAATAACAGCAATTATCGCGGTTGCTAAAACTGCCATCACAGCGGTTAGAGTCAGAGCTTCACCGCTAACTTGTTGTTCCATCTCGGAATCTGATAATAATTCGTATTTCATAATTAAGCCTCCTGAGGGGAAGAATTAATTAGAACAAATCCTACAGAAAGGTATAGATATGAATAATGTTTAGGTTGGAGTCTAATTTTCTCCCCTCATTATATAAAGAGTGGATTTTTTCGATTTTTTTGCAAAAAAATTTTTAAAAAATGGACCGCAAAAGAAAAGACCTGCTAGGCAGGTCTAGTCAATTAAATTTTTTTCAACTTTTCTTCAAGTTCTTTTAAGTTATCTTGATGAAGTTTGAGTTTTGCTTTTTCTGTTTCTACTTTTTCTTTAGGGGCTTTAGCTAAGAAATTAGGATTATTGAGCATTCCTTCAGAACGTTTGATTTCGCTCTTCTCGAAGGCGATCTCTTTTTCTAATTTATTTCTTGCTTCTTCTTTGGAAACACCTGAACTAATTATCATTGATCCATAGTTATAAGTGAATAAATCTCCAGATAGCGTGCTTAAATTATCCTTAACTTCAAATTCAGAGAAAGTAAATCTATTTAATAAAGTCGCAAAATCGCTACTCACCTTGATTTTTAAAGAGATCGATAAACCTAGCTTAGCGTTTGGGGCTAATTGGTTAGTGATTTTATAGTTTCTAACATCTCTAATCATATCGAATAATAATTCGATTTCTTCTAAACCGTCTTTAAAAATGAATTCTTTTTCCACTTTTGGGTATGATTCAAGCATGACACTTTCTAAGTGATTTGGAAGATTAAGATATAATTCTTCAGCGATAAATGGAGTATATGGATATATTAATAAAATGATTGATTTTAATGCTTTTAATAAGACGGTCACTGTGACATTTTTAGAAGCATCATCACCATATAGTTTCACTTTGCTCATCTCTAAATATTGTGAGCAGAAATCATCATAAACAAAGTTATATAAATGACTACTAGCAGCGTTAAAATCATATTTTTCCATGTTTGCGGTTACATTCTTAATAGTGAGATTAAGTCTAGTTAAAAGCCATTTATCTAAAACCGATAAATTATCCTTAGATAATTTGACTTCTTTAAATCCTTCAGGTACCACACTTAATACGTATCTAGCAGAATTCCAAATCTTATTTAAGTAGTTTGCTCCACTGGCAACTTTTTCTTCAATATATCTCATGTCTTGACCTGGAGTAGAATTTGTGGTTAAGAAATATCTTAAAGCGTCAACTCCATATTTATCGATAACATCGATTGGGTCTACCCCGTTTCCTAGACTCTTAGACATTTTTCTTCCAAGTTCATCTCTGACTAAGCCGTGTATTACAACATCGCTAAAAGGCTTTCTATTAGTGATATTTAAGCTTTGGAAAATCATTCTACTAACCCAGAAGAAAATGATGTCATAAGCGGTTACTAGACAGCTTGTTGGGAAATATCTTTCTAAGTCTTCAGTCTTTTCTGGCCAACCAAGAGTAGAAAATGGCCATAAACCACTAGAGAACCAAGTATCTAAGACATCGTTATCTTGAACATAATTTTCGATATCCTTAGGTGGATTTTCACTGACCAACACTTCACCAGTTACCTTATGGTAATAGGCTGGAATTCTATGACCCCACCAAAGTTGACGAGAGATACACCAGTCTTCGATATTATTCATCCATTGTAAGAATGTATTTTCAAATCTT
Source organism: Caryophanales bacterium UBA2450 (assembly GCA_002342545.1). GTDB lineage: Bacteria > Bacillota_I > Bacilli_A > RFN20 > CAG-826 > UBA2450. The sequence goes on from DDQE01000048.1 coordinate 38,428, forward strand.
TGAGGAATAAAATTTACTCTATCTTTGCCTTGTTGATTTTTAATTGCTTCTTCCGCAAGTGGTTTCATTTTTACAAACCATTGTTTTGATAACATTGGCTCAACTACACAGTTATTTCTTTGAGAGTGTCCAACTGCGTGAATAATCTTTTCTTTTTTAATAAAGTCACCACGACTTTCAATATCTTTTAATAGAGCTTCACGGCATTCAAAGCGGTCCATTCCAACGTATTTGCCGCACTTTTCATTCATAGAAGCATCTTTATTAAAGATGGTTGGCATTTCTAAGCCATATTTTTTACCAATATTAAAGTCGTTTGGATCGTGAGCTGGCGTGCATTTCATTGCCCCAGTTCCAAAAGCAATATCCACATATTCATCTGGAATAATTGGAATAATTTCTCCATTTGCAGGGTTAATGACTTTAGAGTGATGATATTTTAAATATCTTTCATCACTTGGATTAACGCAAACACAAGTGTCTCCAAACATCGTTTCTGGTCTAGTGGTTGCAACTTCTAAATAATCATCACTATCCACCACATGATATTTGAAATAATACATATAGCCTTCATCATCTTGGTGAATGACTTCTATATTACTTAAGGCAGTTTGTTGAACTGGATCCCAGGAGATAATTCTTTCTCCTTGATAAATAAGTCCTTTATTATATAAATCAACAAATACTTTTCTAACAGCAAGGTTTAATCCTTCGTCTAAAGTGAATCTTTCTCGACTGTAGTCGAGCATTAATCCCATCTTTGCCCATTGATTATGAATGTTTTCGGCATATTCATGTTTCCACGCCCAAGCATATTTTAAAAATTCTTCTCTAGAAATCTTAGTGACATCAATGCCCATAGAGACGAGTTTGGCCATGACTTTTGCTTGAGTAGCAATACCGGCATGATCCATTCCTGGAAGCCATAAAACATCATATCCTTGCATCTTTTTATATCGCGCAATGATATCTTGAATAGTTGTATTCCAAGCATGCCCTAAATGTAATTTACCAGTAACATTTGGTGGAGGAATGACCATGGAAAATGGATTTTTAGACTTATCTCCAGCGGTAAAATAACCTTTTTCTTTCCAGGTCTCATATTTACCTTGTTCTACATCTTTTGGGGAATATCTTTTTTCTAACATAAGCGCCTCCTAAAAATAAAACGTCCTTATTCTAAGGACGCATTTCACGTGGTACCACCTTAGTTCCGACAAACTTGTTATCGGCACTTCATTATCTAAATTATTAGAATCAGTTCTCCTTAGCGACCTTCATTAAGTTCTTCTATTGGGCTTCCACCACTCCCAGCTCTCTATAAGAAGAGGTCTTAATTACTCCTCTAATTCATCGAACGCACATATTATATATTAATATTATTTATATAATCTATATTTATTTACTAAGAACACTTCTAACTGGTTCTAAAGTTCTTGGTTTTAATATGGATGTAAAGATGATTTCTTTTTCATCCACTCCCATTTCTTTAAGTGATTTAATTAAGTGATATTTCTCGCTTTGATTAACTTTATCAACTTTAGTGAAGATTAATGTGTAGTTGATTTCTTTTTCCACTAAGAAATTAATAATATCAACATCATCTTCATTTAATTCTCTACGAGAATCAAGTAACACTAAGACTCGCTTGATTCTACTGGCTTTAGAGAAATAATCTTCCATCATTTCTCCAAATAACTTATCTAAATCAAAGCCACCTTTAGCAAATCCATATCCAGGAGCGTCCACTAAATAGAGTTTATCATCAACATTATAATAATTAAGTAAACGAGTATGACCTGGTTTAGAGGAAGTATAGGCTAAAGCCTTTTTATTACATAAAGCGTTAATCAAAGATGATTTTCCAACATTAGAGCGACCGACTAAAAGCACCTCTGGGAATCCTCCTTGAGGTGCATTAGCTAAATTCGGTGCGCTTTTTACAAAGCTAGAATTTGAGAAATTAATCATTTTATTCCTTAAACACTACTTTATGAGCGTCATCAACATCTTTCATATATAAGATCTTGAGCGACTCTTTTACTTCGCTAGGAAGTTCATCAACATCCTTTTTGTTTTCTTTAGGAACGATGATGGTTTTAATACCACTTCTTAAGGCAGCAAGAGATTTTTCTCTTAACCCACCAATAGGTAAGGCGTTACCTCTTAAAGTAACCTCACCAGTTAAAGCAATATCTGGAGAGACTGGTGATTTGCTTAAAGCAGAAATAATTGCTAAAGTCATTGCTACTCCAGCAGATGGTCCATCTTTTGGTACCGCTCCTTCTGGAACGTGAATATGAATATCATTATCAATAAATAATTGAGGATCGATATGATATTTTTCTGCATTTGCCTTGACGTAGTCAAGAGCAATAGTTGCACTTTCTTTCATCACATCACCAAGTTTGCCGGTTAAGACTAGTCCGCCTTTACCTTTAAAATAGGTAACTTCGATAGGAAGAATATCTCCTCCATATTCTGTATAAGCAAGTCCGGTAATAACACCAACTTGTTTTTCTTTTTCTTTTTTAGAATAGTCAAAGACTTCTACACCTAAGTATTCTCTAACCTTCTTTTCATCTATTTCCACATGAGTGATGCTTGGATCTTTAACAATTTGGACTGCCACTTTTCTTAAGCAAGAGGCAATCTTTCTTTCTAAATCACGAACACCAGCTTCGCGGGTGTAATAATGTAAGATATAACTAATCGCATCCTCAGTAAAAGTAACGTTTTCAGGCTTTAAACCATTGAGTTCGGTTTGCTTTTTGATTAAATGTTCAAATGCAATATGTTTTTTCTCGATTTCGGTGTAGCTAGAAAGTTGAATTAATTCAAGTCTATCTCTAAGAGGTCCAGGGATGTTTTCTAAATAGTTTGCGGTACAAATAAATAAAACATCACTTAAATCATATGGTTCTTCCACATAATTATCGTTAAACATAAAGTTTTGTTCTGGATCCAAGACTTCTAATAGAGCACTTGCAGGGTCTCCTTTATAGCTAGAAGCGAGTTTATCGACTTCGTCGAGTAAAAATACTGGATTAGAAACGCCAGCCTTTCTCATGCCTTGGATGATTCTTCCTGGCATAGAGCCAACATAGGTTCTTCTATGACCTCTAATTTCAGCTTCATCAGAGATACCACCTAAAGAACATTTAACAAATTTTCTTCCTAAAGCGCGAGCGATGCTTTTGCCTAAAGAAGTTTTACCTGTTCCTGGCGGGCCAAAGAAACATAAAATTGGGCTCTTTAAGTTGCCTGTTAATTTCTTAACAGCGAGATATTCAATGATTCTCTTTTTAGGATTCTCTAAGCCATAATGATCTTCGTTCAAAATGTCTTCAACGTGTTTTAAATCTTCATCATCTTCTGTTTTTTGCCACCATGGTATAGACATTAAAATGTCTAAATATGACAAAATAAGAGCAGCTTCAAGAGATCCTTGAGGCATCATTTCATATTTTTTAATTTCTGATTTGACTTTGGCTTTGATATTTTCTGGATAAGGATATTTTTCAATCTTTTCTAGAATTTTGTCTGGGGAGTTGCTACCAGAAGTATCTTCTCCTAATTCTTTTTTAATAGCCTTTAGTTTTTCTCTTAAGAAATATTCTTTTTGAGATTTTTCTGTAGATTCTCTTACAGTGTCAGAGATATTTCTTTCAATCTCTTCCTTAGCGTTTTCTCCAGAAATAAAGGCAAGGATATTTTCCGCCAAAACGACTATGTCGTTTGTTTCTAACATCTTCTCTTTAATTTCAATTGGTCCATCAAAGAATCCTGCTAAAGCATAACAAACATCTAACGCTGCAGATTTATCAGCGCATAAGTTCACAATGTTTTTTGGAAGTTTAGAGATGACACTAGGAAATTTCTCTAATTCATGATTGATTGAATTAACAATTGTTTCACTACTTTTTTCATCAATTTGAATAGGATCAAGCATTATTGCTTTTGCAATATAGCAATTATCATCTTTGTCTAATTCAATATTACTTAATGATACACGGTCGATAACTTCCACTCTTGCTCTTAAACGTTTTTCTCTTTCAGAGACAGAAACAATACGAGCTAAAACACCAGTAGGAAATACATCTTCACTAGTTGGATTTTCAATATCAACTTCTCTTTGAGAAGAAATTAAGATTAAGGAATCTGCCTTGTCTTTACTTGTGCGGATTGCGTTAATTGAAAAATCTCTTCCAGCATCAATAAGTTTTTGATTTTTTGGATAAAGAATCATTCCCTTTGTAATTAGTAAAGGGAGAGTTAATGAGGATGGGCTAGTTGCCATAGATAAGTCCTCCTTTTAAATATAATTTAAATTAAGCGTTTTCTTTAATTAAGAATTCTTCAATTCTTGTCATTTTTAAGTTGTGACGGAATTGAGCGTTTTGTTTTTCTAAAGCTTTTTTCACATCTTCAAGCTTCATTTTGTATTGTTCTGCTAATTTAGCGTATTCAAATTCCACATCAGCATCAGTGAGCTCTAAGTTTTCTTTCTTACCAACTTCTTCTAATAAGAAATAGTTAGTGATGTCTTTTTTAGCATCTTTTTCAAGTTGAGCATCAAAATCTTCGGCTTTTTGGCCAGTGAATTGGAGATATTGTTCTAAAGTTAAGCCAGATTGAGCCATTCTTTGTTCCATATCTTTCTTCATATTAGCGGCTTGTTCCTTAATCATTTCTTCAGGAATTTCCACTTTTGATCCACTAGCGATTTTTTCATAGAGTTTTTCTAAGAATTCTCTTTTAGATTCTTGTTCTTTTCTCGCTTGAATATCTTTTTTGGTGCTTTCTTTTAAAGCTTCAACAGTTTCAACGCCTCTATTGAGTTCTTTAACGAATTCATCATTTAATTCAGGTAATTTCTTTGCTTTCACTTCGTGAACATCGCAAGCAAAGAGAGCAGCTTTACCAGCGAGCTCTGGGGTATATTGTTCTGGGAAGGTGACATTAACATCTTTATGTTCGCCAGCTTTGACACCCACTAATTGTTCTTCAAATCCTGGAATGAATTGGTGACTGCCTAATTCTAAAGAATAGTTTTGAGCGCTTCCGCCATCAAAGGCTTTGCCGTCAACTGTACCAACAAAATCAAAGACAACTGTGTCTCCCATTTCGCTTGCACCTTCTTTTAAAACTAAGGAAGCATTTTCTTTTAATAATTTTTCGATTTCTTCGTCGACTTCTTTAGCGGAAACTTTGACTTCCTTTTTACCAATCTTTAAGCCTTTATATTCGCCTAATTCCACTTCTGGAGCGGTAACGATAACGAATTTGACTTCTAAATTAGAGTCACTAATTTTGGTGACATCGACTTGAGGTTGAGCAAATGGTTCAATCTTTTCTTCTTCCATGATTTCTCTATAAATACTTGGTAATAAAGAATTAATTGCTTCATCAAGCATTTTGCCTTGATTAATGTGTCTTTTAGCGATTGCTTCAGGAACATTACCTTTTCTAAAGCCATCAACTTGGACTTCTTTGCATAATTTTTTGGTAGAAGCTTCTTGAGCGTCTTTCCAACTTTTTTCATCCACGACAACGTGAACTTCAACGTGACATGGTTTGACTTTTGTTACTTTTCTTTCCATGAGAATTTTCTCCTTTAAATTTACATGCGTGATAAATTATAAATTAATTAATAATTTAAGGCAATTGAAACACATATTAAAAAATCCCTTTTAAGGGATTGTTTATTTACTAATTTATAAATAAATTAGAACTCTTCAAGCATCTTATCGATTTCTTCTTTAATCTGATTAATCTTTTCTAAATCTAATTCATTTATAAAACTTAAGGACGATAGATCAGAATTCATACTTGAAGCATAATCTTTCGCTAATAAATAAAAGGCAGCTAGATATTCTTTCACTGAATAAGGATATTCTTCTGGGTAGATATATATTGTGTATTGTGAGAATAATTGAGTAGCGATTTGACTTAAAGTCGAATCTTTAAATTCTTTATCAAAGCCTTTTAGTACTCCATCAAATATCTCTCCTATAAACGGAGGAATTAAGTGTTTAGGATTAACTTTAATCTCTTTTCCTTTTTTAATGATCACTAAGTCACGGTCGACTTCTTTTTTTACTAGCATCATGAGGATATAACTCTTTATGACTTCTTTAGAATCAGATACAAGTAATTCCTTTAAAATTGGTAAAAACGATAAGATATCACGATTCTTAATAGTGTCTAACGCTAATAAGACATCTTCGAATTTATCTGATCTTAGCATTTGTTCTATTTCTTCATCAGAATAAAACTTATAAGTTGTTTGTTTCTTTTCTTCGGCCTCAATCACCTTTGGCATTTTTCTCAAGATTTCTTCCACGACTTGAGATTGATAAGGTAGGTTATTATAATAATCAAGCACTGTATAGGCCTGTTCAAATCTTCCTAATACGCACAACAAATTTATATGAGCGTTAATTAAAGCTGGTAAATTACTTTCTAGAATTTCTTGATGATCTTGAATAACATATAAAGCATCTTCATATTTCCCTAAGAAGATAAAAGCAGATATACGATAAAATAAATCGTTACTAGAGGTACTAGTCTCGGTTAATTTAAGCACTAAATCATATTGTTTGCTGTCTAATAAACTTTTTAAATTATCCATAATTATTTCTTAATTTTATCCCAGTACTCTTTTAGAGCCTGTTCAAATTTATTACTTCCATAGATATAATAATGAGCGTCTTTTACATCATCTGGAAGATATTGTTGTTTAACATAATGATTTTTATAGTCATGAGGATATTTATAATTTTGTCCTTTGTTAAGTTGATCTTCTCCATCAAAATGAGTGTTTTGTAATGTTCTAGGGACTGTAGTTCCTTTACCCATTTGAATATCAGAGACCGCTTTCATATAGGCCATACAAGTTGAATTACTTTTTGGAGCAGTCGCAATTAAAATAACCGCGTTACTTAAAGGCAAATATGCTTCAGGCATACCAATTTGTAGGGCAATATCAACACATGATTTGACTATTGGAATTAAAGAAGGATAGGCTAATCCGACATCTTCATTTACGGAGCATAAAATTCTTCGACAAACTGCTTGTAAATCTCCAGCTTCAAGCATCTTAGCTAAATAGAAAATAGCCGCGTCAGGATCACTCCCTCTAAG
>DDQE01000053.1 GCA_002342545.1 Caryophanales bacterium UBA2450
ATCGTCAATATTTTTATTGGAAAATTATTTGGTGATAATGATTTATTGCTATATGGATTAGTTTCTAATATGGTCTTCTTATTTGACCTACTTTGTGGTGGAGTTCTTAACATTATTCCTAATTTGTGCGGTATATTTTATGGAGAAAAAGATTATTATTCACTTAAATCCGTTGCTAGAAAAATTTATTGGATAAATATTGGTATTACTGTCTTTATTTCATTGTTTGTTTTGATATTCCCTAATGCGTATTGTGCGATATTTGGAGCGGATTATACTGGAGATATCGCCAGAATCAATACTGTTTTATGGGTTTATCTTATTTCTTTCATTCCCTATGAAATTAATAAGTTCTCCACAAATTATTATCCAACCATTGATAAGAACGTCTCTTCAATGGTTACAGTCTTTTTAAGAGAATTAGTGATTGTTTTACCTTTAACTTTAGGTTTATTACATACTAGTGATCCATTAATGGGATATTGTATGGCGTGCTGGATTAATGAACTAGCTACAGTAATAATTGTTTATATCTTTATCCACTTTTATAACAAAAAGAAAAAATATAAAGGCATTTTCATGCTTGAGAAACTAGATGTTGAATCATTCGATGTCTCGTTAGATAACAACGAAAAAAACGCATCAATTGTTTCAGAACAAATTACTGAATTTGCGAAAAGCCATAATATTCCAAATAGAGAAAGTCAAATAGTGGGACTTGCAGCTGAAGAGATGGTGGATAACATCATTAACTATGGTTATAAGAAAAATAGCCACAATTATATCGATGTTAATTTAAAACTCTTCAAAGATAACTTATTATTAAGAATAAGGGATGATGGAGTGCCATTTGACCCTACTAAGGTAGAGTTTGATGAGAAAGAAGAATATTCCACAAGCGGATTAAAACTTATCAAAAATATTACCGATAAGATGACTTATATGCGTATACTTAACTTAAATAACACAGTGTTTGAAATAAAACTTAAAGGAGAATAAATATATATGGAAATTTCTATTAAACACGGAGAGCAATTAGTGGTTGCTCTAAAAGGAAGATTAGACACAGTCACTTCCGTTGAATTTACTGACACCCTCTCTAAAGAGGAAATTAAAGAAGAAGTAGTAGTTATTGAAGCTAAAGAACTTGAATATATTTCTTCAGCAGGTTTACGTGCTTTATTAGCCCTTAAAAAATCTTTAGCGGCATCAAATAAAGCTTTAGAAATCCATAACTTAAATCCAGTTTGCCAAGAAGTCTTTAAAGTGACCGGATTTAATAACATTCTAACTGTTAAATAATTTAATTTATGAAAGATAAGAAGCGTTTCCATTTTCCAATACTTTTAAAAGTGATTTTACTTGGAATAATCGCTTCTTTTATCGCGGGTACAGTCGCTGTAGTTGTTAGTTATAACAACATGATTAGCAAGGCTAAGGCTGATTTAGAATCTGATGGTATTGCCGCTCTTGAATATGCTAATACTTACTATACTTTAGATTCTAGTACTCGTAGAACAAGTTCTTTTGAAACAGTTCAAGAGAAGGTAATGGAAGGATATGATCTTGTAAAAGATGTAGAACTATCTGATTATCCATCTTTTGAAGCTTATGAAAAACAATTTGAAAATGCTTATCCATTCTTTTATCCAAAAGGACTTCCTGGTAGCCTTGCTTATTTCGAATTTAAAAGAGCCTATAGTGATATAACAGATGTTCTGTTCAATGCTTCATTTTATGCTTCACAATATACTTTTTATGCGATGAAAGATCCTACTAATTCAAATCGCTTTATTTTCATAACTGATTCTAGAATGGACACATCAAAGGAAAAGAATATTTTCTATTTCTGTGTTGGTAGCCATTACAATATAAAACCAACTGATCATGTTTATGATGTCGGGCACGATTATATTAAAGGCTATAAATTAGGGTCATACGAAACTAAATTTATTGAAATTAAAAGTGATGTCAGTGGTGAAGTTGAGACTATTGGCTATATGTTTGTAGCATATGAAACTAGTAAAGTGGCTAGTGACTACGCGCCTATTTTAAGAAATGAAATTTTAATCCTTTTAGGTAGTGGACTAGCAGTTATTATTCTATATGCAGTTTTGTCTTACTTTATGTTTGTTAAAAACATCAATAAACTCAACAAAGCGGCTTTAGATGTTTCCAATCAATTAAAGGCCAATAAGCCATTTAAAACTATTGATCCAAATATTAAGTCTCACGATGAAGTCAAGACACTAGTAGACTCATTTATCTTAATGCAAGACCAGCTTGTCAACTATGTTGATATCATTAAAAAGGATGCAAAAGATAAAGAGAAGATTAATGCTGAACTAGAGATTGCTAGTAAGATTCAACTAGAAGCTTTACCAAAAGCAAAATTTGATGATGGTGAAACTTCAATTAGAACATTTATTAAACCTGCTAAAGAAGTAGGTGGTGATTTCTATGATTACTTCTATTTAGATGACCACCGTTTAGCAGTGTTAATTAGTGATGTCTCTGGTAAAGGCATCCCTGCTAGCTTATTCATGATGAAGGGCAAGGAATTAATTAAGTCTGCAGTTCAATCTTATAAAGATCTAGTCGATGCCATTAATAGCGTGAATAACATGCTCACTAAAAATAATAATGAATTATTATTCATTACTTCCTTTATTGGTGTGATTGATTTTGAAAAGAATGAAATTACATATATCAACGCCGGACACGAAAAACCTTATATTGTCTCAAATAACAAAGTGATTAAATTAGAAGGCGAATCTAACGTTGTTTTAGGTGTTGAAGAAGATTATAAGTTTAAG
>DDQE01000059.1 GCA_002342545.1 Caryophanales bacterium UBA2450
CCAATTTGGTGTGCTGCTAGAATTTTTTTTCAAAAAGTTGATATATCGTCAATTGTGTATATAATTAAGGCATGATTGTATTAGCAGGTGCGAGCGCTAGCGGTAAGACAGAAATTGCTAAACTTCTAGCCTCAAAATATGGGATAAGAAAAATTGTCACCACTACCACTAGGCCAAAAAGAAAAGGTGAAGTAAATGGAGTAGATTATTTCTTTGTTACTCCAAGTGAATTTGAAAAGATGATTAGAGAAGATAAATTTGTCGAATATACCTTCTTTAACGGAAATCTATATGGCTCCACTAAAGATCAAATTGCTAATAATAAATGTGTAATTATAGATCCAGCAGGATTAAGAAGTTATATTGGATTGAAAAACGACTCTATCGTCACATTCTATTTAGAAGCCGACGAGGACACAAGAAGAAAAAGGATGGTCTCTAGAGGAGATGAACCTGAAAAAATCGAATCAAGAATCAAGCACGATAGAGAAGCATTCAAAAAAGAAAATATCGTAAAAGTAGATTATGTCATAAAAAATTCTTCTGATGATGTCTTAGAAGATGTGTGTGATCAAATCTATCAAATCTATAAATCATTAGGGAAATAAGTTTTCTCGATTAACAAAATATATACGGTTAGTTAAGAAAACTTTTTATTTTTCTTAATACTTGTATATAATACATATGGACTTAAAAAGGAGAAAAATAAACATGGCAAAAATTGTCAAAGTTCATGGTCGCGAAGTTCTTGATTCTCGTGGCAACCCAACTGTTGAAGTTGAAGTTGTTTTAGAGGACGGTACAAAAGCACGCGCTATTGTTCCTTCTGGAGCATCCACTGGAGAAAGTGAAGCTTTAGAATTAAGAGATGGCGACAAATCTAGATATGGCGGAAAAGGTGTTTTAAAAGCAGTTGAAAATGTTAACACCAAAATCGCTCCAGCAGTAGTTGGTTTAGAAGCTACTGATCAAGTTTTAGTGGATTCCACTATGCTTAAATTAGATGGCACCCCATTTAAAAAGAATTTAGGTGCTAACGCAATCTTAGGCGTTTCCTTAGCAGTTGCTAGAGCCGCTGCTGAATCCTTAGGATTACCATTATATCGTTATATTGGCGGTACCAACGGAAAAGTTATTCCTACCCCATGTATGAACGTTATTAATGGTGGCGCTCACGCTCAAAGTAGCGTTGACTTCCAAGAATTCTTCATTATCCCAGCAGGCTTCCCATGCTTTAGAGAAGCTTTAAGAGCGGGTACAGAAATCTTCCACACCTTACAAAAGGTTGTTAAAGAACATGGTTATGAAACTGGTGTTGGTGATGAAGGTGGATTTGCTCCAAGCTGTAAACACGGTAATAAAGAACCACTCGCTTTAATCGCTGAAGCAGTTGAAAGAGCAGGATATAAATTAGGCGAACAAATCTTCTTAGGTATGGACGTTGCTTCCTCTGAATTCTATGAAGGTAACGGAATGTATAACCTCGTTAAATCTGGCGAAGGCAAAAAGACTACTGAAGAATTAATCGCTTACTTAGAAGAAATGGTTAAGGAATACCCAAGCATTGTTACCATCGAAGATGGTTTAGCAGAATCTGATTGGGAAGGCTGGGCCAAATTAACTCAAAGATTAGGTAAAAAGATTCAACTCGTTGGTGATGACTTATTCGTCACAAACCCAGAATTTGTTAAAAAAGGTATCGTTAACGATGTCGCTAACTCTGTCTTAATCAAAGTTAACCAAATCGGTACATTAACCGAAACATTAGACGCAATTAGACTTGCTCAAACTAATGGTTACACCTGCATGGTCTCACATAGATCTGGTGAAACCGAAGATAGCACTATCGCTGACTTAGCTGTTGCGGTTAATGCTGGACAAATTAAAACCGGTTCTGCTAGTAGAACTGATAGAATGGCGAAATACAATCAATTATTAAGAATTGAAGAAGAATTAGGCGAACACGCTATCTTCTTAGGTGTCAAAGCCTTTGCAAATCGTAAATTCTAATTGAATTAAGCAATATAAAAAAGTCGATTACTATGTAATCGGCTTTTTCTATTACTCTTCTTCTTCCTTTTTAAATTCGGTGTCGATAACACGAAGCTTATTAACCGTATATTCATCTGCGTTAAGAACTTCACATTCATAGCGATCAGCGAAAGTAAATTTGTCTCCAGTCACAGCAAATCTATCTAGTATTTCTTGAACGAATCCTCCAACAGTTTCATAGTCGGTTTCAAATTCGCCTTTATATTCAATTAATTCAAAGAAGTCTTCAATGTTCATTGATCCGTCAACAATATAAGTTCCGTTGCCGTTATCAATATATTCTTCTTCAATTTCATCGGTTTCATCAAAGATATCGCCTACGATTTCTTCTAAGATATCTTCCATTGTGACAATACCTTCTAACCCTCCATATTCATCCATCACTAGAGCAATATGAATTTTAGAAGATTTAAATTCTTCTAATAAATCTAATAATTGCCTATGACGAGGAATAATTAAAGGCTTATAACATAAAGATAAAATATCGATATTTTCGTCTTTTCTAAATATCGCTTTAGCGAGTTCTTTAATTGGCAAAATGCCAATGACATTATCAATTGTGTCTTCATAAACAGGGATACGAGAATGTTTAAAGATTTCACCTTCTTTGATAATCTCAGATAAATCATCTTCTATATTTATCGCGTATACATCTACACGTGGGGTCATAATTTCATGAGCTTCAACGTCATTAATATCGATCGCGCTTTTTACTAATTCAGCGTCTTGTTCATCATATTCTTTAGTTTCTTCCAGTTCATCCACCATGTTCATAAGAACATCTTCATCAATTTGGTCTTCTTCTTTAGACTTCTTTTTAAATAAGCGACCAATTAAAGAGAATAATTTAGATATAGGCCACACAAATGGAGAAGTAAGATATTTAAAGAATATTACCGGATAAGCATAAATTATCGCTAAGGAGTAAGAATATTTCTTAGAGAAGCTTTTTGGGGCAAATTCCGCAAAGATAATAATAAATACAGTAAATATTACTGAAGCCACTGTTGTGCCCCAAGTAATCCCTTGTTTAGTGTTCCACCACACACCAATTAAAGTAATGATTGATGACGCCAAAATATTAACAAGATTATTACCAAATAAAATCGAGGCAATGGAGAATTCATAATCTTTAGCGATATTTAAAGCTACCTTGGCCTTTTTATTGCCTTTATTTGAAGCATCTTCAAGCTTAGACTGGTTAACAACACTATAAACCATATCCGCACTAGAAAAGAACATACTAAGAAAAGCTAATAAAGCAATCGCTAACCAATACCACCACTTCATTATGCTTTTCTCCTTTTCTGACTAGCAGGTTCAGAAATATCACTAACAATTTCTTCTAAGATATCTTCCATAGTCACCATACCAATAATTCTATTATTCGCATTTCTAACTAATGCGATGTGGGTATGATGTTTTCTAAAGCCATGGAATAAATCATCAATCATGACTTTACTAGAAACAAAATATGGTTTTTGTAAGATGCTTCTAATAGAAACGTGTGGGTCTTTGGAATATTCTTCAAAATATATTTTGACGTTAAGTATACCGATAACATTATCAAAGACTTTGTCATATACAGGAATACGGGAATAATTGGTTTGAGTAATAATACTTTGTAAGTATTCATTAGTCAAATCACGCATATTTATCGCAAAAATCGCATTTCTTGGAGTTAATACCTTCTCAACTGAAGTATCTAAATAATCCATTGTTGATTGCACAATTTCGGCTTGTTCTTCATCAATCATGTCACCTTCAGAAGCCTTTTCAATTTCATCAATTAAATCTTCCTCGGTAAACTCTTCCTCTTCTTTTAATCTAAAGATTTTAGATGTCAGCTTTACCCCACCTTCAAAAATAATGGTGACTGGGTAAAGTAAATACATTAAGAAATAAATTGGTAAAGCCACGATTTTTGAGAATGTATCTGGAATACTTCTAGCAATTGTCTTTGGTAAGGTATCTCCCACTACATAAACAATAAAAGTCATGGTAATAGAGGAAATTAAAGAAATAGTCGCTTCAGGAATACCAACACTATCAAAATACGACAAAAATAATAATGTCGAAATTGAAGATATAGCGATAGCAACAGCGTTATTTCCGATAAGAATAATCGTTAAGGCACGATCATATTTATCAATAATTTTTAATAATATTTTAGGAATGGTCTTTCCTTCGTCTGCATCAACTTGCATTTTAAACTTGTTACAGCAAGCGATGGAGGTTTCTGCCCCAGAAAAGAAAAAGTGTAAAATTATTAGAACAATAATGATAATCCACGATATAGCGGGGTCAGGCATTAATAAACCACTTCCATTCTGAACTTATGAGTTCGGTTAATAATTATATCATATAATTGTTAAATTTTTAGGATATAAAAAAGACCAACAAAGTTGGTCTAATTTATTTGAAAGCCGATTATTCTTCTTCTTTCTCTTTTTTCTTGTCGGCATCCATTTCTGCTTTAAGTTCTTTAACCCAGTTAACTTTTCCAATTTCACCTTGTTCAAGATTATCTTTTTCCATAACTGCTTGAATAAGGTCTTTACATCTTCTAACAGATAATCCGGATTTAACTTTAAACACTAATGGGATTTCCGCATACATATCCTTGTTAGAGGCATCTTGCACTGGGATTGTACTTCCTTCATAATCTTTTGGATCTAAAGCGAAGTATAATTTTAGTGATTTACCCGCAACAGTGATTCTGACATACATTTTCTTGTGTAAGCGGAAGGTATCACCAACTGCAGAAATACGAGATTTAACTCCGTAACTAAGAATTTCATTCTTAAGTTCGTTATATAAATCATGTAATTCTTTATCAGATTTTAATAATCTTTCTGCAAAGCCAATTCTTTCATATTTTGGAGTTTCTGGTTGTCCAGGTTCCTCGGGTTTTTTAGTAAATAATGGAACTGGTTCCGCTTTAACTTCTGGAGCGGGAGCAGGTTCTGGTTTTGCTTCTTCTTTAACTGGCTCTGGTTCAGGTTTTTTCTCTTCAACAGGAGCAGGTTCAACTTTTGCAGTTTCAGCTTTAGGAGCTTCAGCAGTAACAGGGGCAGCAGGAGTAACTCCATTAATTCCGCCATTAAAATATTGAACAACAAGTGGTCCACCAAATGTGGCACCAGTAATTGTTTGATTTCCAGTAGGAGATTGTTGTGTCTTTTCTGGTTGGTTAGCATTATTACGAGCAATTTCGTCTCTAACGATATCTCTAACCACTTCTCTTAATAAGGAAGCAAGAGAGTTTTGGTCTAATCCACTTGCACCAACATTAACATTAACTTGTTGCGCTGGTTCTGGTTCTGGTTTTGTTTCTTCTTTAACAGGTTCAGGCTCAACAGCAGGAGCTTCTTCAACTGGTTCAGCAACAACAACTGGTTCTTCAACAGTTGGAGCAGATAATTCTTCTCCTTCTTCAATGATTTCTGGATCAGCAGACTCTTCAGCAACAGGAGCGATTTCGGTTTCTTCAACTTGTGGGACTTCTTTAGACCAAGCTAAGCCTAATGCATATGTCACATATGTAAGGACAAATCCAAGACAGGCAGTTAAGAATAAGAAAATACCAAGAATAATACTACCTGTTAATCCACTGCGTAACATAGAAACGTATTCAATTCCACAAGCAAGTAAGGCTTCTGCGGCAAATAAAGCAAAAACCATTACAGGAATAAATGAGAGGTATTTGAATTTTTTCTTTAAGCAAGATAAGACAATTCCAAGTACCAAAGTCACTAACCATGCGCCTGATAAAACAAGAGCAACAATGGATAATGCAAGTGGTAAACCTTCAGCGCCAATAAATGGACGAGAGTATAACAAACTTATTAATTGGAATTGTTCAAAAATTTTCACACCATATTGTTCACCGGTAAATACAGGGAGCAACATAAATAAAACTGCAAATGCTAGTAAAAAGAAAGCACTAGTACAAGTGAGTGAAATTAATGTAATTTTACGACTCTTTTTCATAGATAAAATCTCCTATATAAAATAATATATGCATATGAGCGCATGTGTAAAGAAAAATAAAAAAATAATGGGTTTTTTAGCAAAATTTATCGTAAAAAGCCCACTATTTGTATTTCTGTTAAAAATTATTTCTCTATAGTTCCAAGCCTGTTGCTTGCCTCTTTATAGTATCTAGCATAACTCTTTTTGCAATATCTTTTATGCTTATCAACTTCTACAAAATCAGGCTCTTTAAACTTATATTTACCATTGACTTTCCATGGTAATAAAAAGCCAGTATTGAAGGCATTTGTTGGACAATTAAACGAGCATCTAGAACATAATGTACAGTGCCATCCAAACTTAAATTTATCATTTTTAAATTCGATATTTTTTACTGGACACGATTTAACACATTGCATACATTTGATACATTTCTTCTTTTTAATATGCAACATCTTTCCATATAAAGGAGCATATAATTGTTCAATTCTAATTAGCCAAATAAATAGATGAATAGATAGATGCTTTTTAAGATGATGAGGTTTATTTTCAATCAAATATTCTTTAACATCAAGTTCAGATAAAGCATTCATAGTTTTATACATATCGAAAGCTCGCTTTTCGGTATGTCTAAAAATCATATTGTATGGCATTAAATAATGGTATTCACTTTCAATAATAAGATTTCTACGTTTTAAAATTCTTGCAAGTTTATAGTCGCTTGAATGGTTCATATTCATATATTCACCACTAACCATAATGATAAAAGCAGGTTTTTTAATAGACAATTTTTTTATTTTAGTAGCAAATTTCCATAAAATTCTTGGGGCGTTAAAAGCGTGAATTGGATAAGCAAAGCCGACTTTATCATAATTAGAAACGTCAACATCATCTTTAAAATCTTCAACTTTAAAAAGATCACATTCTATATTGTATTTATTGGCTTCTTGCGCCCACTTTTTTACTGTTAGTTCAGTATTACCTGTACCAGTAAAATAATAAATTGCAATTTTCATGTTTATTCACCTATTTTCTTATAATATGCTTTGAATTTATCGTCAAAATAGTAATAATTATCTTCATTTTGCTCGTGTCTATCATACCAGATTTGCGCATAAACCTTGTCTTTTTTACTTAATCGATCAAAATCCCAGGCATGTTCTTTATAGGAGATATTATACCAGTGGCCGCAATATAAGACTGTATGTGGACAAGCAATAAATCTTTCTCCATCTTGAGTTTCCCATTCAAGTTTTTTATATATATCGCCTTTTTTATAGTCGGTGCTAATTAATTTACCAGCATGGGCTTCAGCAACTTTTCTTAAATCTTCAATAGTGAGTTCACTTCTTGGCTTATCAATATCAAAGAAGTGTTCTAATCTAGTTGGATGACTTCTTAAATAATCATAATCAACATTATTGCCTTCTAAATCTTTACCTTTACATAAAATGTTAAAATCACTCCACTTCTTTGGAAGATTTTCATATTGCTTAATACCACCAAAATAGGCGATCATTCTCGCTTCATCATGATGTTTATACCAATACATAGGCGCATTATCATCTTTTAATAATGGCTTAATAATAAAAGCTTTGAGTAACTTTTTAGGAACAATACGGCCTAAAGCAAATAATTTGTGTTCTTTAGCGACATTATCCCAGAAATCGTAGACGGTCTCGCCAATGTAATGGAACATATTTTCAAATTTATATCCATCAGAATACCATAAGCCATGGAAATTTCTTGTCGCATTATAATTTGGGTTAAAAAATTGGAAGAAATTCGCTCCAATCATCTTAAAACCAAGTTCCACTGTTTCAAAACCAGTGATTCTGTTTTTCTCCCCGCCAGTTAAATTAAAACAATGTTTCCAGAAATTATCGGCATTTAATTCTCCTTTAACATCCGCTCTAATGATATTGCGATATAACACCGCACTAGTTCTAGCGGTAGACCACTCTAAAGGCGAATTAACGCAAGTGTGGAACATTAATCCATCATCAATGTTTTTAGCGAGCATCTTGTCATATAGCATCGCGGTTTGTCTAATCACAGTCCAGTTTTCAATATTAGACTCTAAGACCATGAATTCTCCACGCATCTTTGTTAAAGCGTAGATATCAAAAGGAGAAATTAATAAAGGATCTCCAACTTCTCCATATAAATGTTTGTCACTTCTATCTCCGTATAAACCGACTGTAGAAGTATGGATTAATTTTGGTTGATGTTCTTTAACTGCTTCAATTGCTTCTATTAAAGTTTTAACTCCAGTTTCATTAGCTTCAATAGCGTGATCAGGATGCTTATCACTTTCTGGAGGAATAGCAGCGGCAAGATTAATAACATAATCCACTCCATTAATTAATTCTTTTACAATCTCTTTATTAGCGAGTGAACCGATAAACACTTTAACTTTATTAAGATATTTTTTGTTAGCTTTTAAAATCTTTTTGGTGCCTTTTTTGTCATGATCAAGAATTCGAATTTCTTCAACATAATCTTCAGGAAGCAAATAAGCAAATAGTCTCTCGCCCATATTTCCACTTGCACCAGTAAGAGCAATTTTAATCTTTTTCATATTAAATACCTAAATAATGAGATAACACCACCCAAATCGCAAGAGTTAATAAAATACAGCCTCCGACAATTTGAGTAACCTCATATTTCCCTTTAAATAATTTAACAATTTGTTTTCCTAATATCACTCCGATAAAAGATAAAACAAATGTAATAACTAAAATAATTGATACATGTAACCAGATGGTGACATTGTTCGACATATTGGAATGTAGCGCTACTCCTGATGCTAAAGCATCAATTGCAGTCGCAACACCCATAATTAATACTTCTTTATAAGAGAATAATTTAGCTTTCTTTTCTTCTGATGGTTTTCTTAATTCTTTTATACCTTCTAGTAGCATTTTTAAACCAATGAAGATTAATAAAGCAAAGGCAAGCCAAGTAACAATTAACGCCATCAGATTCGCGTATTTATTATTACCCACTGCTACTTCAATTCCTTCAACTAGCCAATAGCCGATTAAAGGCATAAGAGCCTGCATTACTCCAAATGTAGTAGCGATAAATAAAGCTTTCTTTTTATTAATATCTTGATAGACAAGTCCATCCGTAATAGAAACTGCAAAAGCATCCATTGCTAGAGCAATTCCTAGATAGATGACTAATAAAATAATTTCAACACTCATAATCGATAACGATTATCTATTTTAGCAAACTAATAGAATAATGCACGATATATTTACTCTCCTATATAATAGAGGTAGATATGAAATATGTTATTTTATCTGGTGTCTCTGGAGGAATGGGACTCGCCACTTGTAAAAAGTTAATAGAAAACGGTTATCATGTTTTTGGTTTAGATATCAAAGCTCCAAAAGAAGAAATCAAAGAATTAACATTTATCAAAACTGATTTAAGAGACTCTAAATCAATTGAAGCAAGTTATATAGAAGTTAGCCATAAAGTTAAAGAAATAGAAGCGATTATCTCGATGGCGGGAATATATGACGTTAATTCTTTAGTGGAAATGTCTGAAGATGCATTTATTCGAATCTTTGATATCAATGTCTTTGCGATCTATCGATTAAACAAAATCTATCTCCCATTATTAAAAGAAAAAGGCAAAGTCATTATTGTTTCTAGTGAATTAGCTCCACTAGACCCACTTCCTTTTACCGGGATATATGGAATTACTAAAACCACAATCGAAAAATATGCCTATTCTTTAAGAATGGAACTGCAGCTTTTAAATAAACAAGTGATAATTATTCGTCCAGGAGCGGTAGACACTACCTTATTAGATGATTCCACCAGTGGAATTAAAAGGTTCTCTGAAAACACTGAGTTATATAAATATAACGCCAATAAATTCATGGACATCACTAATAAAGTAGAAGCCAAAAAGATACCTCCAGAAAAAATAGCAAAAATAACATATAAAATCTTAAAGAAACAGAAGCCTAAATACGTCTATAAGATTAATCGTAATAAGCTTCTAATATTACTCAATATAATGCCCGATAGATTTCAAAACTGGGTTATTAAAAAGATACTATTATCAAAATCTAAGAAATAGTAAATTGATGTGGATCTAGCTTACCGCAAGTTGGGTCCACGTTTTTATGATTAGAGATGTCACTTGCCTCAATATAATATTTCACTGAATCTCCAACATCTAGATTCATAAATGTATAAGTATAGTTAGAGGTTTCTAAATATTTACTCATATTCTCTTTTTGATACGCTCCATCATTAATAGAGTAATAGATATAAACACTATCAATATCACTTTTAGCATAGCTAACAATATTAGCCTTCACTAAATATGTATCTGAATAAGAGACTGTTCCACTCACTACTTCTCTAGTATCAATAAAGAGCATATCTTGATCAGGAACTTCATGGGTGCGACAGTGAAGAGCGTCAGTGTTTTTAAATGCACAATCATGATATTTAGAAAACCCTTCTATTCCGTGGATTGTATATCCTGGTAATGCCTCTTGATAAACTTGTAACGCTTTTTGGTTATAAGAACTATTTTCTCGTGAACTTACTCGGCAATTGAATAACCGAGCATCTGGGTTATGGATT
>DDQE01000008.1 GCA_002342545.1 Caryophanales bacterium UBA2450
TTTTTAATCTTATTAATATTAATTCCGTCATATCGGACTTTGCCGTCCGCTAAATCGTAGAATCTATTAATTAAGTTAGTAATAGTGGTTTTGCCTGCTCCAGTAGCACCCACTAAAGCGATTTGTTGACCTGGGTGAGCGTAAATATTAATTCCTTGTAAAACAAGCTTCTTGCCATCATAAGAGAAATCAACATTATCAAGTAAGATATCGCCTTTAAGTTCGCGATACTCTAAACTTCCGTCTTTATGACGATATTTCCAAGCATAGTCATGAGTGTGTTCACTAGTTTCTTCAAAAGTTCCATCTTCGTGTCTAATAATGTTACATAAATAGACATAGCCTTCGTCTTTTTCTTTCTCTTCTTCCATGAGTTCAAGGCATCTAGAGGCTCCCGCCATACCCATAACGATGAAAGTTATTTGTTGAGAGAATTGATTCACGTTATTAGCAAACATTCTACTTTGCATTAAGAATAAGGCAATCATGCCCGCAAACATGGCAGCACCTTGTTCCCCGGTAAAAGATGTCCAACCTGATAAAGATAAGTTTTTCCAGCCAAATACAAATATTAAAGCGGCCATAACACCACATAAAATGTATAAGAAGTTACCGATATTCGCCATAATAGGCATCATAATATTGCCGTGGATATTAGCCTGAGTGGAGTTATATCTAAATTCTTCATTTAGTTCTTTAAATTCTTCATTGCTCTTTTCTTCATGACAGAATACTTTAATAACTTTTAAGCCGTTAATTGATTCTTCAATCATACCTTCAACTTTAGCTAATGAGGCTTGTTGCTTAATAAAGTATTTAGAGGCATTACCTCCAATAATCTTTACTACAAATAACATGATGATAAAGCCGCCAATAATGACTAGAGTCATCCAAACAGAGGCAATTAACATTGTGGTAAAAACAAAGATAGTTGTTAATCCAGTTTGAATTAAGCTTGGTAATGCTTGAGAGATAAATTGTCTAATGGTATCGATATCATTAGTGTATAAAGACATAATCGCTCCATGAGCGTGAGTGTCGAAATATTTAATTGGTAAGTCTTCCATATGGGAGAACATAGCTTTTCGATAATAATTAAGGAATTTTTGAGTGACAATAGCCATAGTTCTATTCCATGTCCATGCTGCAAAAATACCAACAACGTAAATACAGCCTAAGATGATTAATAAGTAGCTAACGTTTGTATTCATGGAGAAGCCAAAAATACTTCTAACAGAATAAACATCGACAAATGGATTATATCCATACGCTCCAGCAGCGGTTAAAGCAGTAGTGATTAAAGCAGCAAAAATAGAGCTACATAAGTTACCAGCAACGTTAAAGATTAAACAAATTAAAGAAATAATTAGTTGAGCAGGGTAAAGCTTAAAGAGCAACTTTAAAAGATTCTTCATAGTGCCTTTTTTTGCTCTTCCTCTTTCTTTCATACGAACAGGTGGCATTATTTATCACCCCCTACTCTATTTTGGGTGTAATAGACTTCTTGATAGATGTGGTTATTCTTTAAGAGCTCATCATGAGTTCCAATGGCGTTAACTCTACCATTATCCATGATGATAATTTGATCAGCATCCTCAATAGAAGATATTCTTTGAGCAATGACGATTTTAGTCATTTCTGGGAGATCTTCTTTTAACCCTTTTCTAATTAATCTATCGGTTTTAGTGTCAACCGCTGAAGTTGAGTCATCTAAAATCATAATTTTTGGTTGCTTTAAGATCGCTCTAGCAATACAGAGTCTTTGTTTTTGTCCGCCTGAGAAGTTAGCTCCGCCTTGTTCAACGCGAGACTTTAATCCTTCTGGTTTAGCATTAACAATTTCTAAAGCTTGAGCGATTTTACAAGCATTAAGCATTTCTTCTTCACTCGCGTTTAAATTACCCCATTTGAGGTTACTTTCAATTGTGCCGCTAAATAGAACATTCTTTTGTAAAACAACTGCGACATTATTTCTTAAAGTTTCTAAGTCATATTCTTTTACGTTATGACCAGCAACTTTAACTGAACCATCGCTAACGTCATATAATCTAGAAATTAAATTAACTACAGAAGTTTTACCGCTACCTGTAGAGCCTAAAATACCAATAAATTGACCAGATTTAATATTTAAATTAATATCGGTTAATGCTTGTCTATCACTGTCTTTACGATATTTGAAATTAACTTTATCAAAGATAACTTCTCCGTTATCTACTTTCATTATCGGAGAAGCACCATTTTCAATAGTAGGTTCTTCGTCTAGTACTTCAGAAATACGTTTGATAGATTCAATGGACATAGCAAGCATGACCATGATCATTGAAATCATCATTAAGGACATTAAGATTTGAATGCCGTAAGTAATTAACGCGCTTAAATCACCTAGAGTGAGAACTCCACCAAAGAAGTCCATTCCATTAAATCCTTTTGAAGTTTTATAGATTAAATAAGATCCTAAACCAAGAATTAAGATATTGCTTAAATGAATTGATGTATTCATTAATGGGTTATTTAAAGCAACAATCTTTTCCGCTTTGACAAAGTCAGTGGTGATTGCATCACTTGCTTTAGTGAATTTTTGTTTTTCGTAGTCTTCTCTAACATAAGATTTAACCACTCTAATACCAGAAACATTTTCTTGAACGGATTGATTGAGATTGTCATATCTTTTAAAGACAGACATAAATATACGCATTGCTTTTTTAAAAATTAAGAATAAACCAAAGCCGACGATTGGAACTAAGCCAACAAAGATAAAGCCCATTAATCCTCCCCCAACAAATGTCATAATTGCAGAGAAAACAAGCATTAATGGGGCTCTAACGACAATTCTAATCATCATTTGGAAGGCCATTTGGACATTATTAATATCCGTGGTCATTCTTGTGACCAAACTTGAAGTAGAAAATTTATCAATGTTCTCAAATGAGAAATCATTTAATTTTTTATATAAGTCTTCACGTAAGTTACAGGCTAATCCAACAGAGGCAATTGAAGCGGTTTTACCACCAAACCATCCACATAAAAGTGAAAGAATAGCCATAATAAGGAGCATTAACGCAATATAAAAGACTGGAATTCCAATACTTGTTGAAGAATGGAAGAAGCTATCTGGACCAGTCATAGCCTTAAGTTCATCAACAAAAATCCCCATAATAAATGGCATTGCACATTCTAAGGCTGCTTCTCCTATCATAAAAATAGGCGTGATAATCGCGTACTTTTTATATTCTCTAACGCTTTTTAGGATCTTGAAAAACTTCTTAACCATATTAGTAGACCATACTTAGCGGTATTTGGATATTAGGGCAGATAAATTTCTTATGCCCTAATCTTGTACGAGAATAGGCTAATCCTTTTATAAAACATAATAAAGAAGCAGCTACTTCTCTAACAATCTTTTCTTTATTAAAATCACCTTCAGTTTGTCCTCTTTCTATTGTAGAACTAATCCAGGAGAACACTTTTTTATTTTTCGCTTTTGAAACGGATGTTGATTTAGTGCCTTCAACAATACTTAAATCTAAACTAATTAATAAATTAATAGCCCAAGCATATTGATCATCTTCTGATTTTAAAGCTTTTGTAAGGACATTTAGTAAATCATATAAAACAAATTTTGCTTTTTGCTTAAAATCAATTGAGTTTACTAAATTATGCATCATTGGGAAAACCACATTATCTATTAAATGATCATAAATCCCGTTCTTATTTTTAAAGTAATGATATAGTAAACCATGGGAGCATCCAGAGTCTTTAGCGATTTCATCTAAAGTAGTGGAATCGTATCCTTTAGTAGCGAATAAATACATTGCACTGGTCATGATAATATTTATTCTTTCTAATCTAATTTGTTCGTTTTGTTCTATTGTTCTAGGCATAATATTTTTGATTGACACATTCGTCAACGAAAGTATTATATTACTTATAAAAATTAAAGCAACAAAATCTTTTAATTATTAAAAATGATTAAAACTAAACAAATAGAGAGTAGAGGATTATAATAAACACATGAAAAATTTTGTCTTTATTTCCCCAAATTTTCCAGAAACATACTATCGATTCTGCGTTGGGCTAAAAAAAGCGGGCTTTAGAGTTCTTGGTGTTGGGGATCAACCTTATGATGAACTTAACCCTGCTTTAAAAGAAGCTCTAACAGAATATTACAAGGTATCGAATTTAGATAACTTTGATGAAGAAAAGGAAGCAGTAGGTTATTTTGAAAGAAAATATGGTCACATTGATTATTTAGAAAGTAATAATGAATATTGGTTAAGAAAAGACTCAATTTTAAGAGACTTATTTTCAATTGACACAGGTCTACATTCAAATGAGTTAGATGATTATCAAAGAAAATCTTTTATGAAGAAACACTTCCAAGAAGCAGGAGTTAAAGTTGCTCCTTATATGCTTGTTAGTGATCTAGAATCTTTAAAAGAATTTGCAAAAAAATATGACTTTCCATTATTTGTAAAACCAGATATTGGAGTGGGTGCTGAAGAGAGCTATAAAATTAAAAATTTAGAGGAATTAGAGGCTTTTTACCAGAAAAAAGACCCAAAATGCCAATTTATTTGTGAAACATTTGTCTCTGGAGATATTGTGACTTTTGATGGCTTAGCAGATAGTGATAGTAACGCAGTTTACTTTACCTCATTAGAGTGTCCTCCATCAATCAGCGACATCCTTATTGAAGGTGGAGATATGTTTTATTACTGCAATCCATTCTTAGATAAAAAGTTTGCTGAATTAGGTAAAGCCACTATTAAAGCATTTAAGCTTAAAAAGAGATTCTTCCATATTGAGTATTTTAGAGTCACTAAAGCAAGAAAAGGCTTATTTAAAGTTGGTGATATTGTAGGTTTGGAGATTAATGTTCGTTCTCCTGGAGGTTATTCTCCTGACATGCATAACTTCGCTAATTCGATTGACTGTTATGATTTATACGGACAAGTTATGGCGGATAATCATCCTGAAGTTAAAATGGAACCAAAATATTATTTACCAACAGGAGCAAAAAGAGATAACGTTGAATACTTCTACAGCGATGAAGATGTATTAAGAACCTTTAAAAATAATATTTGTAACCACGGACGATACCCAAAAGTCTTATCTGGAGTTATGGGTGATCGCTTCTTTATGGCGAAATTTAACACTGTTGAAGAAGTTAAAACATTTAGAGATTATGTAAATCGTAGAGTGGGATATACTTCTAGTGGAAGTTTGAGTAATAACAAATTTAATAAAGTCGCAGATGACGGCAATATTTGCGATAATCATATTGATGGAGCTTAATAATGTTAAGATTTGACCCAACTGGATGGGGAAAAACATTTGAAGAAGAAAAGAATAACCTTCAATATTACTTGAAGAATTTTAAAGTCGCTATTAATCATATTGGGGCGACTAGTTATAAAAATGGGCGTAGCAATCGCAATGTTGATATTTTAGTAACTGTTGAAACATTATCTGACTTATCAGCGGTTATGACTCGTCTACAATCTAAAGGCTATAAACTTATTAACTATGAGGAAGGACAAGATGTTTCTACCTTGATTGTTCCTAAAAAAGTACTTGGATACGGAGTTACAATTAGAGTGATGGTCTATGCTTCAGAGATTTTTAATCGCTATAATGCATTTATTACTTTATTAAAAGAACATGAACATTTAGTTAGAGAATATAATAAATTCCGTGATGAATTAACTTGTAAATATAGTAGAGACTATAATACATATCGAAAATTAAAGATTGATTATATCAATTTACTATTAGAAGAACATTTCAAATTTGAATAGTTACTTTGTAAAATATAAAAAAATACCGCTTTGTTGAGAGAAGCGGTATTTTAGTTAACAACTATGATTATTGTTTAACTGCGTTTTCTTGAATAACTTGATCTTTTAAGTATTCAGGAACTTCTTCGTAATTGACGAATTCTCTATTGAAGAAGCCGCTAGCTTGAGTTAACGACTTAAGTTGAGTGACATAGTCAATAATTTCAGCTTCAGGAACAAGAGCCTCAATTTCTTGATAGCCATGTTCTTTTTCTTCAATATTTTGAATTCTAGCTCTTCTGGTATTTAAATCAGAAAGAATGTTACCAGTATATTTAGATTCAATGTTGACTTTAATTCTCATAATTGGCTCTAAAATAATTGGTTTACATTTCATATAAGCGTCTTTAAAGGCTAATATACCAGCCATCTTGAAGGCTTGTTCGTTAGAATCAACTGGGTGATATTTGCCGTCTACTAACACCCCTTTAACTCCAATGACTGGGAAACCTGCAAGTAAGCCGCTTTGAAGAGCTTCAAAGAAACCTTTTTCAACTGCAGGGAAGTAGTTTTTAGGAACAGATCCACCAAAGATTTCTTCCGCAAAGACATTTTCTTCTGCTGGTTCAAATCTCATCTTAACGACACCATAGAATCCGCTACCGCCAGATTGTTTGACGTATCTGCCATCTCCTTCAGCGGTGCCTTTTATAGATTCTCTATAAATGATCTTCATTTTTTCGGTGGTGAGATCAATTTTATAGACGCTCTTTAATTTTTCTAAAGCATAAGCGATATGAGAATCACTTAATCCGCCTAATAATAACTGCTTAGTTTCATTATTACGTTTAACTTCTAAGGCAGGATCTTCAAGTTGCATTTTTGCTAATGCTGGTCCTAATTTAGATTCATCGTTTTTATTAGCTAAAATAATTGCTTTAAAGATAACCGCGGTTGGATATTTAACTGGTTTATAAATAGTAACTGATTTTGGAGAGGATAAAGAATCTCCTGAAGAGACTTTTTCTAATCTAGTGACCGCTCCAATATCTCCAGCAATGATTTCATTAACTGAGTCTAATTTTTTACCAGTCATTTGATAAAGCATACTCACTCTTTGAGTAGAGCCGTTAACATAAACTTCATCACCAACTTTAAGAACGCCAGAACATACCTTTAATAAATTAATGGTGCCTGCGTATGGATCGACTATTGTTTTAAAGACATAAGCAGAGAATGGTTCGTTAACATCAGTAGGAACTACTTTATCATTACCTGCTTCATCATGAGCCTCTAGAGGTTTAAGGTCATTTGGATTTGGTAAATAAGAGATAAACATTTTTAATAATGTTTGAATACCGATATTTTTAGTAGCGCTACCAACGATAAGTGGAGTAAGTTCACCTTTTAGAACTCCAACTCTAAGAGCTTCTCTAATTTCTTGTTGAGAGAATTCTTCTCCATTAAAGAATTTTTCTAATAATTCATCGTTAGTTTTGGCAACTTCTTCAACGATTGTGTTATGTAATTCTAAAATCTTTGCGCGCTTATCTGGATAGATTTCAGCATCGACACATTCCTTACCATTATAGATATGAGCTTTTAAATCGACTGCATTAGCAAAGCCGTCAAAAGCTTTATCATGACCAAGAGGATAACAGAACGAGATAACTTCTTTACCGAGTTTTTCTCTAATTTCTTCTAAGACTAATTCAAATTCCACATCTTCTTTGTCCAATTTATTTACAAAGATAAATGTAGGAACACCTTTTTTCTTTAATTGGTTAAAGTGTTTGATAGTCCCAACTTGAACGCCTACTGAGGCATCGACCACTAAAACAGCGCCTTTAACTACTCCAGTAACTCCGATAGTTTCAGAAATAAAATCATCATTACCTGGAATGTCGATTAAATTAACTTTATATCCTTCGTATTGTAAAGGAATAATAGATGTTTGGATAGATCCACCCTTTTTTTGTTCTTCAGGAGTGTAATCTGATAATGTATTTTTCTTTTCAACTTCTCCTTTAGCAGGAATAAGTTTACTAACGTATGCTAATGATTCCACTAAAGAAGTTTTTCCACTTCCTTGGTGACCTAGAATAACAACGTTACGAATATTTTCAGTTTTCATATATTAAACCTTTCTTATGAATTAAAGGGTAACGACTTTATTACCTTCTTTTTTATAGACATCAATATATAATTTTCCATTTGATGGATTAGAGGAAACTTCATAAATTCTTCCTTCGGTGTTTCTAGCAACAACGAATAATCCTTTGATATATCCCATGACATAGGACATAAAGACGATTTCAATTTCTTCGTGAGTGACGTCTCTACCATAGACATCTTTCTCTAACTTCGCGATTTCGTCTTTTGCGAGTGTTCTAAATTCATTTGTGTTTCTCATAAAAAATACCTCCATTACAAAATCGATGTAGTAATCGACTTCACAAACAAACAAATATTTCGATGTAATAATTTTATACCAAATTACCTCCTTAATAAATAATATTTATATAGTTATTTTCTTTTTCTTTTTCTTTTTTATGCGAATGCCTTCAAAACGTTGACAATTCACTCGCGATGGTTTACTTTAATGATGTGGTTTTTGAGGCCTTAACCCCTTGGGCTAGGGCCTTTTATTATGCTGGCGAGCAGACACAATAGGAACAGAATTAGTAATGTTTCCATACATCATTCCTCCTTTCACATTCCTTCTAAGTAGCTTTAACTACTGAAGATATAGAAGCAAGACCAACAAAGAACATTCTCTTCAGTAAGTTACTCACTTACCTAGAAGAGTAGAAGCCATCTAACTACGTCTAGTTATGATTAGTCCCTACATTATATAAAGAGGGAAGATTTTTGATTTTTTTGCAAAAAAAGTTTTGAGGCAACTACATTATTACAATGTAATAAAAAAGTTTGATAAATAGCGTTATTTAAATATAATTATTTAGGTATGAATGGGATCATTATTATTAATCAAGAAATAGGACATAACGTCTATAAAATCAAAAGATACAAAGAAGAATTCTCTAAACTTGGAATCTCTCTGGATGTTTTTGTTAATGACGGAACTATAGCAATGATTAAAGATAGTGAAATAAAAGTTAATCTACTAGCGTGTGATTTTATTATTTATTTGGATAAAGATATATATTTAGCAAGGATCCTAGAAAAAGCTGGTTATCGTTTATTTAATAAAGCAGACTTTATCAAATTATGTGATGATAAAGCTTTAACAAATATCGCGTGTGCCTCTAGAGGAATTAAGATGCCGGACACAATTACTGGTCCATTATTTTATTCTCAGGAATTAAAAGAAGAAAATTTCAAATTCTTGGATGACGTTATTGCTAAACTTGGTTTACCTTTAATTTTAAAAAGAGTGTATGGTTCATTAGGATTAGGTGTATATCTAATTAAAACTAAAGAAGAACTAATAGAAGCATATAAAGAACATTGTCGCGCGCCTATATTATTTCAAAAATATGTTGGTAGCTCTTATGGAGTAAGCGCGAGAGTCATTATTATTGATAAAAAAGTGGTTGGTGGATTTATCCGCTATAACAAAACTGATTTTAGAAGTAACTATGGTGATAATGCTTCTAGTAGGCCCTTAAAAGAAGGGGATAAATGCTTTAAACTAGCAAGTTATATCGCTAAAGAATTAGATATAGAATACGCTGGAATAGATTTTATATTTTTAGAATCTGGCGAACCAATATTATGTGAGATTAATTCCAACGCCTTCTTTGAAGAGTTTGAAAAAGTGACTGGTATTAATGTCGCTAAAGAATATGCTTTAATGATAAAAAGAAAAATATATGAACAAGAATAAAAAGAGATTTGAACATCATTCCAAAGACTATAAAGATATAAGAGAATATCCAGTTACTAAGCCTTGTGAACTCTTAGAATTTTTACTCGAGACTTTAAAAGGGCAATCTAGAAATTCCATAAAGTCTATTTTAACTAATCATAGAGTCTCAGTAGATGGGGCCCCAATATCACAATATAACTTTAAACTTGCTAAAGGGGATGTGGTGATTATCTCAAAAACTCCAATCCATAAGAAGACTAGAAGTAACTTACCAATCATCTTTGAAAATGACGAAATTATAGTAATCAATAAACCTAGTGGATTACTTTCAATCGCTAGCGATAAAGAGAAAGGCTCAACAGCCTATCGTATGTTAACTGACTATGTCCAACAAAAGGACAAACACAATAGAATTTATGTTGTTCATAGATTAGATGAAGATACCTCAGGGGTGTTGATGGTAGCTAAAAACGAAAAACTTAGAGACGCCCTTCAAGATAGGTGGAATGATCTAGTTTCTTCTAGAGGATATTATGCGATAGTGGATGGTAAATTAGACAAAAAAAGTGGCACTTTGACCTCGTATTTGAAGAAAAACGCTCAAAATATGATGTATTCTTCTAAAAAAGCAGGGGACGGACAATACGCAGTTACTCACTATAAAGTCATCGCCGAAAATGAGAATTATTCATTCTTAGATGTTCATATTGATTCAGGTAGAAAAAATCAAATTAGAGTGCATTTAGGAGATATTGGTCATAACGTTATTGGAGACGATAAGTATGGTAATCCGACTAACCCAATTAAGAGACTTGGATTACATGCTTATGAATTAGTTTTAACGCATCCATTTACTAATAAAGTAATGAAATTTAAGGCTCCTGTTCCAAAAGAATTTGAAACTCTGTTTCCAAACCTCAAAGTAAAATTGTAGAATAGAACAAGTATGAATATTTGGTTAGCTTTAGCACTTATCTTAGCGATTGTCACATTCTATTTATTAGCGATAGAAATCTTTTCAGTTGCTTTTAAACTTACTGGATTATCTAGAAAGAAAATTAAGTTTCAAGTTGCTTCTTTATTTACCTCTACTGGATTTACAACTAGTGAGAGTGAATTAATTGCTGGAGATGACCGTAGAAGAAGAATTGCCACCATTTGTATGTATACTGGTCACATTTTCTCTGTAGCCTTTATGGGATTAATTATTAACGTCTTCTTTAGTTTAGTAAATGTTAAGGAAATTGATTTCACAATTCAAAGATACACTGAATGGTATTTCATTATTCTTTATATTACTTCTGGCTTATTCTTAATAATGCTTATTTTAAAGATTCCTCCAATTAATAAGTATTTCCAAAAGTTCTTAGAGGCAATTGCTATAAATTCTAGTAAAAAAAGTAGAAATAATAACCATATCACTATCTTAGATATGCAAGGGAAACATGCAATCGCCGAGGTTGTATTAAATAACATTCCTAATTTTGCTTTTGATATTCCATTAAGTGAAATGGAATTAACTAAAAACTATTCAGTTAACATTCTTTCTATTAAAAGAGGGAAAAGAATGGTAGATGTCACTAAAGACACAATGTTTAGAAAAGGCGATGTTGTTATTGTCTTTGGTTTATTAAATGATATTAAACAAGCTTTTGTGAATTCTGTATCTAATGATTTGCTTAAAGATAATGAAAAATATAATGAGATTAATCTTATTAATAATTATGGTTCTAACGCTTTAGTGGAAGTCTATGTCGATGAAGTCCCTGAAGAATTAGAGGGGGTAAAAATCATAGATTCTAAATTAAAAGAAAGATATAACATCACTATTGGTATTATTAAGCGCGGTGATAATTATATTTATGCGAATAAGGATACAGTGATTAAAAAGGGTGATACGTTAACTCTATTTGGACCATATAAAAATATCAAAGTATTGTTCAAAAACGATGACAAAGAACAAAGCAAGGCTGAATAGGTCTTGTTTATATTAAGTTAAAATATGTGGAATAGTAATGAACTAGCCACATATTTTTTTGATTTTGCAAAATAAAGGTGTATAGTAGTGGTCTTATGAAAAGAGCGTTACCTAAATACACACATAAACAAGAAATATGGAACTCCTTATCTCACTTATCTGGGGCAGTCTTTTCTTTAATTGTTTTAGCGATATTTATAATCGTTCAAGTGAAGCATAATTTGACATTTAAATGTATGTATCCTTTTTATATATATTTTATTTTTATGTTTATGGTTTTCATGAATTCCGCTTTATATCATTCTAGCCCTCAAAATAGCAAAATACGCGTGGTCTGTCGCGTCATTGACCATTGTGACATCTATTTATTTGTTGCTGGAACATACACTCCAATATGCTTAAGAGAGATCTCTGACTATAATATCTCTACTGCCTTAATTGTTATTCAGTGGTCATTAGCAATTATTGGATTTTTAGTCACTATTTTAGGTTTAGGAAATAAGAAATGTGACTTAGTGGGATATATTATCTATATTATTCAGGGCTGGGCAGTAATATTCTTCTATCCATTTAAACAAGTATTAGACTTTAATGTATTTATCTTTATCTTACTTGGTGGAGTGGTCTATACGATTGGAGCGATATCCTACGCGATTGGGAAGAAAAACAAATGGTTCCACACTTATTTTCATATCTTTATTTTGATCGCTGCAATTATCCAATTTATTGGAATATACAATATTCTTTGTCCATTCTTTTAGTTAAACTTTAATTACTATGTAATTAACATATTTATTTATATTCATTTATAGGTTATTTTTTGTTGACACTAAAAATATTTTTTTTATATACTTTTCAACAAATATACAAATTCCGGGTTAACCCGGATATTGTGTATGCGCGCACATTTAAGGAGGTTGAAAACTTATGAACGCGAAAAAAAGTAAAAAAATATTATTACTAGGATCAACATCACTTCTTGCTGCAGTACTAGGAGTTTCTGTGTTTAGTTTTAGTTCTTCTAACAATAATTTATTTGCTTATCGTTCGAAAGCTGACAATTATGAAAATTTATCAGTAACTTTTGATTGCAATTCAAATGTTTTAGAAGGATCGATTAAGAGTACATTCTGTGTATTAGCAAGTTCTTTGCAAGTTAGCGGTACAATAGTTAAGGCCACCATTACCAATTCTACAGCGCCAGGTATTGATGGCGTAATTTCTAGATTTGCAGCTGACACTGCTTCTGTTTATTTTTATGTCAGTGATCCAGCAGCTCCTAGCGTCACAAACTTTCAAAGTATTAGCTCAATTTCATTTGGATATAAAGAAGGCACTCAGAGCGGTAACTTCAAAGTCATGTGGTCAAATGATAATTCGTATTGGAATGCCATTTCCGTTGCCTCTGGAGCTGCAAGTCAAAGTCTTCCAATTGGTGCTCATTATATTGGTATTGCAAATGATGGAGGATATGCTCAATTTACATCGTTTACTATCAATTATTCATGTTCAAATACTCCGGCTTCAATAGAACATAACATCTCGTATGTTGGACTCGAAGGACAAGATTTAGATGGAATTGTTCCTGAGTCATTAGAGTATTCTGCTGAAGCAGGCAAACATGTTGTTATTGAACCTTATTATTATCCTCTTTACGAATTCTATTATGCAAATGAATATAACGGAAGCTACATTACTGATTTTGTAGTCAAAAATGGCGTTATTGAATTTACAATGCCTGACCATGATATTTCTATCGAGATAGCTGTTGTACAAGCAGATGTTGAGTTAGATTATATTGTATTAAGTGGACAAACAACTTCCTATTCTGTTGGAGATTCATTTGAGTTTGATGGAACTGTAACTGCTTATTACAATGATGGATCTGAACAAGAAGTTGAACCAACTGATGTTTCTGAACCAGATATGTCTAAAGCAGGAACACCTACCGTTACCGTTTCTTATACAGAAAGTGGCATTACAAAAACCGCGGAATACGTCATCACTGTAGGCGAAGCTATTGTTACTTTATCCGGAAGATACAACTATACCAGCAAACAACAGAGTGGTGTTGATTATGATGAACAATATATGACTTTTAATCAAAACGGCACTGGTGAATGGCATCTTATTAGATTAAATGCTAGAGATCTTGGCGATACAACATATCCATATGATACAATTGATTACCATTCTATTTGTTATTTTTCATATCAAATTGAAAAAAGTGAAAATTCATATTTGGTTACTTTTACTTTAACTAGCTATGATTTATATTTAAACAAAGCTAATTCGTGGAGTGGTGGTATTTATGATCGTCCATTTCCAACATTTGCCTTAGAACCTGCGGCAGCAAATAATTCGTGTGTATTTGATTTATCCTTGTTAAGTTTTCAAATTGATGTGTTTCAATCACAAAAAGTATATAACACCTTTACTTTTACAAAAGTTAACTAGTTTTAATAAGTGTTAAATCATATCTGCTTTATTTTTAAGTAATATAAAGCTTACACATAATCTAGTCTCATCATATTGTTGATGAGACTTTTTATTACCCTAGAAATAGG